>NZ_JBHIQN010000009.1:0-77324 GCF_042196525.1 Bartonella sp. AC62GZZY
AGGAATGCGAGTTTCCATGTTTTATCTCCTTGAATATGCTGGAGATACAATGCCTTTTTGCTAATTATGTTCCAAAAGGGAATAGATATGAGCCAAAAAGGAATAGGAAAGATCTAAAGTTAAGATCGAGATCATCATGGTGGGGCATTTTCTTTTGAAACTTTGTTTAAAGCGCGTTCATAGAGAGTTTTTGTTGATCATAAAAAAGGGTGTGAAAACGACAAGGTACGCTTATAGGGCTTTATGGGGTCATAATAATATGGATGCTTTTTTGTTTATATTCTTTCATAAATTTGAATTTTTATCTCATGACAACGTCTTGGTCGATAAACATATGATAAGCGTTACGAATGGGAATATATTTATGTTTCATGAATAAAAGCACACTTTGTATAGAGAGCTCTTCTTTGTGTTTTCGCTATTGTATTCTTTTGACAAATGCTTTTCTTTTTGATTGTATCAAAAAGTTTAAAGAGAGACCTTGTTAGGATATAAAATGTTTCGTTCAACTTTTTTTAAAAATCGTGAAATCTATGGACCTCTTTGTATTGGCTTTGATCCGAGCCATAAAGTTTTGCAATCGTGGAAACTAAGCTTTGATTATAAAGGTCTAAAAGATTTTTGTGATATTCTCTTAACAGCAGTTGTGGGTAAAGTAGGTATTATAAAGCCGCAAGTCGCATTTTTTGAATTATATGGTGTGGAAGGTCTTCAAGCTCTGAAAGAACTGATTGAAAATGCACACGAACAAGGCATATTGGTTCTGGCGGATGCAAAAAGGGGGGATATTGGCTCTACTGCTGAAGCCTATGGTAAGGCTTGGCTTGGTTCAAGCAGTGCGTTCAAAGCTGATGCCATGACAATTAATCCTTTTTTGGGTTTTGATGCTCTTATTCCTCTGATAAAGGTTGCTGAAGAAACAGGAGCAGGGGTTTTTGTAGTGGTTCAGTCTTCTAATCCAGAGGGGAAACAAATACGAAATGCGCTTATTGGTGACCAGACACTCTCTCTTCATCTTGCACAGTGTATTTGTGATTATAATAGTCAGTCTTCGGTTCTCCATCATAATATTGGCCCCATAGGTGCGGTTATAGGAGCGACATTAGGATCTGAATCAAAAGATACAATTGAGCAGTTAAACAGTAGTCTGTTTCTCGTTCCAGGTATTGGCACCCAAGGTGGAACAATGACACAACTAGCAAATCAATTTCCACAAAGACTTTGGCAGAATGTTATTCCCTCTGTATCACGCTCTATTACAGATGCTGGACGAAATATTGTTGATTTAAAAAATGTTATCAATCATTTTGCAGAACAAGCGCAAAGCACACTGATGTCTTGAGGATTTTTGCATCTGTAATAAATCTGAAGAATTCTGAGAGGGAGGGCTTTTGAGGGGGATGTTTCCGATTTATCCAGAATCAACAGTTGCTTTGTGGTTTCTTTCAACAAGCACAGATGTCTTTTCATTGAATGTTAAGCGTGCATTTCATGTTGAGTGGGGGGCTATGTTCCTATTGAAAATGCAAATATTTTCAGTAGATTGCCTTAAGGGTAAAGGTTTGCATTTTTTAAAAGCAAAAGCTTATGCATATTGTTACCAGTTTCCAGTTGATAAAGGTATTGCAGCGTTTGTTTCTATAAGATAGACACACGTTATCGGTGAATATATATTGTTGTTAGAGAAAAATATGTTATCAAAACAAGAAAAAACCAAAGCCCGTTTACCCCGTGGGTTTGTTGATCGTACAAGTGCACAGTTGTATGCAACTGAAACAATGATTGCGCAAATTCGTGAAGTTTATGAACTTTATGGTTTTGAAGCACTGGAAACACCAATTTTTGAATATACAGATGTGCTGGGTAAGTTTTTACCGGATTCAGATCGTCCAAATGCGGGCGTTTTTTCGCTACAAGATGATGATGAGCAATGGATGTCTTTGCGCTATGATCTGACTGCTCCTCTTGCTCGTTATTTTGCAGAGAATTTTGAAGTTTTGCCAAAACCTTATCGCAGTTATCGTCTTGGCTTTGTTTTTCGCAATGAAAAACCAGGTCCAGGGCGGTTTCGGCAATTTATGCAGTTTGATGCGGATATTGTTGGAACACCAACGGTAGCAGCTGATGCCGAAATTTGTATGATGGCAGCCGATAGTTTGGAAAAACTAGGGTTTCAGCATCATGAATATGCCATTCGTCTGAATAACCGAAAAATTCTCGATTGCGTTTTAGAGAAAATTGGTTTGGGGGGAAATGAGCAGGCTGAAAAGCGCTTAACTGTCTTAAGAGCAATTGATAAACTGGATAAATTTGGTTCTAAAGGGGTGCGTTTGCTTTTGGGAAAAGGGCGTTTGGATGAAAGTGGTGACTTTACAAAAGGGGCGGAGCTTAAGGATAAAGAGATTGAGTGTATTCTTACCTTAACTGCTGCTGGAGCTGAAACAGCAGAAGAAACGCTTGAGGCTCTTAAAGAAGTGGTTGGTGATCATGTTCAAGGGCGTGAGGGAATTCGTGAGCTTGAGGAAATGCAAGCAATTTTTGCCGCAAATGGTTTTCAGAATCGTATCAAGATTGATCCATCGGTGGTGCGTGGACTGGATTATTATACAGGTCCTGTCTTTGAGGCTACGTTGCTGTTTGATGTTTTCAATGATGATGGGCAGAAAGTTGTTTTTGGCTCCGTTGGTGGTGGTGGGCGCTATGATGGATTGGTGGCACGCTTTCGTGGTGAAAACATTCCAGCAACAGGTTTTTCAATCGGGGTCTCACGCTTGATCGCTGCTTTGCAAAATCTTGGAAAGTTGCCTATGAAGGAGACAACAGGGCCGGTTGTGGTGCTGATGATGGATAAAGAGCCAGAGGCGGTTGCTGGTTATCAAAAAATGGTGATGCAGTTGCGTGGTGCGGGAATTCGTGCTGAGCTCTATTTGGGGGCATCGGGGATAAAAGCGCAGATGAAATATGCGGATCGACGCCAAGCGCCTTGTGTGGTTATCCAAGGCTCACAAGAACGTGAGAGCGGAAAAATACAGATTAAAGATTTGATTGAAGGGGCGCGGTTATCTCATGAGATCAAAGATAATCAAACATGGCGTGAAAGTCGACCAGCACAAGTGACGGTTGATGAAGATCAATTGGTCAAAACGGTACAGAATATTTTAGCTACCCAAAAGTGATAATGGTAAAAGTCTTTATCGAAAGGATTACCTGAAATATTCGGAAAAGTTGAGATTCAATTTTTGAAATTTGTGCTTTGCTCGTTTATACGTGCTGGCACACGCGTTCAAAAGTGGGGTTTTGAAGTGCGTGCGGCATAAAAGAGAGATTTTTTAAGAGATAAAAGTAAGCGCTATTCGCTATAAAATGTGCCCTTCTGAGGATGCGATGATAATGCATTAAAATGTGCAAAAAAAATAGTAACGAACAAAAACTCTGAGAAAATTAAAGGGTTTCACGTAATGCTTCTGAAAAAGTTTATAAAATATTGACAGTTTATATTGGCTTCATCTTTGAATTCTCATCTATGAGTATCAAATCCTTTGATGTTCTCTTCTTGGACATTACAAAATCTAGCCTTATTGCAAAAGGAGGGAGAACTAGAGCGTTTTATCCTAAAAAACTTTTTAAGCTTCAAAAAACAATGGAATGACTTAAATCGAACAATTTTTTACAGGAGCATGTTTGGATGAATTGTAAGCTGCTATAATGGTAACCTACTGATAATATGCATTTTTCATAAAATCAATTCTTTAACGGAGAAATGAAAATGGTCCAATATGATTTTACTCTGCTCTATGAACGAAATCCCTTTATTCTTGAAAGACCTGAGAATATTGGAAAATCATTTAAACTTCCTCCTTCAAATTTCGGATTTGAAGATCTTCCGCAAATTACCTTTTCAGGCGCCTCGTCATGTCGGCGTATGATTTTTGGGTTATCATTTAATGGTATGAAAGCATTTTTTGTGATGTTGTGGCAATTAGGGAAAATGTTAGATGAGGGGGATAATGTGGATTTATGGTTTGATCAGATAACATTGGATCGTGATATTCTTGAAGAATTTTTGACTTGCGATCTTTCAATTCAAGAACCAGAATATCTTAATTTTGAAAGTTTTAAAGAAGGTATCAAAGAATTAGAAACAAATAAAATTGTAGCGAAGGGGACAAAAAAAGATTGTTATTTCATCAATCCAGATATTTTTGGTCTTCCTGAATGTGATGAAGATTTTGAGTTCGATGAAGAGGAAGAGATAGAAGCACGTTTTACGGTAGAATACCCGAATAAACAACTCCTTTAACCGTTTTTCTCTTAGAGAAAAATAAAAGCTTAGAATAAATGGCTATGAGAACAGTAATGAGTTTGTTTATGGTATGTGAATTGGAATGTTTGCGGGATTTGTTTTGATTGAATCTTCTTTATAAACGGTTCTTTATGCAGAGCTGTTTTTATGCTGTGTTTGATTATTTTTTATGAGACATAACTCAATTTGAACTGTGCGCCTCTTCAAACAAATGTTTGATCTGTATTTTCTCTCTTGATGCTTTTGTGTACCTTGCAGTCTTAATGTTCACAGCTTTCGCCTTTGAAAGCATTTACGAGAAGCATTTTCACTCTTTTTAATGGTTTATTCATATGCCAATCCCACTTGCTAATGAGCAAAAAAATAGTTTTAAGGGATTCAATATAAGAAGGGATAAAATAAAACAATCTTATGATATTCGGCTCCTCTCATTTAATATGAGAAATTATAAATCAAACCATTTTCAACATAAAGTTTTTCTCAACATGAGGAGCTCAGCGTTGATTTTGCATAGTTTATCTATATGTTAATCCTTGATGTTTCCGAGAGAGTTTTGCATGAATTTGCGCATTTGGCAATTGCATCAGCATTTTTTGATAGCGTGCAACAGCTTTTAACTCTTTGATTTTTTAGTACCACAACGGGGCCAGATTTTTCATCAGCAATTTTTCAAGCTTTTACAAAGCCGTTAGAACATAAAATATTTATTGAAAAAATTATTGCTTTAATCTTTTCTCACAGAAGGCACACAATAAACTTATAGGGTCTGCTTTCACGAATAGATGTTGCAAAAAATAAACGACACAAACTTTCCTGCTCAGGAAATTTGTGTCGTAAAATTTTGTTTAAATGGACGATTCGGGGTTGGAATTAGCTTTTCAAGGCTTTTAAAACATTTTGTGGTGAAGAAACTTCGTAAGGATCTGTTGCACAATTATCTGAAAAACCTGCTTCTTCGAACCATTGTTCAACCACACCATCATTAATAACAGCTGCATAGCGCCATGATCGCATGCCGAAACCAACATTGTCTTTTGCAACCAGCATACCCATTTTGCGTGTGAACTCACCAGAGCCATCGGGAATTAATTTCACGTTTTTGATATTTTGTGCTTTTCCCCAAGCATTCATGACAAAAGCATCATTGACGGAAAGGCAATAAATTTCATCAATACCAGCGTGTTTAAATTCATCATAGAGTTTTTCAAAGTCAGGCAGCTGAAAGGTTGAGCAAGTAGGGGTAAAAGCTCCAGGAAGAGAAAAAAGAATAACACGCTTTCCTTTAAAGTAAGCATCGCTGCTAACTTCTTGCCACCGATAAGGATTGTCTCCAGCCATTGATTCATCGCGTACGCGTGTGTGGAATGTTACATTGGGAACTGTTTTTTTCATCATCATGATGCTCCTGTATTCTTTTACGAAAATTTTGTTTTAAAACAGCCTTCGTATTTAAAAACATATGGGAAAGATCGTTTTAAATAAAAGGGCTTCTTAAAAAATTCTTACTTCTAACGAGTGTGCAAATATTTCACACTTCCGTCAAGTAGAATTAATGGTCGACTTTGGATACTCTTCACCTTAAAATTATAGGAAAGAATATAAAGGTATGGATATGACCATAAAGACAGTTTTGACCACGGCTTTTGAGGGGCAAAAACCGGGAACATCTGGTTTGCGCAAAAAAGTGTCTGTTTTTCAACAACCCCATTATGTAGAAAACTTTATACAGTCTCTTTTTAATAACATTGGGCCTCTTGAAGGAAAAATGTTAATTCTTGGGGGGGATGGGCGCACTTTTAATCGTACTATCCTTCAGATTGTGTTGAAGATGGCAGCGGCGCATGGTGTCTCTCTTATTAAAATGGGAAGGGGCGGTATTCTTTCTACACCTGCTGTTTCGCATCTTATTCGTAAAACTCATGCCCATGGTGGACTTATTCTTTCTGCAAGCCATAATCCTGGTGGTCCAGAAGGAGATTGTGGTATTAAATATAATATTTCTAATGGGGGACCCGCTCCTAATTCTTTATGTGATGCTATTTTTGCAACATCGCAACGTCTTTCTTTTTATAAAATTCTTGAAGCACCAGATGTTGATTTAGATAGGCAAGGTACGATCTTTATGGGAGCCATGCGGATTGATATTATTGATCCTGTCGCTGATTATGTTGCTTTGATGCAGGAGCTTTTTGATTTTGACTGTATTGCCAAGGCTGTTGCTCGAGGTCTTACTTTACGGTTTGATGCCATGCATGCGGTAACAGGGCCTTATGCTCATGAAATTTTTGAAAAATGCTTAGGATTTTCTGAAGGGACGGTGGTTAATGGTATTCCTTTGCCAGATTTTGGAGGTGGTCATCCAGATCCCAATTTGGTTTATGCTAAGGCTCTTTATGATTTATTGATGTCAGAGAAAGGACCAGATCTTGGCGCAGCCTCTGATGGTGATGGAGATCGTAACCTCATTATTGGTCGTGGGCAATTTGTTTCGCCGTCAGATTCTCTGGCTATTATGGCTGAGCATGCACACCTCATTAAAGGATATCGAAAAGGTGTTGTGGGGATAGCGCGTTCTATGCCGACGGGGCGTGCTGCTGATCTGGTCGCGGAAAAAAAAGGATTAAAATTTTTTGAAACACCAACGGGATGGAAGTTTTTTGGAACGCTTTTGGATGCGGGGAAAGTAACCTTTTGTGGTGAAGAAAGCTTTGGAACTGGGTCTCATCATATCCGTGAAAAAGATGGTTTATGGGCTGTCCTATTTTGGTTAAATCTTTTAGCGGTAACAGAAAAAACTGTCGCACAAATTGTTCAACAGCATTGGTACACCTATGGGCGTTTTTACACGTTACGGCATGATTATGAAGAAGTCGAAGCCGATAAAGCTTTGGAAATTATAGAACATTTGCGTGCACACTTACCACATTCAGGAACTGAAATTTCTGGATTTTTCGTCAAAAAAGCAGACGATTTTACATATCATGATCCTGTTGATCAGAGCGTTAGCACGCGGCAAGGTATCCGTATTTTTTTCAAGAATGGAGCACGGTTGGTAGTCCGTTTGTCGGGAACAGGAACACTGGGTGCTACTTTACGACTTTATTTTGAACAGTATGAAAGTGATCCACGCAAACACAATTTTAATCCGCAAGAAGTTCTCCAACCTTTGCAACAGGTGGCACTAAAACTACTAAACATACAACAAGTATTGGGACGAGACCACCCTGATATTATTACCTAAGATCATTGGAATGTTTTTTTGTAAAGGTATGATGATTGATCACATGGGGTATGTTTTTAGGGGCATGATTTTATTTGCCATAAGGAAGAGCTTAACTCCATTTTCAAGCTCGCTTTGTTTTTTTCACCTTTACATATCGATCCGATTCCTAAAACTGCGTGCTTCTTAAAACCGAATGCTGTAGGCAATTATAATCCAGCATAATCGGAGCATTTATGCCCAATGGTTTCTGATGGTTTGATAGAAGTGTTTGTTTAATAGGATGATGTTCCTCATGCAAAACAGAACACTGTCGTTATTGCGCATTTCATATGCTTATTTTAAAAGCCTCTCTCAATACACTTACGCCCTTCTTTATGGAATGCTGTTCATGTAGGAGATAACGGTAAATCCTCGAGAAGAATATAATGGTCAATATATATTGGATAATAAATTGATTTATAATAATAATTTAGTATTATTCAATTTGAATGAGAGCTCTCCAATATTGTAAGATTATCTCATCTCAAATCTATTCCATGTTGAATCAATTAAAACCATTCATTTGCACATAACAAGTGGGGAGAGCCGTGTGGATAAAAACTGTACAAAAAAGAACTAAAAACACCTCTTATGAATCAATCATCTTTTGTGCCAAGGGCAGTGACAACATTGAGCACCACCATTTTTATGAGAGAGTAAGCCCAGCTCCATCACACTTATTGATTAGTTCCCAATGTGCATCTTTCCACTTGTAACATGCAAGCGCAAGGCTTTGGTTGATTCAATAGAAGAGGATTTGAAATAAGAAAATCTTAAAATATTCGGGTGTTCTATTCAATATACAAAACCATTGATGATGATTATAAATCAACATATTCTCTAATATTATAACCGTTATTTTTACTTAAAATAAAAGGTCAAGTTAAGGCATCACTTTCTTTTCTCGCAATATTCAATCGTGCTTCGCTCTTTGAGAGAATTTATTAAGAGATGTTCCTTTTTTCATTTTTTATCCATTCGTTAATTTCATTTGTGACGGATAAGAAAATGATTTTGATTGATTTATAAGAGAGAATGAAGGGAGTAAATTTTATGATAGGTAGGGGCTTATTTAAGGTGTACAATGATAAATCATTCTTATAAATTAACGTCTTGTCTGTGGTGATCGCATTGACAAACATAGTTGGCAGATGGGGAATGAAACAAAGGGACGTATTTTTCTAAAATAATGGACAATAAGCATTTCTTGTTTTATGACCGTCATAATGAATGATTTTTCTAAAAAAGGGGAATTTATGACCCAATATCCCAAATGTCCTCGTTGTGATTGTCTTTATACTTATGAAGATGGTGAAAATTTTGTGTGTCCTGAATGCGCACATGAATGGCCACAAAAGAACGATGCCGCTGTTCTTTCCGATACTGTTTATGATGCCAATGGTCAGATTTTGACAAATGGCGATACTGTTATGGTGATAAAAGATCTGAAAGTAAAAGGCGCTTCATCTGTTTTAAAAGGGGGGACGAAGGTAAAGAATATTCGCTTGGTAGATGGAGATCATAATATTGATTGCAAAATTCCTGGGATTGGGCAGATGAGTTTAAAGTCGGAGTTTGTGAAAAAAGTTTAGACGTTTATCCTATTGCAATTGTTTTTGTATTTCTTTTCTTATTTCACTGATTATGCCAATCAGATAGATGCAATATATGCCCTTATTGGGATATAAAAATACGTACAGCAATAATTTGATTTATAAAGATAATTCACTATTTTGCATGTTGAATGAGAGCTCCAGATCTGTTCCGTGTTGAATCAATCAAAATCATGTCTCTTGCATGTTACAGGCGGGGAGATCCGTGTGGAGTGACATGGTACAAGAAAGTAGTAAAAAGGCCTCTTATGAACCATCTCAAGTGCCAAGGGCTATTGCAACCTTGAGGGTTGGAAAAATATATATAGTAGAGAAATACTGACACTGTCTTTTCTTTTAAACATATTGTGATGAGAAGGGGTAGATGTTGATTTACAAGCAACAATAAAGGTATGCGCTTTATGAAGAGAACGATGCCGTAAAGTAACAAACTTATTTCTGCTGAATTGAAAAAATATTCCCACTTTTTCTCAAATGACTTCCAAAACAACCATAATAGATCTGATTTTACATTTATTTATTTTTACAAGTATTTGTACACACCTTCCTCGCTATATTTATGGAGATCAGATTCAAGGTGCTAGAGGGGAATTTTTGACTCAAAAATAGGAAAAGATCGGTACGAGATACTGATAAGGTAGCATCATCATGCATTTTTTTCCAGCTCTCAATGTTGCAACAGTTCTTATATTTAAAAGTGTTTATAAGCGCTATTAAAAATAGTTTTTGTTATTATCCAGTTTGTGCTGTGTAAGCGGACGATTTTCATTGATGCAATAAAAACAGAATTGAAATAAGAAGAATGTCAGAATTTTCATTCAAGTTGCAAAATATGATCTTTGTCAATTTTATGCTACAACATATTGATTTATAATAATAAATTAGCGTTATTCATATTGAATTAGAATCCCGAATAACGTGGATTCTCTCATTTCAAATCTGTTCCATGTTGAATCAATTAAAATCACTTATTTGCACACCACAAGTGGGGCTGGCGTGTGGGTAAAAACTGTACAAGAAAGGATTAAAAATGGCTCTTATGAATCGTCTTAAGTGCCAAGGGCTGTCGCAACATTGGGGGCTGGCAGATATAATGATGGTGCCGGTTTGCTACAAGAAGTATTTTGCATGATTTTGTCGTTGGGAGAGCTGAGAAAGATGAAGCAAATGGGCACTCTATCTTGCAATGTTTTTTTTGGGGTTTTCTTTTTTTGTAACGAGGTCCTGTTTTCCTAGTTAAAATTGCATGACAAGATTATGAAACAAAATAAATTTAAAATGCACATCCCTATGCGTTCTATTTCTGTCTATGCGATTGGTTTATTGAAACAACTTATGCTCTTAAGGGGCAGAAAGCTTTTTAAGGCATATGTGGAGGTGAAAGGTGAGCGAAGGGATCATTTTATTTAGATTTTTTTACAGTACTGTATTTTTATGGCTGCATAGCTCACTTCTAAAATTTCAGGAATAAAATGATGTAAGATTTTTGCACTCCATGTTTGAGCGCTGTTGAAGAAGGGCAATCAATGTGGTTGTTTTACCTATTGAGGTCAATATTTATTGTGGCATGGCTTCAACGCCTAAAACTTCAGGGATAAAATGACGTAAAAGATTTTCAATACCATGTTTGAGGGTTGCCGTTGAAGAGGGACATCCAGCACAGGCGCCGCGCATATTGAGATAAACAATACCATTTTCAAATCCACGAAAAGTAATGTCTCCACCATCATTGGCAACTGCGGGGCGGATACGCGTTTCAAGGAGCTCTTTAATGGTTAAGACAATATCAGCATCTTTTTCGTCATAAAATTCTTCGTTAAGGGCATGGGTTTGTGCTTGTGTTGTGGCGTTGGTGGTGATCACTGGCTCATTGGATAGAAAATGTTCCATAATTGTGCCTAAAATGACGGGTTTAAGATGTTGCCATTCTCCTTCTTTTTTGCTCACGGTGATAAAATCATAGCCTAAAAAGACACCATTGATATTGGGAATATTAAACAGTTTAGCCGCTAAAGGTGAGTTTTTAGCTGCTTCTTCACGGTCACGAAATTCTAATACGCCCTCAGAAAGAACCACGCGTCCTGGCAGGAATTTAAGTGTTGCAGGGTTTGGGGTGGTTTCAGTTTGAATAAACATAGATTCTCCTTTTATAATGAAGGCTTGGGAAGATCTTACATTGTAGAAAATTATATTTTTTAGGCAATAGATCTAATATCTTCATCGGCAAGATTGCTAGGAATAACAATGACAGGGATTGAAAAAGCTGTCCCTTTATTCCCGATTAATTGAACAAGGGGTCCTGGTCCTTCTGTATGTCCACTGGCTGCTAAAACAATCAGTGCAATCCTTTTATCTTCGTCGATCAGTTTAGAAATCTCATCAATTTTTTTTCCTTCACGCACTACTATTTCTGTTTCAAGCGCATGGGTGGTGCGGACTTCACTGGCAATGTCTCCTAATATTTTATGAGCACTTTGCTTTGATTCTGTACGCATAAGGTTGTTTACACCCAGAAAATGTTGAAATTCTACACTATCAACGACACAAAGTAATACCAATGTTCTACTGGTATTTTGGGCATGCTGTGCGGCAAACGCAACGGCACGCCGACACTCTGGTGTTTCATCGATAATAACTAAGTTTTTTTTCTTTGGTTCTTTTTTCGGATTTTGGGGTTTGGAAATCATGCACTTTCTCTATTTTGTACAAACGATTTTTTTGCTCTCTACAGTTTTTAGTTTTATTATTTTTATGTATCGTGCAAAAATCCAACAATTTCACGAATTTTTTTCATATTCTCTTCTGCAAGCATACTAGCACGTTTAGCGCCATCATGCAAAACAGAGTCGATATAACCGCTTTCTTTATGAAGGCGACGTAATTCTTCTGTTATAGGGGCAAGCTTATGGACAACAAGGTCGGCTAGAGCTGTTTTAAAATGCGAAAACTGTTGACCAGAAAATTCTAAAAGAATCTTTTCTTTGCTAACTTTGGCAAAGGCGGCATAAATACCAAGCAGGTTATCTACTTCTGGTCGTTCTTTTAAAGCGGCAAGGGTATCGGGAAGAGGGGCCGAATCCGTTTTGGCTTTACGTATTTTTTTTGCGATAAGATCAGCATCATCGGTCAAATTAATGCGTGAAAAATCTGAAGGATCTGATTTTGACATTTTTTTCGTCCCATCGCGCAAAGACATAACGCGTGTGGCTGTTGTTCCAATCAGTGCTTCTGGAAGAGGAAAAAAGCCTTGTCTTTTTTCTTCATCCGTTTGCATAGAGACGCCAAAATTTAATTCGGCAATACGCTGTGCATAGTCGTTGTTAAACTTTTGTGCAATATCGCGTGTGAGTTCAACATGCTGTTTTTGATCTTCGCCTACTGGAACATGCGTTGCACGATAGACTAAAATATCAGCAGCCATCAAAGTGGGATAAGCAAAAAGCCCGATGGATGCTTTTTCGCGATCTTTTCCCGCTTTATCTTTAAATTGTGTCATGCGTTGAAGCCAGCCGATACGGGCAACACAATTAAAAATCCAGGCGAGTTCAGCATGTTGAAAAACACGTGATTGGTTAAAAATAATGTGTTTTTGAGGATCAATACCGGCGGCTAAAAAAGCTGCTGTCACTGTTCTGGTGGATTCGCGTAAAGTAAGGGGATCTGGGTTGACTGTGAGCGCATGCATATCCACAACACAATAGAGACAGTGATGAGAGTTTTGCAGTTCAACCCAACGCTGAATGGCTCCAAGATAATTGCCAAGATGTAAATGACCACTCGGTTGTACGCCGGAAAAGACAAGTGGTGTGAAGGTATCCATAGGAGTGCTCTTTCTTCAATTAAGGTTATTCATTTTATTGTTTTTGACAAAGTATAGATATTATGAGCGTTTTTTCAAATTTTTAAGCGTGTGAAAAAAGGAACGGGTGTTGAATAAAAAATAGGTACTAAAATAGATCAAAAATATGCCAATCATGATCCCAGCTAAGGTGATCGCGCGCAAGAAAAAGGATGCTTGTGAGGATAAAGGAAAAGACAAAAAACTAAATACATTCAATCCGTAATAGACGGCTAGTGCACTCAAAAGAGTTGCCATCATGAGACATAATATTCGCTTTATTAGTTGGAAGTCGTATTTCCAATAACCGCGTTTGATAAGGACACTCCACAGCAACAGGGTGTTGGCCCATCCAGAGGTAATTTCAGCAATAACAATGCCTCGTGCAGATAGAATAGGAAATAATGTTAAGGCGAGACCGATATTGATAAAAACGCAAATACCTGTAAAAATCATCGGTGTTTTGGTATCTTCATGGGCAAAAAAATTAGGAATAAAGACCTTAATAAGAACAAAAGCTGGAAGTCCTAGTCCATAAAGCTCCAGTAATTGTGCAACATGGTGTGTTGATTGACTGGTAAATTGTCCTCGTTCAAAGAGCAAACTGACAATGGGAGTGGAGAGCAGCAAAAAAGCGATGGATGCTGGAAGTGTTAACAACAATGTTAATTCAATAGAGCGGTTTTGTAAATGGTGGGTTTCTTTATGCTTTTTGCTCCGCAAAGCGCGTGTTAACTCTGGTAAAAGAACCGTTGCAACGGCAATGGCGATTACGCCTAAAGGCAATTGATAAAGACGATCCGCATACATTAAAGAAGAAACAGCACCTGATTGACTAGAAGCAATGTTGGTATTAATGAGCAAATTAATTTGCGTGATGCCACCCGTGATGGCTGCTGGAAATGCTAAAGTTAACAGCTTGCGAACATTAGGACTAAAATGGGGCTGGCGGAAGGAAATTTTCATTCCACTTTGACGTAAAGCAAGGGCAATTAAGGTGAGTTGAAGAAGCCCTGCTGCCAACACACCCCAAGAGAGATTTAAACCGATATGCCAAGCGTCAAGTTTATAGATCCAAGCATAGGCAAGCACACCAATCAGAACAATGTTTAAAAAGAGTGGAGCAATGGCGGCAATAAAATAGCGTCGTAGAGCATTAAGCATACCCCCCATCATGGCAGCAAGCGACATGCAGGTTAAATAGGGAAACATGATTGCAGTAAAGTGAATTGTAGCGTTAAATTTTGTTACATCTTCTGTAAAACCTGGAGCAATAATGGTTCGTACCAAAAAAGGCATACTGAGTTCCATCGCAATCGTTAACAGTAAGAGCAGTGAAAAGAGAACGCCAAAGACCTCTTCTGCAAATTTGCATGCCGTTTCGTGGCCTTCTTCAGTGATTTTTTTTGCAAAAAGAGGAATGAAAGCAGCGTTAAAGGCACCTTCAGCAAAAAAACGACGAAATGTATTGGGAAAACGAAAAGCAGCGTTAAAGGCATCAGAAACAGGACCTGTCCCTAGGGCTGCTGCCATAAGCATTTCGCGTACGAAGCCAAAAATACGGCTCATGAGGGTTCCGGAAGCAACTGTCGCAATTTTTTTAATCAATGTCATAAAGATATATCAACTTTGTTGTAAAAGAGAAGCGATGACAGGAGAAATAAACTGTTTTAAATCGTAAAAATCTGATCTCTATCCTAATCAAGGAGACTTTTTGAAAGCGTTTTACGACGGTGTTTATCTTTCTGTCAACAATGGTGCTTGAAGACTTTTTTATGCTCCTTGTTTACTGTTGCATTAAAATTTTTATTGTTGCCATAAAATAATTAAAATTTCTTTTTCAAACTGAAATATGCGAGTGATATCATAACAGTTTGAAGGGATATATAATGATCATTTCCCTTTATGGTGTGATATCGTGAATAGTGTAAGCCAATACCGTTCTGTTTTATGTGAGGGGTGTGACCCTATTAAAAGAACGCCAATAAAATAAAAGCGTGGAGCAATGCGCCATTTCCATTATTTATTCATTATTAAGAAAACAGCGCTTTAGATCTTTTAAAAAGTCGTAAGGCTGAGCTAAAAGGTAATGGTAAAGTTGGTGATTGGTTTTCACTTTTACGGCTTTATGTTTTCCCCAAATTTGCCGGCCCTCCCATTTTAGAGATTACATAAACAAGAGGATAGGAAGACATGATCTTTCAACAGCATTTTTCCTGTTCAGGTTTCTTTTCACAGTTGATGAGGATAAAATCTGAGGAAATAAGATAAAAATTACTCTCTCATGGTTTCCATTCTCTTTGAGGTGCGATTGATTTGCCGATGAAGGCAAGGGGGATAAAGGCTATCATTTTTACCAGAGGGGGCGAAAAAGTTAAAGTTTATGAACCTTTTAGACATTCATTGCCATTGCTTTTGCGTGTGCCGTTTTGTGAGGTTGAATATTTTCTTGTCTTTTGGGATTCTGATTGACGTTTTCTGTCATTTTTTGCACTTTAATTGCCTCTTTATCAAGAGTGTTGGAACATTTTTTTTCATTGTTTTTCTTTATAGATTGATGCTGGTTTGGTGCGAAACGCTCATCGAATTTATGATTATAAAAATACATGGGTTGTATATGCTGTTCTATCTCTTTTATCTGCTTGACTATTTCCATAATCTCTTTTGCTTTGATGGTTGATGTGCCAAGACTCTTCGCAAGTCTTTCAGGATTATTTTCTTTTATAGCTTCATGCTCGCTTGAGGATAAGCGCTCATTGATTTTTTTGATATAAGTCCTTATCTCCCCCCTTAATTCGGGAGAGTTTGATAACGTTTCTTGCTGTTGTGTTTTTGACACGGAAAAGAGATTTGTTATCCAAGCTTTAGGTATTTCTACCGACTGTTCACACCGCCTTTGTTTTACATGATGGGTATGGAGAATGTCTCTTTCTGTTTGTTTAGAAATATTGATATAACGATCAATGGCTTTACAGAGGGGCAAAATATTTGCTTCAGCATGGGCGCGCGCGTTGTTTTTTATGCCAAATACATTGCTACCAGAAAGCTTAGAAATAGATTGGGGGGAGGTGGAAATTTGATAGGAGAGTTGTTCTCCTTCAGTATGATTTTCATGGATCATCTCAATTCTTTCCCGCAAAATATGACGATTGCCATAAATGATTTGGCACAAAGTTTCTATTTCTTTTCTTTTTGCTTGAATGGAAACGTTGTTTTTTATCCTTGTGGCAATTTCATTGTTGGTAAGGGGGGCTATTGTTTGTGCGGGGATAAGCACTTCTTGCTGGTTTTGAATTTTTGGTGCTGTAAAGGAGAGAGCGTCACCGATTTTTAATGTCTGTATTTGCTCTGGGGTGAGATCTTTTTTATTTCCCAAGATGAAAATTCCGTTAGCATCAAGCATAAAGCCATTGGGTCCACTGCCTCTGTAAAAGCCTTTATAGGTATGACCTTCTTTTGCTGTTATAATAAGATGATGATGAATACTCTCAAGCCCGATATGTTTCATACTGTCCATGAATTCTTTTAAAATAAGTATTTTTTCTGGATTTGAGATATCTTCAAGCAGATGTTTCATTTCTTCTTTATCGTTATGTTTTAGCGATGCAATGCTGGCAAGATTCATACGTTTTTCTGTTACAAGAGAAAAGTCGAGTGTGTGGCCAGCAACTTGCCCAAGTTTTTCAAAAAACATTCGTTGCGTGCGTCCATTACCTTCTCTGAAAGGATGGGTATAGTTGAGCTGTATCAACATTTCAGTGACATATTCAACAAATGTTTCGCGGGTTAAGCCTTTTAAACTATTCGTTTCAGCAAGTATTTTATCTAAATTTTCTAGTCCCTCCTGTATCTGTTTTGCTGAGGCAAAAGAAATACCAGCTTTTTTCATCATTGGCATATAAGCAACGGTACCATCTTCAAATGTAAATGGTTTTTCGCGTGTTTGTCCGGCCCATTCAAAAGTATTTTTAAATAGGGTGTGATGAATATATTGGAGATATGTGGAGGTTAGTTTTTGTGGTGGCGCTTCTTGGCGCAGATGAATGATTGCTTTTGTTGTATCATGGGCACATTGCACTTTTAATTTTCCGTAGTCTTTTATTCCATATTTATTCTTTAAGGTGATACTATTGGGGTAAAAGAAATTACGGTGTATTGTCTTATTTTCTTCGGTTTCAGGTGGTGATGATAATTTCTCCTGTAAGGTGAGAGGGATGGTGTCCGTTTTTCTTGTACCAGTATCCCAGTATGCCATTGCTTTTTTGATAGGCTGTTTTTCTATTTCTGGATGATCAGAGCGTGTTTCCTTTGTCATTTTGACAGATATTGGATCATTTGTCGCTGTATTATTGCTTTGTAAAATATTTTTTTGAAAATCTTTTTGCATTTTCCTCATAGCGGAAGCCGATTGAACAATTGGTTGTGTCATTTGTTCTTTTTCTTGTGCTTGCAAACTTTTGGGCATAACTTCAACGCTGTCATGTAAAACATGAGAGGCAATCCATGGTGAAAAATAGGATTTTCCCTTTTTCTTTGTTTGAATGGATGTTTTGTCTTTGCTCTTTTCAGTTATTTCATCGTTTTTAAGAGTGGCTCTTTTTTCTTCTTTTTCTTCTGGAAGCAATGTTTTTTTCTGGGTTTTTTCTGGTTTTTGAACTTTTGGTGCTGTAAAGGAGAGGGCGTCACCGATTTTTAATGTCTGTATTTGCTCTGGGGTGAGATCTTTTTTATTTCCCAAGATGAAAATGCCGTTGGCATCAAGCATGAAGCCATTGGGTCCACTGCCTCTATAGGTACCATGATAGGTTTCTCCTTCTTTTGCAACGACAGCGAGATGATAATTTTTTTCATCCAATCCAAGCTCTCTCATAGAGTTGGTGAATTCTCGTAAGAGGAGCAATTTTTCTGGATTTGAGATATCCTCAAGAAGATGCTTCATAGGCTCTGGGTCGCCATGTTCCATGGCAGCGACGCGGACAAAGTTTTTACGTTTTTTGCTCACAAGAGAAAAGTCTAGCTCATGTCCTGCTGCTTGAGAGAGTTTTTCAACAAACAGTCTCTTTGTGCGCCTATTGCCCTCTCTGAAAGGATGCAAGTGGTGCAAATCTATCATTATACTAGCTGCTTGTTCAACGAATTCTTCGCGAGTTAAGTCTTGTAAATTATTCTTTTCAGCAAGCGTTTTATCTAACTTTTCTAGTCCCTCCTGTATTTTTCTGCCAATCGCAAAAGGTTTTGTAAATTCTTTTCTTTTCAAAATGGGCATAGAAGCAACAGTGCCATCTTCAAATGTAAAAGGCTCTTCGCGCGTTTGTCCGGCCCATTCAAATGTGCGGGAAAAGAGGCGTTGATGAAGGTATTTTAGATAAGAGGCATTAAACTGCTCTGGTAGAGGTTCTTGGTGCAGTTTTATCATTTCTTCTTTTACATCATTAGAACAGCGTTCTTTTAATATTTCGTTATCTTTGATGCGGTATTTATTTTTAAGCACTTTGCTATTGGGGTAGAAAAATTTTTGCGCTTCTTCATTGATTTGCTTTGAAATGGCTGCATTAATTGCAGAGTGTTGTTCTTGCAATTCTTCCGGTGTAGAGGAGGCACAATGTTCTGTGTTTTCTTTCATGCATATTTCCTTTCAAATGGTAACATTATTTTTTTAAAATCTTCTTTTTTACATTTTTTGCCTTTTATTATTTTCATAGCGTTTTTTTCAAATAAGAGTGCCTATTTGAATGATTGAAAAAATTGACCTTATTCGCATGGAACCAAGTTAATCATGGAACAAAGTTAAAGTTTGTAATTTTTATGAAGTATTATCGTGAAATTTTATCAATGAATTCTGTAAAATAATGGGGTGCCTTATTCAAAGTTTTCTGTATTTCATACACCGTCTTTGGTGCAATCTTGGTAAGATGATTGCACCAAAGCTTTGTATGAAAAGTCAACGATGATTAGACTATCACGACAAAGCCATTGCTTTTGATGTTTCGGCTCTGCGCGGTCGAACATGCGGTTGATTTTCTTGTCTAGAAGTTTCTGCAACTTCTTGATGTTGCTTTATTGTTGAGCGCTCAGGTAGCTTCGGGGACTGCGATAAGTTTTGCTGCTGTTGCAATTTTTTATCGAGATCGTTAAGCGGTTGATGACGTTTTTGTTGTTCTGCCTGATGGTTTTGCACAATGGCTTCTCTTAACTGTTTTATCGTATCAGCATAATCCTTAATGGCGGTACAAAGGGTAGGAAGATTTTCTTCAGCAGCTTTTCGTGCTCCGTTTTTTAAGCCAAGGACTTGCTTACCAGCAAGAGGAGCAAAAGATGTACAATCCTTTTCAATTTGAAATACAATTTCTTCTCCTATCTCTGGAATTTTGTGCATATCTTCCATTCTATATTGCAAAATAAATGGATCCTTATAAACAATTTGGCACCAATATTGGATCTCTCTTTGACCATATTGAACCGATGGATCTTGTTGAACTCTGCGAGCAATTTCCTGATTTGAGAGAGGTTTTATTTTCTTTTCTGAATTGAGCGGATTTTGTAAATGTTGATTTGTTAGCTTTTCCTCCTGTGTTTGTCGCTGATGTTGTTGTTCCGTGTGAGGACCTTGAGAAATACTTTCACTTTTTGTATATTTTGAAGTATACACATAACCGTTAATAGCAGCACATAGGGTAGGAAGAGTTTCTTCAGCTTGTTTGCGCGCATGATTTTTTATGCCAAGAACTTTTCTACCAGCAAGCTTAGAAATAGACTTAGGCCGTTCTGTAACATCCCATAAGAGCTGTTCTCCCATATCGGGGTTTTCTTTGATTGCTTCTATTCTTTCACTTAAAATAAGCCGTTCGCCATAAACCTTTTCGCACAAAAATCGTATTTCTTCTTGATATGCTACGAGCAATAGCTCTCTTTCCATTGTATTAATAGATGGTTTTTGTTCGTGAGACGGTTTTGGTTGTTCAATTGCTGTGTGTGGAGAGGAAGTTTTTGGGACGACAGTATCGCTTTGTTTTCTGTTTTCCATACGGTGCGGTTTTCTTGAAGGCGGGACGGCATATGTTCCACTGTCTTGTGATGATGAACTGCTTTGCTGCCTGACTTTCATATGTGATGATGTTTTGGGTCTAACACTTGGTTCGTGTGTTTCAGGATTTTGAATTTTTGTGCTGTTTTGTGCTCTTTCTCTCATGCGTGGGGGAAGGGGCGGAGCCACTTTTGTCTGTAGAGAAGGGGATTCTTGAGCAGTTGGTTTATTTTGTTCTCTATCTTTTGCACGCGGTGGTCTTTGTGGGGCCATTTTTATGCGCGTGGAGGGGCTTTCTTGGGTTTCATGCTTTTGGATTTTTGCGTCGGCTTGTGTTTTTTCTCTCATACGTGGGGGCGGGGGCGGAGCCATTTTTTTTTGCGGGGAAGGGGACTCTTGAACTGTTGGTCTATGTTGTTGCCTCTCTTTTGCACGTGGAGGTCTTTGTGGAGCTGTTTTTGTGTGCGGAGAGGAGTGTTCTTGGATTTTTGAGTTGGAGATTTTTGTGCCGGTTTGTGTTTTTTCTCTCATGCGTGGAGGAGGGGGGGGAGCCACTTTTGTCTGTAGGAAGGGGGACTCTTGAACTGTCGGTTTATGTTGTTGTCTCTCTTTTACACGCTGAGGTTTTGGCGGAGCTGCTTTTTTTTGTGGGGGAGGTGTCTCTTGGTTTTTGGTGTTAGGAGGCATTGTGCTGGTTTGCACTGGGCTTTTCATACGTGGGGGAGGTGGTGGAGCAACTTTTGGGTGGTGGGATAAATTTTCTGGGCGTTTTTGTACAGTTGGTTTTGGCAAACTTTGAGAAACTTGGGGAGGGGGGGGGCTGGTGGGGGATTGTTCAGCCTGTTGTTGAAATTTTTCCATCATTTCGGTGATAAAAGGGGAGGGATTTCTTTTTTTCATGCATGTTCCTTTCAAACTCTTTCAATATTGTTTTTAAATACTATTTAAAAATATACGTTGGTTTTTATTCTGTTTTATGCTTTTTCACTTACTCTAATATGAAAGAGAATATGAAACTGAGAAGCTTCACAAGATTTGACTCTCATGGTTCAGATCATAATCACTCTCTAAATATTGTTTGATCAATAGCTGAGATTAAGTAGCGGAGGAATGAATTTCCCCATTTCTTGGCGCAAATCACCTCTGCTATGGTTGCGCCAAGACGTTGGATTCAACGTGAAAACTTATGTCTGTTTAACTGGCAAAAGCCATCGCTTTTGGGGCGGCAGTTTTGCGAGGACGAATATCTGTTTCTCTTTGTTGAGTAGAGGTTGTTGCTCCTTCATGCGTTACTGTTGAAAGCTCAACGCGTTGAGCAGACTGTGAGACGCTTTGTTGTTGATGCAAGATTTGCGCTCTCTCAGAAGATGCTTCATTGTGTCCTTGTTTTGTCTGCTGAGTTTTTGAAAGGCTCTCTCTTACTTGTGTTACAGCTGTTGCATAATTGTCAGCGGCGTCAATGAGGTGAGAAAGACCCGCTTCAGCATGTCTGCGTGCTTGATTTTTAAAGCCACAAAAGTTATGACCAGCGTACTTGTGAAAAGATTGAGGATTTCCGACAAGTTGCTGTGCGAGTGCTTCTATTGTTTCAGGGTTTTGGAAAAGCTCTTCTGTTTGTGATTGCAAAATGTTTTCGTTCCCAAAAACAACTTTACACCAATATTGGATTTGGGCGCGGTGTCTTTTGACTTTTGAATGTTGTTGAATTTGGGTAGAAATTTCTGTCTCTGAAAGAGTTTCTTTTTCGCGTTGATCTGGTTTTTGCAGAAGTTTAGCGACGGCTTCCTTCCCCATTAAGCGTTCATAGTTTTTGAGTTCTTGCTCTGGAGATTGTAAGAGGTTCTCTCTTGCCTGTTTTACGGCTTCTGTATAACAATCAATAGTAACGCATAGAGCGGAAAAACTTTCTTCCGCTTGTCTACGCGTTCGATTTTTAAAGCCCAACATGTTGGTTCCGGAAAGTTTAGTGATGCTTTCAGGATGAGCTGCCATGCGCCATGAGAGCTCCTCTCCTGCAGCAGGATTTTTTTGAATTTCCTGCATTTTTTCTTGCAAAATGTTTGGATTGCCATAGGCTTTTGCGGATAAATGTTGGATTTCCTCTTGATATGTTTTAACCAATGAATGGTGTGGAAGCAATAGAATGATTTCTTCCTCTGAGAGAACTCTTGTTGCTCTTTGGATAATTTGTGAAGTAACTGTTGAGTGTGTCGTTTCAGGTTTTTGCTGCCTTTTGGTAGAGCCGACTCTTGTTAACGAAGCTGTTCGATTTGTTGATGCATGTACAGTTTCTTCGCTTAAAAGAGATTGTCTTTCCTCATCTTCTTCCGGTATGGATGATAGTCTTTTGCTTTTTGAAGGTGTTTCTTTAGGAAGGGGGGCTGCGCCTGAGACCTCTGCCGCCGCTTGTTCATAGAGCTTTATAAGTTCTTGTATTGAAGAGGATGGAAAAGGATGAGGGTGTTTTTTTTTCATGCATGTTTCCTTTCAAAAATTGTTTTAGAAAACCTCTTTGGAGCACTCTTGCCTTTTATGCTTGGATTGCTTTGAGATAAAGGAAGATATCGAACTGAATGAGCTCCAAAGATCTGCGCTATTTTTAATCAGCTTAATGGACATTTGTGTCTTTTCTACAGTTTTTTTGTGAAATATTATCAATAAGTTATCAATAGTTATCGTGAATTACAGGCGCCATTTTTAGGACTATTTTTTGTAACATTCTAAAACAATTCTTGGCGCAATCGCAATGAAACGATTTGCGCCAAGAAACTCACTGAAAAAAAGATTACATGAAAAACAAAAACTATCTGTTTTTATGTTTATGCCCCCTTACATGGCAAAAGCCATTCCTTTTTCTCCATGTCTTTGTCGTTGTGGACTGTGTTCTGGACTATTTCGTTCTTGTCCTCTTTCGTGATGATGACGATGATGATGGGGGCTCTCAACTTGCTGAGAATTTTCTTGACGGCGTCTTTGTTCCGCTAGAGGGGTTTGCGATAGTCTTGTTGCTGCGTCTTGTACAGCCTTTGTATAACCATCAACGGCATCAACGAGCGATCTAAAACCATCTTCAGCTGCTTTGCGTGTTTGATTTTTTAAGCCAAGTGTGGAGCGGCCAGCAAGTTTATGTATAGATTCAGGATTTTCAGCAAGTTGATCTGAAAGCTCTTTTCCTTTATTGGGATCTGTAAGTATGCTTTGCAAATGTTTTTGGAAAATTGTATCATTGCCATAAACAATTTTACTCCAATGTACGACTTCTTCTGCATGTGCTTGGACCTGTGGATTTTTTAAAAGCATTACACTCTTTTGGTCAGTTGTGAGAGAAGGTGAAGGCTTTCCTCTTTGGTGCGGAGCAACCGTTGTATAGTCGGTTTCAGGATCTTCTGTCCTTTGATGTTTACCTCTTGAAGAAGCGGTAACGCTGCTAACGGATGCGTATGTAACCTCAGCTTCGCGTTTTGGGGGAGCAACCTCTGTGTAATCGGTTTCAGGATCTTCTCTTCCCCGATCAGGATGTCTCCCTCTTGAAGGAGAAACACTGCTAACGGATGCGTATAGAACTTCCTCTTCTGGGGTTGGTCCGCGCTGGTTTCCTCTGGTTGGTTTATTAACTTGTGCATAGAGGGGCTCTGGATTTGCAGAAGGATGTGGATGATGTTTTTTCATACATATTTCCTTTCAATATTTTTAGAAAACCTCTTTGGTGCATTCCCCACTTTTAGTTTTGATAACTTTGATATAAGGAAGATATCCAACCGAATGACCTCCAAAGATTCTGCGCTATTCAATATTGATATGTAATGAACATTTATGTCTTTTATACAGTTTTTTTATGAAATTTTATCAATAAGTTATGATAAATTATAGGATCCACTTTTAGAACTATTTTTTGTAATATTTTAAAACAACTCTTGGTGCAATCACGATAAAATGATTTGCACCAAGAAACTCACTGAAAAAAAGATTACATGAAAAACAAAAACTATCTATTTTTATGTTTATGTTCCCCTTACATGGCAAAAGCCATTCCTTTTTCTCCATGTCTTTGTTGTTGTGGGCTGTGCTCTGGACTATTGTATTCTCGTCCTCTTGCGTGACGATGATGGTGGTGATGTCTGTGTTCTGGGTCTCTTTCTGGACTTTCTTGTCTTTGACCTCTTTCTCTTTCCTGCTCCCGTGTAAACTGTTTATGGAGCTTTTGTGTATTATATATATGTCTCTCAAGAGCTGAGCAAAGAGGACGAAAACCATCTTCAGCTTCTCTGCGGCTTAGAGATTTTACACCAAGTATTTTGTGACCTGCAAGCTTACCAGCGCTTTCAGGATTTTCTGCAAGGCTCCATAAGACTTTTTCTGCATTTTGAGGGTCGTCAAGAATCTTAGCCAGTTGTTGATTCAAAGCATGTTCGTTACCATAAACAACTCTGCACCATTCTTGCGTTTCTCTTACACCATATTGAAAGTCTACGTTTGTTAAAAGCTTTGTTGTAACCACATCTTTTGGGGTTCTGGGAGGGGAGATTCTGCCTCCGCCAACGCCTTGATAGATGGGATTTTCTAGTTGTTCAGACTCTTGCCCGCCTTCAGCTCCCATGCCAACCGTTGCATAGACAGATTCGAGTGGTCTTTGGGGAGAGCGACCACCTTCTGTACCAAATTCAAGCTCTGAATAGAGATGATGTTTTGATTCTTGGGGATGTCGTCCACCCTGTGCACCTTCACCAATTGTGTCGTAAGGTGTTTGCCAATCTTGCGCTGCCAAATCTGTTATTGAATAGGGGTTTACGAGTCTGTCGGTGCGTCGCCCATCACTTGGTCTTCCACCAAGTCTGTCATAGGGATTTCCTAGTGGCTTTTGGGGAGCATAGGCCGTTTCTGATGGTTGTTGAAGTGTATATTGAGGTGAGGTGCGCTGTTCTTTGGGTGGCTTATTAACCTTTGCGTAGAGGTCTCCTACATTAGAAGCTCCTAGATTTTGTTGTTCAAGTGGCTTTTGGGGAGCATAGACCGTTTTTGGTGGTTGTTGAAGTGTATATTGAGGTGAGGTGCGCTGTTCTTTGGGTGGCTTATTAACCCTTGCGTAGAGGTCTTCTACATTAGAAGCTCCTAGGTTTTGTTGGTCAAGTGGCTTTTGGGGAGCATAGACCGTTTTTGGTGGTTGTTGAAGTGTATATTGAGGTGAGGTGCGCTGTTCTTTGGGTGGTTTATTAACCTTTGCGTAGAGGTCTTCTACATTAGAAGCACCTAGATTTTGTTGGTCAACTTGTCGTCTTAGTTCCTCTACATTGGTAGAAGGGCTTGGGTGATTTTTTTTCATGGCTGTTTCCTTTCAATATTTTTAGAAAACCTCTTTGGCGCATTTCCCACTTTTTGATATTTTTTAAGACAAAAGAAGAATATCAAACTGAATGGTCTCCAAAGACTTCGCGCTATTCATATTGATATGTAATGGACATTTATGTCTTTTATACAGTTTTTTTATGAAATATTATCAATAAGTTATAGTAAATTATAGGATTCATTTTTAGGACTATCTTTTGTAACATTTTAAAACAATAGGTGGGCGCACTGGAGATAAAATGATTGGCGCTAAGAGTTAGTTGGAAGGCAAAAGTTCACGCGTTTTTAGCCGGTAAGAGCAAGCGATGAAGAGCGACTAACTTTCAAGCTGCGGGCTTGACATTGTGCTTCTTGGGTGTTCTTTACAGTATTCGCAATTTCTTTTGCTTTGCTTTCCGATGTCCCAAGGAGGCACGCTAGTCTGGTATGGTCTTTTTCTTGTATGGCTTTACGATCTTCTGAGGATAGACGATTGTGTAGTTGTCGTGAAAAGGTATGGAGTTCTTGTCGCAGTGAACGAGAATGCAATAAAGCTTCCCTTTGTTGTTCTTCTGATAAGGAAAAAAGGTTTTGTAAATTTTTTCCAGGTTTTTCGACAGCGTGACTCAATCGATTTTGTTCTCTTTGGTGTTGCTCTAAAATTTCTTCTTTTGTTTGTTGTGTTATTGTGGCATAATTTTTAAAGGCTTGGCTGAGTTGTGGAACAGTCTGTTCGGCTTGTCTGCGATTTGAACTTTTCATGCCAAGTATTTTACTTCCTGCAAATTTAGAAATTGATTGAGGGTTTTCTAAAATTTCATCGGCAAATTGATTTCCCAAGTTTGGAGCTGCCGTTACGATACCTAATGTTGTCTTTAAGGCGTGGGTTTTACCATAAACAGTCTTTGATAAATTTTCGATTTCTTTTCGGCATGCTTCAACATAAGCGTCATTTGAAATCCTTTCAAATAACTCTTCATGGGTAAAAGGGGCTAATGTTTCTTTTGGGATCAGTATTTCTTTTAAGCTTTGAACGTTGGTTTTTTGAAAACAGAGGTGAGCACCGTTTTGTAATGTTTTGACTTGTTCTGGGGGAAGATCATCTTTGTGTCCGACGACGAAAGCTCCCTCTACTTCCATGACAAAACCTTCTGCTGAAAAACCTCTAAAGATGCCTTCATAGGTTACATCTTCTTTTGCAGCAACAACAACACGATTGTTAATTTCATCCAATCCAGCGTTTCTCATTTGGGAGATGAATTCTTTTAAAACAAGGGATTTTTGCGGATGCGTGATATCTTCAAAAAGATCTTTCATCGGTTGAGGATTGCCATATTGCATGGCTTCAATACAAGCTGCTGTCATGCGTCCTTTTGTGATGAAAGAAAAGTCAATGGTATGCCCTGCTGCTTGTCCAAGTTTTTCCATAAACATTCGATTGACGCGCCCATTCCCTTTTCTAAAAGGATGCGCGTGTTCAAGCGCCATAAAAACTTCAGCGGCACTTTCAGCAAATTCTTGGCGCGATAAACCTTTTAAATTGTTCTTCTCATTAAGTGTTTTTTCGAGTTGTATGAGTTCTTTTTTTATCTGTGGACCGATAGCAAAAGGAGCTTCATAACCTTTGGGACGCATTGCCGGCATATGGGCAGAAGTGCCGTCTTCAAATGTAAAGGATGTATCGCGGGTGTGGCCCGCCCATTCAAAAGTTTCGTAGAAGAGGCTCCAGTGGATTAGTTTTAGATAGGAAGCATCAAATTTTTGTGGGGGTGGTTCATGGCGAAAATTTACGGCTGCTTTAGTGACGTCATGGGTACTGCGTTGATAGAGTTTTTTAGGGTCTTTGATGCCATATTTATTTTTGAGTGTTTTGGTTCCTTTATATAGATAATTTTGCTCTAACATGTAATCTCTCCTAAGTAGGTAGGGTGGTGGTTGATGAGCGTCTTAAACGCTGCCATGTGAAAAATTCCCCTTCGCGTATTCTTTTGAGATTTTGGTTGTTATGAGAGGGAGCATTTTTCCCTCAAGTGTATGGGTTGTATCAATCGTTTTGTGATGCTTTTGAAAAGCTTTTCTGATGTTTCCTGTGTTTATTATCTTGTGCTGTAAAATACTTGGTATTTAGGGTGCTGATATGAAGCTCATGAGTGGCCAGAAAATGGATTTTCTATAAATTGACTTTGGGCAAAATCTTCGTTCTTTGAGGTGTAAGAAAGAGGTCAAAAAGAAAAATGTAGCTTAAAACTGTTTTTTCCTTTAACAAAGTTATTTGCAAGAGCGCTTTGATGAGGGGCGTGGATATAGCGGGTGTAATCGCTCTTGGTTAGCGGATGGTGCTGGTACTTTTCATACACAGCTCTCAGATTGGTAAATCTATGGGCAAAAGCAGTCATCAAAAATTTTTCTCCATTATGTTTTTCTTATTGCTCCATATGAATATTTTGCCATACGGATATCTTTTTTGTGTATTTTGCAACAAAATGTTTTTTATTTTATATTGTTGCTCTTATTATATTGCGCTGCTCTAAGATCCATGAGAGAGAAAACTCTTTCTTTGGTTGAAAAAAAAGCTTTTTTCAGCGCTTTATCGTTAAAATAGAACACTTTATGATATCGTAAAGGGGGGAAAGCTTGTGTAAGAATGATTTATTCATTTTGATGTATATCTTAAATATTTTTTGGGAAAAAATCGATGTTCTTGAGTGTAGGTGTTTTGAGAGTTCTTGTCTCAAAGATCAATCGTTTGTTTTTCTTAAGCCTTGATATTGGTGATTAGCGTTGTGAAATGTTTTTGGTTGTTTGTAGGGGATAAATTATACACAAAAAGCTTTGTAGGAATGTATTTGCAGGACTTTTCCAAGTGGAGAGGTTGGTTTAGTTATAGATAATTTGAGGGTTTTGGTATTTCTTATAAAGACGATGGGCGCTGGTAAAACGATACACAAAATACAAAAAGGAAAAACACGGATTTTTTTATCATGTTTTCCTTATATGTGTGTGTGGAAGCGGTCAAAAACTTTTTGTTAACGGGTTTTTAAAAAACAGAAATCTATGTTGTTTCTGTGGTTGTTCTTTTCATAGTCAAGATCTCATAATAGAAGGTTAGTTTTTCTTTTGTGGAGCAAAGCGGTTTTTTGCAGCAGCGGTTAACATTTCTTTTCTTCTGAAATAGATGGCGCGGCCACATCGCAAAGGGGGCTGTCCTTTCATAAGAATAATTTGTTCATCTTGACGCATTTCTTGAATTATCTCATGGGGTAAAATGAGAGCTCTTTTTAAAATATTCATATAACCACGAAAATCGACTCCATCTAAGACAAATAAAATAGGCTTTTGTAGCTTTCGTCAGTAGTAATCATGACGTTTAAAAGGAATTAACAATTATCCTGTCCAATTGCTTTGGATATGGTGTATATGCTATGTGCAAAATTGGTGGTAGGGCGCTTAAGTAGTCTGTTTTTTGCATGTATGATAAGAATATTAAAATATCTCTTCCACATAGGTGTTTAAATCAAAAAAACAAAGTTTCATATTTTTTAGTTGGCCATAGCAAGTGTATTTGAACGATTTTGTGTGCGTGTGTAGAATTGGCTATGAGCGTTCCTTGCTTTTTGAACAATGTCGGTAATTTCTCGTGCTTTCTGTTCTGATATACCAATACTTTGTGCAAGTGTTTCATAATCTTTGTTTGTGATCGCACTACATTCGTTTGATGAGAGACGATGTTCTAAACTGTTTATAAAAGTACGGAGCTCTTGGTATAATTGAGGAGATTGAGACAAGATTTCTCTTTGTTTTTCCGGTGATAAAGCAAAAATATTTTGCAAGTTTTGACTGGGATTCTCTACCGCTTTTCCAAGGCGTTCTTGTTTAATTTTATGGTCTCGAGTGACTATATTATAGGTAGTTTCTACAGTATACACATAATTCTCAATTGCAAGAGAGAGCACATCAAGATAATTTCGAGCGTGTACACGTGTCGGATTTTGTAGACCGCATATACTAAAACCTGCAAGAGGAGAAACAGAGTGCGGTGCCTGTTTAATCTGATTAGCAAACTGTCTGCCTAATTCTGGATTTTTAATAATCTCTTCTATCTGTTCGTTTAATACGTTTGCGTCACCATAAACAGTTTTTGCGTAAGCTCGGACTTGCTTTTGAGCTTTGAGAACGTAACTATCTAGCGCAACTGTTTTGGCACATTCACTTTTTGTGAGAGGCGCTAATGTTTCTTTTGGAATAAGCGTGTTTTCAAGCTCTTTGCTGTTGGGGGCGGTAAAGGTAATGATATCACCAGGTTTTAATGTTTTTAATCGTTCTGGTGTGAGATCATCTTTGCTACCAATGATGTAAGTTCCTTGCATATCGAGTATAAAACTTTCTGAATAACAACCTTTATAAGTTCCTATATAGGTTTCTCCTGCCTTTGTTGCCATAACAAGGCGATCATCCACGTTGCGTCCCGTATTGTTTATGTGGTCCATAAATTCTTTTAAAAGACGTATTTTGGGGGGATTGGAGATATCTTCAAAAAGATCTTTCAACAATTGTGTATTGCTATATTGCATTGCTTCGCTACAGGCAGCCATCATACGTTTTTGTGTGACAAGCGAAAAGTCAAGCTGATGTCCTGCAGCTTTGGCAAGATTTTCAAAAAAGACTTGTTCTGTGTGCTCATTGCCATCTATGAATGGGTGGATTTTGTGAAGAGAATAAAATAGACTCGTTGCTTCCTTGACAAATTCTTCGCGTGTTAAGCCTTGCAAATTGTTTTTTTCGGCAAGCGTTTGATCTAATTTTTGTAAGAGTTCAGGGATTTCTTCACCAGTTGCAAAATTATTGCCCCATTCCATTCTTTTCATTTCTGGCATGGCGGCAATGCTATCGTCTGTAAATGCGAAGGGGATATGGCGCAGATGTCCAGCCCATACAAAGGTATTTTTAAACAATTGTTGGTGGATATGGCATAGATAAGTTGAATTAAAATATTCTGGCAGGGGTTCTGCACGCAGATTGATCATGGCTTTTTGCCTATCATGTGAGCATTTTTCCAGAAAGCGTTTTAAATCTGTTTCTCCATATCTATTTTTGAGAATTTGGGTACCAAGATAGATATAATTATGGGGTGAGGGAATTCCTTTTGTTTTTTCTTTTGCTTTTGGCATTGTTACATTCCTTATAATGTTACATTGTCTATGAGAGTGTGTTAAACTTTTTGTTTGAAAATCCCCCACGCATATTGTTTTGAGATGTTGAGACTTGGGTGAGGAAAAAATCCCTCAAATTCGTAGGTGTTTTTGAGTGTATAAATCTTTATCTTGGCACTTTTTTCTTTTACTGAGAGAGAATAGTTCATTTGGGTTGTTTTCATGCATATTGTCTTTTAATTTTTTTGTAGAAAAATTTTCCTATAAAAGCGGTGCCTTCAAAAGTTTCTTGATAGGATTCTCAAGGCATAGATATGATTGGTATTTATTATTTGGAGATGAGGAGAGTGCTTTATAAAGAAAATTGGCATTGGTAAGCACAGGCATAATACCATCATTCAAAGACTTTTCCCTATATTTTTCTTGTTGTATCAAGCGGGAATTCCTTCTTTATAGGCTTTTATGAGATAGAGTCTCTGCTTTTATCCTTTGATGTTTTTGTTTTGATGCATGACCTCCATTGGAGGGTGTTTTTTAGTTTTTCTGTGCTTTTGGGGCAAAACGGTTTTTTGCAGCTGCGGCTAACATTTCTTTTCTTCTGAAATAGATGGCGCGACCACATCGCAAAGGGGGTTGTCCTTGCATAAGAATAATTTGTTCATCTTGACGCATTTCTTGAATAATCTCGTGGGGTAAAATGAGAGCTCTTTGTTGGTAATTGATGTTGTAAGAACTTTTTCCTAAAGATAAACCTCTTGATTTGCTCGTTCCGGTGACTTCAACGGTCATTTGACCACAGCGTTCTGAAATGTCTTTAGCTGTTTGAAGGTCTTTAATGGCCGCATAACTGACAAAGGAGCAGCTTTCAAACCATGAACGTGCTCCTGCTTCGCCAAAGTGATTGACCAACTGACCCGTGGATTGATAAAAGAGCATCAAGGATGTGCCGTATTTACGTCCACGATCGCGGGCTTCTTCTAAAATATTCATATAGCCTAGAAGATCAACTTCATCTAAGACGAATAAAACACGCTTTTTATAGTTACCGTCTGCTGTAACCATGGCATTGAGAAAGGCGCCAATAATCACACGTCCAATAGCTGGATAACTGTTTAAAATGCTTGCGGGGAGATTGAGAAAAACATCTGTATTGCCATTGGCAATATCTGAGGAAAAAAAATCATCTCCGCAGACAAGATCTGCATAATTGGATAAAGAAAGCCATTGGGTGTCTTTTGAGGCGGTTGTATAGACTCCTGAAAAGGTTTGCTCTGCCATTTCTGTAAAAATACCCACCATTTCACGAATAAAAGGAGAAGGTGTTGTTTCTTGAATCATGCGCAATTGATTAACAACAGCTGTTTCTGATTGAGAGAGAATACCACGCAATGTTTTTAAATTGCGCTCGCTGTCTTCATATTCATCAGAAAATACAACATGAGCAAGAAGAGCTGTTAATAGGTTATGGGCTTGTGTTGAGAAATATTCCGCTGAAGAATTGTCTGATTTTTTATCTGTAAGAAGCAACTTTGAAAAGCTTACAATATTCGCTTCGCGTTGTGTGCGTGGTACGCTGTCGTCTAAAAGCCAATCGATGACATTAAAGTTTTTTGTTAACAATGAGTTGGGATCGAGAACAATGACATTTCTATTTCCCATTTTTTGACGCGCATATTTGACCATTGGGGCAACTTCTGTTGAAGGATCAAGACAAATAATAGACCCTGGATAGGTTAAACACGTAGGAACTACTGTACTTGTTGTTTTATAGCCACCAGAACCAGCAAAAAAGATCATATGAGTTGAACCAAAATCAAGATTAAAGGTTAGCAAAGGGACTGTTCCACCCTTTCCCCATGTTGTTTTATTGCCAGGTGCAAAGGGAATGTTGCACACATTATCTTGATCGACACGATATCTTTCACCCACAACAATTTGCCCATTGGCAGGAAAGATTTTTGCTGCCTCTCTTAAATTCATCCATGATGCTTCACCAAAAACACCTTTTTTTGCACGCTTGACCTTACTTTTAGGTGGAGAGGTTGTTATGAATTGAATGAGGGACAAAAAAACACCAATGATGATGCCAAAGACAACCATGGGATCCATAAATTGAAGAGCGTAGCTCCACGTTATTCCTTGTTGTCCAACATAGGGACTTAAGCGTTTTATTTCACCACCAATATAGTAAAGAGCAGTCATTCCAAAAAAGACAACGGAGACAAAAGTGATTATTCTACGCAGGTGCAGTTTTTGCGAGAGACTATACAACAATGAAACAGTAGCCGTTAGTGCTAGGACTAATAAAGGTTCTGAACGAAGAGTCCAATAAATTTGATCGCTCTTTAGTCCATTTGTTATAAACAACAAAAAGTGAGGGACAAGGAATATTGTTAAAGCACCTAAAGCGATCGGTGTTAAAATGAGTACCATTTGTGTTTTGGTATATTTCATTGTATTTTACTTTCAATTCTGTCAGAATATGTTGCGAAATGCTCTTTTCCAAGTGTGTGATATGAACTCTCATCTCTTTTTGCAAAGGTGCAGATAACGCCAGACAGTTTTTGCTTATGAGCCTTTCTCATTAAGGAGAAAGGTTTTATCTATTCTTAGCAGGCCATAGCAAATGCTTGGGAACGATGCATTGTGCATATTTGCGCTCGTTGATGTACTTCTTTGGTTTGCTTAATAATTTCTGTAATTTGCCTAGCTTTACTTTCTGATACACCAATACTTTGAGCCAATGTTTCAGAGTCATTCTTTTGGACTGCTTTATGTTCATTTGGTGAGAGGCGGTTATTGATGCTTTTTGCAAAGTTTGTAAGCTCTTTTTGCAGTGAAGGATTTTTTGCTAAAGCTTCTTGCTGTAATTCTTTTGGCAAGGCGAAGAGATCTTGCAAGCTTTGACTTGGCATTTCTACCGTTTTTGCACGACGACTTTGTTCTGTTGCATGTTCTTGCGTAATTTCCTTTTCAGCATGTTTTACAGCATACGCGAAATTTGCAACGGCAGTACAGAGCATCTCAAGATGATTTTTAGCGTTTGCACGTGTCTGGTTTTGTAGTCCACATAAACTGAAACCGGCAAGATGAGAAATAGAGTGCGGTGCTCTTTCAATCTGGTTAGCGAGCTGTTGGCCTAAGCTTGGATTTTTGATGATTTCTACCATCTGTTTGTTTAATGTTTTTTCGTTACCATAAACAATTTTTGACAATTGCTGAACCTGTTTTAGGCTTGCGTGGACACAAGAATCTTCTGCAACCATTTGGGCCGTTTCATTTTCTGTCAAAGGGGCTAATCTTTCTTCTGGAATGAGAATGCTTTCAAGCTTTTTTGTTTTGGGAACGGTAAAGGTAAATCTATCACCAGGTTTTAATGTTTTGAGTTGTTCTGGCGTGAGCTGTTCTTTATTGCCGATGATGTAAGCGCCTTTCACATTGAAAGCAAAGCTATCATAACCAGCACCCCTATAGGTACCTGTGTAGGTTTCACCTTCTTTTGCAACCATAACAGGACGATTATTAACATTGCGTCCAAGTTCTTTCATGTTGTTCATGAATTCCTTTAAAAGAAGTATTTTATTGGGATTAGAGATATCTTCAAACAGATGTTGCATTGGCTCTAGGTCACCATTTTCTGCTACAGCAACACTGGCGAGCATCATGCGTTCTTTTGTAACAAGTGAAAAGTCAAGCTGATGCCCTGCGGCTTTGGCGAGATTTTCAAAAAAGACCCGTTGTGTACGTCCATTTCCTCCCCTAAAAGGATGGAGTTGGTTAAGGGCGTTAAATAAGCTTATTGCTTCAGCGTTAAATTTCTCACGCGTTAAGCCTTGCAAATTATCTTTTTCGGCAAGCGTTTGATCTAATTTTTGTAAACCGTCTTGGATTTCATCGCCGAGTGCAAAAGGATTTTCCCATCCTGTTCTTTTCATTTCGGGCATGGCGGCTGTGGTACCATCTTCAAATGTAAAGGGGAGATGGCGCAGATATCCAGCCCATTCAAAGGTATTTTTAAATAAGTGGTGATGTATAGAGCATAGATAGGAGCTATCAAACTTTTCTGGTACGGGGGATTCACGCAGATTAACCATCGCTTCTGCTGTATCCTTTGAGCATTTATCCAGAAAGGATTTTAAGTCTTTTATTCCATATTTATTTTTGAGTGTTGTGGTGTTTGGGTAGACATAATGATGGGGAGAAACTGTCTGTATATTTTTTGTCTTTGCTTTTGCTTTTGGCATCGCAGCTTCCTTATAATTTTACGTTGTCCATAAGAGTGTTAAATTTCTCGAGTGAAATATTCCCCTTTGCGTATTCTTCTAAAATTTTGAGTGTTGTAGGATGAAGCGCTATTCCCTCTATCGTATGGGTGCTGATGGCTGCTTCAACGGCTTCACGGCGTTTTTTTAATTCTTCCTCTGTCATCGATAAAAGATTTTCTCTATTTCTGTTTCGTTGGTTTTCATGCATTTTTTCTCTTATTTGCAATTGTTGCTTTAAAAGAGCCTTTGGCAGCCGGTGTGATCTTTCTTTTAGTCACCTCCAAAGATGTTTCGTTGTTTGAAGGGATCGTAATAAATTTCTGTGACCTTAAATTTTCCTTCAATCCGTTTGCATTGGATGATGATATCAATCATTGAAATCAACAGTCCTCGAATATCATCACGCTCTAAATCACCACCGCCTTCACTTTCTTTGACCAAAAGGGTCATCTGCTCAAAGGCTGCAAGTGCTGTTGATGCGTGAACCGTCGTAATGGAACCTGGATGGCCTGAATTGACATTGCGGATATAATAAAAGGCTGTACCATCTCGAAGTTCTTGCAAAAGAATACGATCAGGACGCATCCGTAAAGATGATTCAAGCAACTCTTTGGGGCCAACGGAGGCTAAGCCTTGTCCATCTTTTGAATAGAACATTGAGACATGGTTAGGGTGTGGTATCACCAATTCTTGCGTGTCTTCAATGGTGATAATACGCTCTTCTTGAGGGATTTTGGCGATTAATGCTTTTGATAATGTTGTTTTACCCGAACCGGTTTTTCCCGCAATTAAAATATTTTTCTGGCATTCTACAGCTTGATTTAAAAAAGAGACAAAGTCTTTATTACAGTAGGCATTGGCTAAATTATGCTCGATGATTTTGAGTTCGTTAAAACGAGAATGATAGTCATTCAAAGGTGTGAAAGAGACCTGTTCACAGAGCGAGAAGAGGCCTTTCTTGGCGAGTTCTTCGAGAGAAAAACTCTGCGATGATGGTTTACGAATTGTCATACTAATCGTGTCTTTTTCGACAGCCGGCGGAATGACAATTTGAATGCGCTCATTGCCTGGTAGCGTTGCAGATAATATTGGGTTTTTGTCCGATATGTTTTGCTTGGAATAGGAGGCGACAACTTTCGCAATCCCCATAAGCTCATTAAAAGAGAGAGCCGGTGCTTCTATTGTTTTCCATCCATCAAATCCTTCAGTCATGACTTGATAGGGACGATTGATAACAATTTCAAAAAGACTATCATCTTTCAAAAAAGCATTGATGGGTTCAAGTTTTGTGAGAACAATCGCAACGGTTTCATCGCACATGGTATGTAAGTTTGAGTTCATTCTAAAGTTACCGCAGAATTTTTGTAAAAGTTTCTTGAAACAGCTCGATTGATAATTTGTTTTTTGTTTTCGATGACTTTCAATTTATAAACGCTGGAAAAATCTAAATCGCGGGCAACAAAGATATTCACCATTTCCCCTTGGTTTTTGGATAATGTTGGAGGAATATTGGCGTAATTTTCTACGAGAATGTTTGCGATGTTTTGTCCTGAAGAGAGAGTTTCAGTTTCTTCTTTTTCCTGTTTTTTTGATAAACGTTTATTGGCATAGTGTGTTGCATCTTTTATTAGTGAGACAAGAAGCGCAGACCCAATCCTCTCGAGCCAATGGTTATCAATATCTCCATCCATACCAGAACGCCCTAAAGCATCCGTTGCCGGTGAAGCTAAGGATATAATGATACCATTGGGGGTTTTTGCTCTATTCCATAGTACAAAGAGACGTGTTTGGCCTTTTTTCAATCCGGCGCGATATTCACCAACAATTTGGGTGCCTTTATCAAGAAGCACAACACGACCATTGTCTGATAAGATATCTCTGGAGATGATACAACTGGCAAAACCTTGTTGATCACTGTTGATGGCTGTTTCTAAAATACAAGGAATAGAAGTTCCCATCGCGATGATGTAGTTTCGATTGCCAAGGGTTGAAGCACGAATACCTTCAAGCACTGTGGGTTTGAGAAGATGATTAAAACGTTGTGTCGTTTCATCAGATTTACTTTCAAGTTGGTGAGGCAAAGCACCATTATTTGTTTGTGAATCTATTTTGCTTTGTTGTGTACTTGCATAAGCTAATACAGGAGCACGTTGTGCTGCCTCCAGCAGTGAGTCATCAGAATTTAATTGATTGATGTTTGGTGTTGGTAGCTCGACTTTTGGTAATAGAGCGTTATTTCGTTGAGGCTGTTCAAAGGGGGGAGGGGTAGGCTTTGCAGGACGAAAAAGCTCTGTTTGTTTTATAACTTTTCCTTCTTTTGAAGATTCAACCGGTTGCTTTTTGTCTGTAACAAGTGTTGAATAGGCTAAATAAAGACAGACACTGAAAAGAATAATAAGAGCAATAGCTTTCCCCACATTGTTCTGTTGACTTTTCCCTTGAGCATTTTTTATTGTATCGCGATCATTAATGCTTTTTTCATCCACGGTGTTATTCATGGCTGCTTCCTAGGTTCACTTTACGTTGTACAGATGGTGATGTCGTACCTGTTTCAGGGTTAATTCCTTTTGGTACGAACCTTTTGTTAAAGATGCACAATACTTCATTCCCACGTCGTAGCGTGAATTGTGCAGATGTCGCATGGACAATAACCTTGTTGCCTTTAATCGATTTGGGAATAAGGGCTTCTTGCCCATCAGGCGATACAATGTAAATGGCAGGGATTTCAATGTTGCCTAAAAAGGTAAAGGTTGTTGTTTTCCCATTATCATAGACAGAAGCAGGTTCAATGAGGGATGAGCCTTGAGCTTCATAAGCCCAATTGCGTGGTCCAAAATCTTCATGGATATTTAAAATATCATTGACAAAGTTTTCTTCACGTTGTTTTTCTTTTTCTGCTTCGGCTAATTTCTTACGTAAGGCTTCATCTTCTGGATAACGAAACTTTACTAAGAAATACGTCTCATTACCCGCTGAAACATCGCCTTCACGGACTTGTAGCTCGAATTGATAAGAGCGTTGTGTTCCATCTTGGCGGCTTGTGACAATTTGTAAATTTGTCACAGGCTGGACTTCACGTGGTTTGAGAAAAACAAAGTGTCCAGCCGGTGCAACTTGCCAAGCAACCGAATTTCCAATTCCTACATAGGTTACTTCTTCATCAACGGCAAATTCTAGTTGAACCGAAGAGCGAATGGAGCCAATGATTTGTACGACGTTGTAGGGGTCATAATTGACAAATCTGATGCGGTTATCTTTACGTGCACTGATAGGCGCTGTTTCTGCAAGTGAGAGAACTGTGTGAAAGCTGAGAGTGATCGTAAAAATTAAAGAGATTGTTTGCAAAAGTCTGATCATTTTATCACCTCTGGATCAGATCTATATTCCGATACTTGAAAACCAAGAGGGTTGATAAGACGATCAGACGTTGAAATGTGTGCGTTCACGTAGGAAAAATTTAAGATTGAAATCCAATGGGAAATATTTTCTTTTTCATTCAAGTCTCTGATCGTTTTATAGTAACGAACTTGGATAAGATCTTTGCTTATAAAAGAGATTGATTTGATTGTGACGGTAGCAATCACGTTATGATAAATATTTTGCGGACTTTCTGGATTATTGCCCGCGTACCATTTTGCAAAACGGTTTTGTTCTTTTGGAGAAGATAAAAGAGAGACTAAGCGAAAATTGTTTTCTGCTTCTGATGCTTGAAAACCTTCACGAGCGCGAACGTATTGGCTGGCAAAATAACGCGTTATAGCTTCATCATAGTCGTTAGGGGATTCTTTTAGGGCGCTTACAGTATCAATAATGCCTGTTGAGTTATCAACGCGGATAACAAAAGGCTCTACCGTTTTCAAAGGCGTCAAAGCTGCGACAGCTAAAGCTAGCGCAATCGTCATCAATCCAAAAAGCACTGTTAAAGCCATGGAGATTTTCATCCGCACACGCATGCTATGCATGCGATCAATGTCAAATGAGCGCGCTTCTTTTATATATTCTTCAAGGGCATCACTTTTCACGCATAACCTCCACAGTTTTATCAGATCGTGCTTCATGAATAACCGGCTTTAATAAAGCTGAATTGGCTGTTACTTTTTCACTTTCCAAAGTATTGAGAATGATGGGAGTAGTAACAGGCTTTAGGCTCTTTTCTGGGTAGACAATGTTTTTATTGTCCCAATTCCACTTATCTTTATTTAAAGCGCGTGTATGTTTGCCATTACAGCGTGGTGGTTTTTTAGGGCCACTCAAAGAGGCACAACCAGTAAGAGCCATTGTTAGGACCATAACAAAAGTTATTTTTTGTTTCATTTTTTAAACTCACAAATATCTTGGAATACAATGCATGAGAGCCTTTGTTCTGAACATTTTTACAAGTTTATGTGATGCAAGATTTCGATTGGTTTTGTTGTTAGACCCAAGGTGTTAGATCTTATCTGGAACAGGATCATGGCGCGTGCACCCTTTGGCGCACACAAGGAAAAAACAAAAATTCTTATTCTTTTAAAGAGGTGCTTTATCTTAAAATCGACCACGACCACCTCCAGATTTACCTGCTTTTGCGGCCGCCCCTGCCGCACTTCTAACAGCGTTACCAGCAGCTCCTGAGATTTGTGAAGTGGCACTTTTTACTGCATTGCCACTCGCTCTTGCACCATTTGAAAGCATTGTAAAAATCTGTCCTCCTGAAGAGACACCAGCGTTAAAGTATGGTCCGCCAGAGGCCAGCGCTGTTGCAATACCAGGAAGCGCACGGAAGATAATAACTCCTATGATCGAAATGACGATGACAGGGGGAAAAAGAACGTAAATTGATTCATATGAAACTTTGAGAACCTGTAGGATAACTTGACATATAATGGTTCCAAGCATGATTACGAGAACTTGTAAAATGGTAAAATTGATCAAAGTTGTAATCCATGCATCGGAGTATTTTCGCGTTGCATTGAACAAATACAAACTAATAAATAGAGGCCCAAGACCTATAATCATGACCAGTGCAACTTGTGCAAACATTTGCACAATAAAACCACCTATACAAAAAAGAATAACCGCGAGAAGCATGATAGAACCAAGAAGACCCACAATGATCTTTTCAAAAAACCAAGCATTGTATAAGACTTCTTGATAACGCGAACTTGCCTTTAACAAAATATAATCAAAAACATTGGAGCTTGCAGGATTACTGTTAAGCGCATTCCCAATAGCATTGGATAAATCATTAAAGAAAATATCCTTGACATAAGTATTAAATATATCCGCATTCGTTGCCATTGTTGTAACAACAACGATTTTAACAACATTATTGAGAAGACTATGCATGGAAAGCGCAACGCGACCTGTCATAACATTATAGCCATAAAGAAAGATAAAAATGATTGCAGCGAGATTTAAGGGCGCTGAAATAGCAGAAGATAGCCCACTCACCGTTGTATCCATCACATTATCGAGGGGTTTTAAAATATACCCAGAAACGCTTTCAAAGGGAGAAAAACTAAAGTCTGACATCTGTACGCGCACTTTCAAGTTTTTCTTTTAATTGTTTTTCTTTTTCTTTTAACTGTTTTTCAATATGTTTATGCTTTTGTTGTTCCTTTTCTTCACGCAATTCGTCTTTTGTTTTCGTATCTCTTGCTTGAATCATATCAAGAGACTGAAGTTTTAAAGAATTCACTTGAAGACCTGCTTGAAGAAGAGAAAGCTTTATTTGAAGCTCTTGTTGAAGGGCTTGCAATTCTTCTGGTTTTGTTTCTGGTTTTGATTTAATATTTTCAAGTTGTTGACTTATTTCTTTGATTTTATTTGCAGTGTCAGTTGCTGTTTTATAAATGTTTTCAGCTGTTTCTGATTTTGCAGCATTTAATTTTTGTGTGTTCTCGAGTGCTTGTTTATAATATTCATCTACATCGGGTGTCGTTTGTGATATTGCATGAGAAATAAAAGAAAGAGATAACAGTGTAACTAAGCCATATTTTTTCATTGATTTTTTCTCCTTTGATAAAATATGGGCAGCCATTTATCAGGGTCAGCTCCATATTCGTTGATAATTTCATTCATGAGTTCAATGTTTTTTGTTGTGCCGCTTAAAACGGCGATCTCATCATTCATTCCACGTAAGTTAAGTTCTGCAACGACGGAACTTTGTCCTTGTTTGATGAGAAAACGACGGGATTCTCTGCTTAACTCTGACTGTATCAGTTCAAATTCACGCTCAGTAAGTTTGAAAGCTTCGACATAATCATTGTAATTTGCTTTTTGATTTGGAAAAAATATTTGGGTGGGGCATTGCTCAATGATTGTGTGCGCGATTGTTGAGTTCAAAGCATCTTTAGGGCTTTGTGTTGCAAAGAGCATCATGCCATTTTGTTTACGAATTGTTTTTAGCCGATCTTGCGCAAAAGCTTTAAATGAATCATCTTCTAAAGCTTTCCAGAATTCATCAACGACGATAATGATGCGCCGCCCATCAATCAAATCAAGAATGCGGTGAAAGAGATACATCATTAAGGGGCGCCGAATTTCTTCATTATCTAAGAAATCGGTCATGTCATATCCAATGAACTGCGCATTTAAATTGAGATCATCTTGATCATTATCAAAAACCCATCCTAAATCATTGCCTCTAATCCAGCGTTGCAGCCGTATGGCAATCCCTTCTTTGGATGTGTTGTCAAAAAACAGTTGAAGGGCACCAAGAGAGCGCTGGGTTGGGGGTAAGTTTTCCAAGGAATCAATGGCTTTGGCGATATCTTGTCGCTCTTCTTCTGTTACGATTTGCCCTTCAGCGGTCACCAGCTTTAAGATCCAATTACGAAGAAAGATTTTATTTTTTTCGGTGTATTCCATGCCCTTTAAGGGAGCAATACCCGTGGGCTGCCCATTCTTTAAAGGTTTATATTTCCCTCCTCCAGCCCGTACAAAAATCTCTGCTCCTTGATCTTTATCAAAAAAAACCATAGTTGGATTGTGTTTTTGTAATTGTGCAAGAAGAAAATTAACAATCACTGTTTTACCAGAGCCCGATGGACCACAAACAAATGTGTTTCCAAGATCGCCATAATGAAAATTAAAATAGTAAGGTGAACCAGCCTGCGTTTTTAGCAATGCGACAGCAGCCCCCCAAACATTATCGTTCAGTTTGCCAACGGGGAAAGAATGGAAGGGCGATAAAGCGGCAAAGTTTCTGCTAGTAATGGCGCCTGAACGCGCACGATAGCTAAAATTTCCAGGAAGCTGTGCCCACCATGCTGCTTCCAATCCTAAATCTTCTCTGGCAATCACGGCTCCCCCATTGGTTAAATGGGAACGTGCTTTTGATAAGTTTTCAGACAATATTTTGGGATGATCAGCAAAAACAGCTAAAGAAATGTGGTGTTCTCCCAAAACAAAACGGTTTGATTCTAAATCATCCAGCGCTTCATCCAGTGCATCAATTTGTGAGCTAGCACGATCAGCTGCATTGATCATTTGATTTTGTTTGCGGCTCATAATTGCACTGGCGGCTGCCTTACTTTTAAAGACAAAGGATTGTGTTAAGATGAATTCAAATGGCACCGTAAGCAGACCATCAGTCATACCTGGGCGTGTTTTAGAAGGATACTCTTTCCATCCAAACATGCCCACAAAGCGTTCATTGCTTTCATGGCGAATTTCGATAATTTCTTTCCCAAAAATAACACGATCCGAGTAAATTGTTGAAGCAATAGTTCCAAATGTGAGAGGAATACGCTCACGTCTTCCCCCCACTAGTTGATGGAGAAATTCACTTTGTTCGGCAAATAAAAGTCCTTCATGTTCATAGATTGATAGTAGACGGACTTCATACTCTTCCAAACCTTGCATAAGATCTTGACTTAACTCTTCGAGTTTACGAATAGCTTCCTCATCGGGTTCAGATTGTGTTTTCTTCGCTTTGCTCAAGCGCTGAAAAAATGAAACCAGCTTTTCTGTTTTATCCGCGGCCGGATTCCAAAGCAGTGAAATAAATAGATCATTTCTATACAGTTCTTGCGAAACCATCTTCTTTTTATATTTTTCATCTAATATTGCTGCAAAAGATGAAAGAAAATGACCTTCTGGGTATATCGTTTCACGGCGGCGGATGATGTGAGAATATAAAGCAAGCCGTTCGTCTGCGATATTTTTTAAAAGGGTGTTTAATTGGTTGTGTAAAGAATTTAATTGATCAATATCCGCAGTGTCAAAATTTATACCCTCAACAGCCATCACAACCATTAAACAGCGTGAATTTAAAGCAACGACATGTTGGTTGATGTAGCGTATATAGGGAATATATTCTTCAGGCAAAGTTTCCCGTTTCATGATTGACATCTGTTTCACCAGTTTCGTTCCTTCAGCTTAGTTCCTTATAAGTGCGGATAAGGCGTAAAGGGGAGGTTGAACCTCCTCCCCATCGGTTGAGGTTTTTTTGTTTTCCTCGGGTATTGAGCCATGCAAATAATACGCGAAATTGGTTGTGATCGTACTTTGTCACTTCTCGCAAAATAAAGTGCATCCCAATCCCAAGACCAAATATGGTAAAATCACTGGTCAAAATGAAAAGAATGGATGTCGCCATGACATTGAGCGCCATCGCTTCCATTGTAACACCGGCAAACATAGTCGGGCGGGTACAGGCAAGGAAAAGAGTATCTTCATTCATTTATGCTGAGCCCGTTAATTTCGTGACGAGAGTGGGGGCTCCAAAAACAATAGCAATCCCCAGAACACAGTAAGCTGCTTTGCGTAAATCAATAAAGCCATACATCCAGCCAATACCTACAGCAGCAACACATATAATTGCAATAAGCCTTGCTGTTGCACCTGTCATCGCTTTGACAATGTTGTCTAAAACACCATCAAGATTTCCCAGACCACCTCCACTAGTAGAAGAAGCAGCATAAGAAAGATCTGATACAAGCAATGCTGTAAAAAACAGCATGGTCACGATAAAAATGATGTTTTGGAATCTATTATCTGTCATTTTACCTCTCTTTAACAAATAATATTTGTTCATATGTCGATATTCTATTGCCTCTAACAAACTGCAGACTGCTGTCATTTTATGACAGTTAATTCTCCTCGTCTGTTTGTTTTAAAAGCCTTGATCGTGGATCTGTTCACTCTCAAGCTCTTCTTCGTAAAGAGACAGAAGTCTTTTCAAATTGAGATTGTGTTATATGAAAATGGCAATTTTAAGTTGTGTATATTGGTAAAAATAACAATATTAAAATAATGAAAGAAAGAATATCATTCTTTACAAAATGTAGTTAATCTGCAACACTTATATTTTGATTTTTTCTTTAAAAAACAAGGGGATTTCTGATCAATAATCTGACATGATAGGAAAAAAACGAATTTTTTGAGCGAGCGTGTTAAGAGATGCTATTTAAATTGATTGTTATTATTTACATTATGGGGGCCACAGTGTGGGGATTAAGCCAATATAAAGATAAAATGGATTTCAGCATTCTTAAAACATTTGAGACGCAAGATATCCAAGATATTGTCGATCTCTATCGAGAAGAAAAAAAGTTGGGTAGACCTATCGCTAAACAGCAATTAGAAAAAAATGAACCAGCTCTCGATTTGCAGAAGAGTGTTTCATTAAATGATGTTGCAAATAATGCTGTTGTTTTTCATGGTAAGGCTTCTGTTACAAGTGGGGTTACATTTAAATTACTGACGCCTGCTGCACAATCTTGGCGCTCACATATCTCCCGTGATATTCATCTTTATGGTGTGGACACATGTGCACCCCGTCAAAAAGCAAGATTAAATGATCAAGAATGGCCCTGTGGTGTGGTTACAATGGCTTGGCTTGTCACCAAAACACTTGGGCAGGATTTATCCTGTAAACAGGCTTTGATGCACAATGGTGTTTATTATGCGCAATGTTTTGTTCAAGGGGTTGATTTAGCTGAGGCAGGTCTTACAGAAGGTATGTTCGTACTCTCAAAAGAGGGGAAAAATCCTATTCCAGTCCGGTATCATCATGCGGAAGAAAAAGCACGTGGCAACAAGATTGGTCTTTGGTCGAGTGATTTCACTGAACCTTTAAAATGGCGGCGAGATAATGGATCCTATAATCCCTTTGCTAGTCCATGATTGGTTTTAACGAACATATTTACTTAAATTTTTATAGAGAAAACTTTATCAATAAAATTGTACCAAATCGTAGAGCAAGTTTGAATAAACGGTGAGATTATTTTCGTTTTTGGAGTAAATGGATGATACATTCATGTTGAAGAGAGATTTGCTCTTAAAATAGCTTCTCTTATTGATGTGTTTTATAAAAGCAGGAAAATGTCATTGTTGGTGGCAAAGCATTTTTGAGTATTTGTGTTTGAAGGAGAAAGTGAGGCGATAAAAAACGCTCAAGAAACGGATTTCTAGAGCGGTGTTGATGAAAGTAAAAAATAAACAGATCTCCAAATGGTGTAACGTTTGATATAATGGATAAAATTTTTCACAATGCCTTAAAAGAATTCATAGAAAAAGTTTTTTCATCAGAATTTTGTCTTCAGGATTGGATCACGTTTTTTACTTCTTTAAAAGTGATCAATCTGTTGCATTCCTTGAAAAGCTTTCATAATTATCTGCTTTTAAATTCAGACTTCCAAATGATGGATGGATTTCAAATAGACTCTACACGAAGAAATCTTCGTAAAAATAATTTGCATTGCTGATTGTTTTCTATATATCACAAAACGTTTCTATTTAGGCCTTCGATGGGGAACAATGACCAAAATATAAATAGGTAAAAGAAGGGGCTCGTACTTTTTTATTATGGCCTCATAGTTCATTGATCGCAATACTAATCATTATAATGTTCATAGATTATCCTACTGGATAGGGATAATTTTTATCACAGTCTCTATATTTGAAATTAGTTGGACAAAAGCTTTAGTCCGCTTTCTGATTTTATCATTTGTGGTCAGTTTTGGCTTTTTCCTTCTCATAGTATTTATGACAAATTCATACAATGGTTGTCGTGAGCTCTTCTTGCGTTATTTTACTCAGAGTATTTGCTGTGAAAGCAAGCAAGTAATAGTAAGGCTGTATTCTCATACAGTGTGAAAATTAAAAATCCATTTAGGGGATGATGTTAACAAATAAGCTCTTTAAAGAGGGGTAAAATGAAAAAAATTATTTTATTATGCATGGCTCTATTATTCGTTGTGGGATGTGAAAAAACTTATAGTGTGGAAGATTTTAAGAAAGATGCAAAATTAAGAGAAGAATGGGGAAAGAAATGTTTTCTTTCAGGACTAGCTGTTCAGGAATCTAAAAATTGTCAAAATGTTCTCCAAGCAGATAATGAACTATTTTTCTCGCCAAAGCTTGATTCTACAGGTCGTGAACACGGCTTTTAATAGAAATATACACTCTACAATAAATTTTGATATATTAATGTCTCAATAAAGAAGTTACTATTCAAAGAATAATTGCTTCTTTAATTTTTATAGGTAGTAATCGTTATCATTTTTTAGATAATTGCCTCAAATTGTATTGGTCATTATGTTGTTTGTTTCAACTTTGTAAAATTGAGGATTATTCTCACGAGAGTATAGGATCGCGTTGTCTTATGATGGCATTGGTATCGCATTGAGACTTTAGAGGAAAGAATATGCTTTTAGGAATGCATAATGATACCAAGTCTTTATACAATAAATTCATTTATAATGATAATTTACTGTTTTGTATGTTGAGTGAGAGTCCCGAATATCGTAAGATTCTCTCATTTCAAACCTGTTTATGTTGAAGCAATCAAAATCACTTTCTTGCATATCACAAGCGGGGTGAGTATGTGGGTAGAATTTGTATAAGAAAGGACTAAAAATAGTTCTTATGAATCGTCTTAAGTACCAAGAGCTGTTGCAACATTGGGAGTTGGCAAAGTTTGTGATGGTGCCGGGTTGCTTCCCCACAAGCGTAAAGATGGGGCTGCTCAATGAATTTACCGTTATACCATTCATGGGCATTGTCGCGAAGTGGGCTTGGGTACTTTAAGAGATGTTTTTTTAAACAAGTCTATGAATTGGAAATTGGGTGGCGTTCTATTTTACGTGAGGGTTGTTACCCCATTAAAGAACGCGATAAACAAAAGCGTGAGGCAATAAGCAATCTGCATTATTTAAAAGATATTGCTTTGGGTATTTTTGAAAGCCGTAAAGCTGAATTAAAAGGAGATGGGAAAGATGGTAAATGGTTTTCACCTTTATGCCTTTATAAGCAGGCATCTTACGAAAGTATATTAAATGCACATCGTTTAAAATTAATGGAGTGTCCACAGCGAAGAGGGGGCTACCCTTTATACGTATGAATGCTTGTCCTATTGTGCTGTAAAACACTATTGTTTGCGGTATGGTGATGTAAGACACAAAAATTTATGCATAGGCTGTTTTGATAAGAGAGTGTAATGAATATTCAAGGGAGGGCTTGTTTATATAATTTTGTGAAAGGAATCCTATGAAATTGGAAGCTGAGAAGGAGCTATTTTTGAGAAGGCGGATTGTTTATCAACCGGTTTGAGGAGGGAGCGTCCCTTGAGGTGTGGGGAGAAAGCCAAGAATAGGGCGTGTAGTACCCTATAGCTATGCTTTTAAAGTGTTTTAATTTTGATCACAAATTAAGTTTAAAATCGCTTTCTGTTTAACAGATGTGAGGACTCTAAAACTTTTTAAAAGCAAATATTCTTCTTTGCTCGAGGCGATTTCATCATAATGGTATGGGGTATTGTCTTTTTTGATGATATCAGTGTAAAAAAAGGCAAGTGGAACATTCAAAATATCGGAAATTTCCTTTAAACGTCCTGCGTTCACGCGATTTAAGCCTTTTTCATATTTCTGGATTTGTTGGAAAGTGATACCTAAATGATGCCCTAATGTTTTTTGATACATTTTTAGCATTTTTCGCCTAAAGCGAATCTTTTTGCCCACAAAAAGATCAATATTAAGATTTGGAGCTTGCATTTTTCCCCCACCGATTGCGAGCGCCCTCGCATGAGTATTCCGGGAGTTAAAAGTACTGAACTTAAATCAGCATTTTGCTTTTAGTGCGTCGACACACTTGTACATAGCAAAATCTCCCCGAATTCCGGGATACCCGAAAAGCGGGGTCAATTCATGTTTGAGTTTTCAGGCTTTTAATCCCTATTGGTCGTTGCGTATGCGACCAAGACACTTTCTGACTCATAAAGTAATTTTAGGAGATTGGCAATAAAAATAGTTTTTCTTGAGACGGATAAATTTTTTTAAATAGGAGGTTTTTTGCCTTTCAAACTTTTAAGGTTTGCTTACTAAACGCATGACATCAGATATGCATTTTACGAAGGTAAACCTTGGTTTTTAAGCTCAAGGCACCGCTTACGGTGTTGCTCTTAACCAATAACCAAAATGGCTTGTTTTGATACGTCTGAGATATCATGATGATAGGGGAAAGCTTTTATGAGTAAAGAGCCCTCATGCAAAATAAACTCAAAACATTATAGATCTGATTGTTGTATATTCACATGTTTGTTTTAGAAGATATTTCTCAATGTTAGCGCCTATTTTACAATGGTGCTTCGTAAAATATATAGTGTAAAAGCTTCTATGAATGGGATAAAAGCTATATTCCTATCTTTACTGAAAAAAAGATGCTCGGACGGCACATACTCTCTGCCAGTTCAAAATATTACGACAGTTTTTGCCTTTGAAAGGGAGCATAAGAGTTTTTCTCTCTTCACATGTTTTTATCTGTACGCTCTCTGCTTATAATGTGTAAGCGAATAGGTTTTGATTGATTCAATATAAACAAATTTGAAATGAGAAAATATATTGGGCTTTCTCATGATGCATGTTTTTAAGAGGGGGATACGTTTATTTTCTCAGTGAAGAATTTGAGTATTTTAGATAAAAAACTCTATCAACGTCGTTGTTGTTAGAATTAAAATTTTTATGAGAAAAATGAGCATTGGGGAATGATAAGCTTTTGCTATCAAGCATTTTAGAATTTTGCACAACTTAATGATAACTTAGTTATTTTATCATTTCTTATGATCTCTATAGACGATAAAAAGTTGGGATATGGTTTGAGAAAGCAGATGACACAAGTATTATCTTTCGGTAAGTAGTTTTGAAGTAAAAGACAGCTTTAAATGACAAATAGAGATAGGTGCACCATGAATGAACTTACCCATATTGAGACTATTATAGCGCATTATGATGCTGTTTTTTGTGATGTGTGGGGTGTTGTGCATAATGGTGTACATGCATTTGAACCAGCGTTGAAGGCGTTGTATAAAATCCGACAAATGGGAAAAACTGTCATTTTATTAACCAACTCCCCTCGGCTACGGGAAGATGTTGCTGCTCAATTACAAAGTATGAATGTTCATAGCGACTATTATGATGCCATTATCACCTCAGGGGATGTAACGCGCGATCTCATTCAGAATGCTCCACGTAAAGTTTTTTTCATTGGTTCACAACGTGATTTGGTGCTGTTTGAAGGGTTAGAGTGTGAATTTGTTGAAGAATGGGAGGCTTCTGTTGTCGTCTGTAGCGGTTTTCTTGAAGATTTTGACGAAGAACCCTCTGCTTATGAGGAGATGTTTCTTCGTATGCGGGCGCGGAATTTACCTTTTATTTGTGCGAACCCAGATGTGATTGTCCATTATGGAAATAAAGAATTTTGGTGCGCTGGTGCATTGGCTCGTCTTTACCAACAATTAGGAGGGGAAGTGCGCATTGCTGGAAAACCTCACGAGCCTATTTATGAATGTGCCTTTGAAAAACTTCAAAAAATACGGGGAACAGTAGAAAAAAGTCAAGTTTTAGCTATTGGTGATGGTCTTTTAACGGATATTAAGGGAGCGGCTCACTTTGGTCTTGATGCCCTTTATATTATGGGGGGGATTCATCATTATGATTATACGCAAAATGGTGTGGTTGATAAGCAAGCTTTGCATTCTTTTCTTGAACATCATGGTTATAAACCACAAGCAATCATGTGGGCACTTCAGTAATGACTAATTTTTTGCGTCTTCAGGGAATTCATATGTTTCCCTCGGCTTGGCGGGGAGCAGTGTTGGCACTTGGAAATTTTGATGGTGTTCATTGTGGGCATCAGGTGGTGTTGCAAAAAGCACTTGACTTTGCGCGGATAAAAAAGAAACCAGCCGTTGTTTTAACCTTTGAACCACATCCAAGAAGTTTTTTTCAACATTCAACTCCTGTCTATCGTTTGACAGAGGCAGCTGAAAAAGCTGAAATTTTTAAAACCCTTGGCTTTAATGGTGTGATTGAACAGCCCTTTGATGCACAGTTTGCCGCTCTTTCAGCGGACGAATTTATTAAGTCTTTTTTAAAGGAAGTTTTTGATGTTTCAGTTGTGGTGACAGGCGAAAATTTTCAATTTGGTCATCAGAAAAGTGGAAATGTACATCTTCTTTGCAAAAGGGGAGAGAAATATGGATTTGAGGTTGTGCAAGTTCCTTGCGTTGCTCGTCCTCAAGAATCACAATCTTTGATTATTTCCTCGAGTTTTATTCGGCAACTTCTCTCACAAGGGGAAGTGGACAAAGCAGCCCATTTGTTAGGGTATCACTATCGGATACGCTCCAATATTATTCAAGGTGAAAAACTTGGACGTCTTTTGGGATTTCCTACCGCTAATCAAATGTTGCCTCCCCAAGTTCGTTTGGCACATGGTGTTTATGCGGTACGTTTGCGTCGTGCGAACGGTGTTTTGTATGATGGTGTTGCAAGCTTTGGTTGTCGTCCAACGGTTGTTAAGGATGGGGCGCCCCTTTTGGAAACCTATTTGTTTGACTTTAACGACGACCTTTATGGGGAAAACTGTACCGTTTCTTTTTTCCAGTTTTTGCGAGGACAAGAAAAGTTTGATGGACTTGAACCTTTGATTGCCCAAATGCATCGTGATGAAAAGAAAGCAAAAGAAATTTTAAAAACAGTACAACCATTATCAAAGTTGGACAGACTGCTTACTTTTAAAAATATGTTCTAAATTTATCTGAAAAAGAGAGAAGAGCTGTAAAAATAGCACTTAAAGTGATTATAATCACAAAGATATATTCCAAAACGTCGTGGAATATATGTTTTTTCCGTTGTTGAGAGGGAGAATCGAATATCTGAAGATCTGATTTTGGCATCATTTTTTTCAAAGTTAACTTTATGGTTTTTGTTGTCATTCAAAATTTTACTACTTGTTTCTTTCTGATCCGTTAAAACTGCATCATAAAAGATGCAGTAAATAATAAGCATTCAGCCTATTTAGCAATAATAGACGAGAAAAGGGAGAAAGGCTGTTTTTAAAATTTCTTGCTATTTTAAGCTTATAGTTTGATAAAATTTAATTGATGACTTTTTTATTTTAAAAGTTTATTGTTTCTTTTTTCTAATTTGTTTTATTATGTCATTTATGTCTTATCATCGTTTATGATGAGAGTTGGTTCGTGTGACCTTACACGTGTGATATTTTGTATTATGTGATGAATATTTTTAAAAAAGGTTTGTTTGTCGAGTCTCGTAAAGTAGATCAGTGGTGAGCAGCGGCTTTCGTGTTAACCAATCGCGTCAATGAGAATGAAGCCGATGAGAAAGGCTTTAAGTCTCGTTTCTCTCATATGTTGTGATGGGGAATACATATTAAGGAGACTGCGATTGATTGCAGATAAAAAGAAATCATTGCGAGAAAGCAGGTATATTTGTTTCAAAATTTCTAATGCTTTTGATGGATAAAGGTACAATTTTGTTGTCGTAATATGTCAATCTTTTAGATTCTCAAGCTAAGAACTATCCATATATTTCCTTTGTCCTTCACAAAGGTAAGGCCTATAATGCAAAGGAAAGACAGTCTTGTAAGGATATGAAAACACAAAGCCAATAATGTTTTGTTGTTTTTTGGTAGAAGTATTGGATAAAAGTTAGAACATCTTTCCAGTCTATGTTCGGTCTATTCATGACTTTATCGTATTATTTTTCTCATAAAACTTTTTCTTTAGCGATCCCCAATGCAGCAATATGTTTGAGATAAAAATTAAGGCGCTTTAATGCTCTTTCTACTGTTACAGCTTTTGTATGCTAGATGAGGAGAGCCCTATTGCATTATCCATTTGCGTAATCTCTGAAATCGGTTTACAGCCTTATTGGAAAAAAATATGAAGTTATCAAGGGAAAATCAGTCCAGATGACTGTCTTTTTTAAATTTGGCTTTGCTACTTTCAAAAGTGTCCAGAGCAATATCTCTTAAATCATGAAAATAACAGCTTCAGGCTTTTGTTGTTCTTTGAATAGGATATCAGATCCCACAGGTAAAATAAAATGCTGGAATGTCCTTGTTTTACTAATTTATGCGCTTCTTTTAAAGAAATATCTCTCAACGCTTCTCATATTCATTTTCATGATGGCTCTCATGAATGGTATCATGCAAGTTTCGTTGAGCGCTATCATTCTTTATGCCTAATAAAAGAGAATCCGACACCATCAGTTATATTGACAAGCTTTCAGTTTTGTACAGCCTTGGCTATTTGAGAGCGTTTATGAGAGTTTGTTCTTAACTCGTTTTATTTCACATGAACACTTCCTGCTTGTGACATGTAAGAAACACGCTTTTGATTGATTCACTATAAATAGACTTGAGAGAATCTTACGGTATTAGGATTTTTTACTCAATGTGCAAAATAATTAATTGTTATAAATCAATATGTTGTAGTTAATCATAGATTATGGCTTACGGTTTTTTTATAAAATACTCTGCATGCCTTTTATTCGGAATATGGGGTTTTCTTAGTGGTTTTACTGTCGTTTTAGGTGTCTGTGGCGTACGAATGAGCTCGTATTGGTAAAGGAAGAGAAAAAGAAGGTGGAGCAGTGATAAAAAGTGAGGTGAAAATAATTTTCTTTGATCATCATATGCATTTTCATGCATTTTTATGGCTTCGGGTGTGCATGCTTGTTGTATATTAAGGAGCAAAGCTTGCTTGTAGAGTTTTATGAAGAGGCAAGCCAAGGGAAAGGCGCAAGACAAAGATTATTGACAGATTGTTTGTTAAAAATCGATGTGTATTTAAGAATTTTTGTCTTTTAAGGCGAGGAGGAAGTGTGCATACCCTCTGTTTAAAGATGCGCTAAACGATAAAGATGCAGCGAGCGTGATCCGTGATGACAATAGGCAAGAAGAGGCAGAGAGGCTGTTTTTAAAATTGTTTGCATGGCTTCAACAGCTGATTTTTCTATAGTTGGAGGAGAAATGGGAATGTGATAGGCTTTTATGCCATATTCATTTGCGACCGTTTTAATGCTAGAAAAGTCAGGTTGATGGAGCTCTTCGTGATCGGGGCGGTTACAGATAATTGTTTTAAAACCAGCTTGTGCCAATGTTTTGATATTTTCTATGCTAATTTGTGCACTGATAAAAATATCAGGTTCAATTTGTTGTAAATTCATTTTTGTTTATTCCCAATTGCACGATCTTCACGATACCCTCTGGTCTGTTATATAGAAAGAAGATAATGAAGGTAAGTTTTTCAGTGGCATCTTAACAAAAATATTCTTTTTGTCGAGAAGATCTATTTGGGAAAAACGAGCTTTAAGATGCAAAATATCTCATTCCGCAACATGTTCGTTATGCGATCTTATAAAAGACGGATGTTTGGTCTTTATGGATAATCTATAGTGTTTACTCAGCATAGACATTTCATTGTGTTGTTTGTTTACACGCTTGCTAGAGGTATCCTTATTTCTCTTAAGCCCATTTTACTCTGTCGAGCGTCAAAGAGTATAAAATTCACGGATCACCACTCTCTTTACGTTTATGAAGAAGGAAGTCGGTACCATTGTTATATTTGCCAACCCCCAATATTGTAATAGTTCTTGGTACTTGAGATTCTGCATAAGAAGCATTTTAAATCCTTTCTTGTACAGTTTTACTCACACGCCAGCCCTGCTTGTACGTACAAGAGATATGATTTTGATTAATTTAATATAAGAGGTATGAAATGAGAGAATCTTCCTGATTTCGGCTCTCTCATTCAACGTGCGAAACAATGAATTCTCCTTATAGTTTGTTGTATATTCAGAGTGGAGCTTGTTTGTAGAGTTGCATTAAGTGGATTGCATGAAAGGAGAAGCCCAAAAGGCCGGCGCAAAATAAGAAGCTGGATCATTTACAGAGCATTGTTTACAGATCGACATGGATTTAAAAATCTTTGTTTTAGGGTGGGGAAGAAGAGCGTGTTTCGTGTTTAAATTTTTCTTATCCTCAAGAATATTATTTTTATAATATTTCGCTCAATGCTAAAAGTTAAAAGAATATTATAAAGATAAAATTGGGTGGTGTCGTTTTTATCCTAAAAATGGGAGAAGTAGTTGTTTTTCATGTGTTGAATGCTTGCTTCTTTTGTTATTTTCAGTATTATCGTAAAAACGATAATACTGAAAGGCGTAATGGATGATCATTGGACTTTTGAATCAAAAGGGAGGTGTCGGAAAAACGACGTTGAGTGTTAATCTTGCCGCCAGTTTTGCACGTACTGGTGCACGTGTATTGCTTATTGATGTTGATCCACAGGGAAGTGCATTGGATTGGGCTGCTGCACGTGAAGATGCACCTTTGTTTTCGGTTATTGGTTTACCGCGTGCAACGGTTCACAAAGAGATTACACAGATTGGGCATGGTTATGATCATATTATTATCGATGGCCCTCCGCGTGTAACTGATCTTGCTCGTAGTGCTCTTATGGCTTCGGATTTGGTGCTTATCCCTGTTTTGCCTAGTCCCTATGATATTTGGGCAGCGGATGGAATTGTAAAGCTGATTGATGAAGCACGTGTTTATAAAGAAAATCTTAAATCTGCTTTTGTCATTAATCGTAAAATCGTCAATACAGCGATAGGGCGTGATGTGAACGAAGCTCTTGGCATATACCACGTGCATGTTCTTTCTTCTAGCGTTGCGCAGCGCGTGATTTTTGCAGAAGCAGCAGCACAGGGGAAGGCGGTTTATGAAGTTGATGAGCAAGGACCAGCAACAGCAGAGATTGAAGCGGTTGCAGCGGAAATCAAGGAGTTAGCGCGATGAATAAAAAAATTAAAATCGGCACAAAACCAACGAATAAATCAATTCCTTTAACAGCGGATGCATGGGTAGGACGCCACAAAGGGAGCATGAATGGAGGGATGAAGCGCCTTACGATTGATATACCAGAAAGTTTGCATCGGTTGATTAAGGTCAGTTGTGCAAGTCGTGGAACTAAAATAGCTGATGAGGTCCGCGAATTGCTTTCACAAAAATACGGAAAAGTGTAAAAAATGATACGATAATTTCGTTGGTTTGAGTGCTTTTTCTAGAGATGATATCGATTGTTTTTATACGAAGTTAATAATAAAAGCGCTCTTCCTTTTTCACGATGGTTGCTTCATTTAAGTTGTTTTTCATAAGGTTCTGTATCATCTTATGAAAGAGCTATGTGTTTGCGAAAAATTCTCCATTTCAAACTTTTCCCTATAAATGTGATAATCATCATACTACTTGTTATCTTATATCTCTAGATGAATAGATAAGTTTATTCTTCCATAAAAATTATCTTGATAATGATTTTAAACATCAGGTTATTTTTGTTTATTTTACTTAATACATGGGTAAATAATGTAATAATGTAATTAAGAGTAGCGTTGATTATTTTTTTCTGTTATGTAGCAATCCATTTTATTAAATTATATTCATGTTTATAAAGGCGGGGAATAAAAATAAGTAAAATTTACTGATATTGACGCGCTATAAGTTTTCCTAATAAACAAAAGAAGTCATTGAGTATACTATAGACAATATTTCTTACATTTATATGATTTTATAGTCTTAAATAGTTAATGCCATTCGTAATGATATACAAGGCAATAGGCTTTTTTCTTCAATTGGAAATGTATAAGATTGCTTTTTTAGCATTTCTATTGGCTTTTAAAAAGTGCAAGGGGGGACTTAAAGCTTTCTTTTCCGGTGGTTTAGAAATGATAAGAGCGCAATTAGTTGATTAAAAGGTGTATTCTTTCGTTTGCAGGGAATTTGCAATGGGTATAGGCATAACGAATTTTGGGTAAGATATTCGTACTGTTTCTCGTTACCAAGAGGTTCTTGAAGGAAAAGAAATGATTAAAAAGCTTTTTGAGAATGTCAAGATATCAGAATTTTTGCTGAAGTTTTAACACTTCAAATACAAAGAGCAGCCGTGCAGATAATGTTACAAATGCAAGTTTGATAAATGAAAGCAGTTTTCATGATTTAATATGTTTGCGTTGGAAGTGTACGTATTTGCAAAGGAAAGTTAGACGCAAGGTCACAATATAGGAGGGGATGTGAACCCAAAGATATTGTTAATAAAATATAAAACAAAGAGAGGGGGTAAATCATGAACAAGATCATTATAACAGCGCTACTGCTTTGCGTGGGATTTGTCGTTGCTGGTTGTGAAAAAACTTATAGCGTAGCAGAGTTTAAGAAAGATCCCAAATTACTCAATCAGTGGTTAGAGAAATGTTTTATTGCAGGAAGTTTTGATTCAAAAAATTGTAAAAACGCAGAACAAGCTGAATTAGAAACTCGTAAAAAATGGGGAATTTTCGGCTCTGGAAAGGACGACCAAGAAAAAACTGAAGATAAAAAAGAAGGGAATTAAATCATGAATAAAGTCATTATTACAGCATTGCTCCTTTGTACTGGACTTGCTGTTACTGGTTGTGAAAAAACTTATAGTGTAAAAGAATTTAAAACAAATGAAAAATTATACGAGGAATGGGCAAAGAAATGTGAGAAGGATGATTCACCGCTCAAATCCTCTCAAAATTGTAAAAACCTTCGACAAGCATATATAGAACTTTTTTTAAGGCCCTAAATTGTGTCCTAAATTTTGTAAATTTGAAAAAAGGGGAATTTATTTATGAATAAAGTTATTATTACAGCATTGCTGGTTTGTACTGGACTTGTCGTTGCTGGTTGTGAAAAAAACTACAGCGTAGCGGAATTTAAGAAAGATAAAACATTACTCGAAGAGTGGGCAAAAAAATGTGAAAAGCTGGATCAATCTTCTATGGAGAAATCTAAAAATTGCCAACATGCCAGACAAGCATATATGGAACTTATGTTTGGCATTAATTAAAAACATACAGTTCAATAAATAAAGAATTGTTTAGTTATTGATTCTATTGCGTTTTCAGGCTATCTCTAACTTTTAGAGAGTCTTTTTATGGCTTCAAGAATTAGTCTTTTACGCTTAGTACTCTTTGTATAAACGGATGCTATACTGTCATTGTTAAGCCCAAAAGTGCTTTCAATTGTAGATAGTATTGCCTCCCAATGAGTTGTTACGTGTTACTGCTAATTTTTTAATGTTTTGGTTACATGTATTTAAAATATGAGATTAAATTTATCTTTGGGGTGTTTTTTTGCGTTTATCACAAATAAATGTTTCATAACACTAAGATCGTCTTTAAGCGTTGCGGCTAATTTCGGAAAAATTCGGAGGAAACATTTGTTTGGAAATTACTTTTCTCTGTTTTAATAAAGAGAAAAACATTCTGAATGGAATTATTATCGTTTCATACTCAAATGTTTTTCTCAAACTATTTTAAAAAAATTGCTTTTGATTTGAGAATATTATAACATTAGTTAAGTTGTGAGGCTGTTTTGCTAGGACGGTTTTGCCGGATGTGTGAGGAATTGAGCGCTCTCCACATCTTTTCATTTTTCTCCTCTCTTTTCTGAGTTTGCAAGGTCTTTCCTTATTATTTTTTTATCTTAATTGTGTCGTTATATTATCATGTTGAGCAGTGGAGCTCATATAAAACTTTACGTATGAGGTGTTTTTTGTTCTTGAGTGTGTGATAAATGTTTTTATAAATAACACTTTGATTTATAAAAATAACTTAATTATTATTATGTTAAATAAGGATCTCGAATAACGTAAGCTTCTCTTATTCCAAATCTGTTCTCGGTTGAATTAATTAAAACCATCTTCTTGCATGGTACAAGCATGGAGAGCCGTGTAGATAAAAACTGTTGGAGAAAGAAGTAAAAATGCCTCTTATAAACGATCTCAAGTGCTAAAGGTTGTTGCAACATTTGGGGCTGGAAAAGTGTTTGATGCTGCTGGTTTATTTTCTCATAAGGGTAAAGATGGTGTTCAATGGATTTATCATAAGCTTCATGAAATATTATCCTTTAGGATTGTGATATGCCCTGAAGGGGGAAGAAAAAGGAACTTACTCAATAAGGAGACAAATTATTTACAGATCGGATCTGGTAGAAAATTTCGTTTTTTTAAGCTGGGAATGAAGTTGAGATTCAAGATAGCGTGAAAAGACGGACAATGATGGTTAAAAATGCATACAAAAAGCAGAGTTTACCCTCAAATAGTTGCAAGCGATGTTTGAAGTTGGGTGTGTGGTTTATCTGTAGAATTAAAATTTTGCTTTGCTCTTATGTGAAATTAAGATGCTTATTTGCACAGATTATAAAAAGCCAAGAGAGTATTAGTATATTTCTATTACGAGAATTAAAATAACAACAAAAGCATTGATGGTGATAATCAAGGTTGAATAAAGCATAGCGGCTTTTACGAGATCAGCCATAAAAACCTCTTTCTGTTCTTTTTGAGGTGATTTTATGAATAACAATATGTTACAATCTGTAATATATTCTGATACAACATATTCGGCAAGCTTAAAATCGTTCCTTTTTTTATAAAAGCTTAAGGAGTTGGAGTATTGTGAATACTAAAAAAGAAAGTTTTAAAAGGACTATTGATTGATTTTGTAAGTTTTGTGTTTCTGGAAACTTTTTTATCCTGTTATGCTATAAAGCACTGTCATTTATAACGGTAATATAAGACATATAAGTTTTCTTGGAACGTTTAAGTATTTTTTAGTGTACGATGAATATTCGTAGGTTTATTTGTTGAGCCTTTCGTTTAAGTGAATCAGATGAGGGGAAAGTCAAGAGAAGAGCGTTTGACAAAAATTCGGACTGCGTACAGAGCCGATTGAGTTAAGATCTTGGTTCTTTAAGGTGAGCGGCGGAAGACAAAAATGTTTTCTGATCGTTTATCTCATAGCAAGATTGGTTAATGCTGCTCTAATGGGGCATATTTTGCGCAAAAGTAAAGAACGCTCCAAACGAAATATACTTATGTTGTATATTCGTATATTTGTATTGCATATTTATGTACTTGTTTTAAAGAAACATCTCTCAACGCACACGACAGACATTTTACGATGACACTCGTAAATGGTATAACGGTAAATGTGAATAGTATAACAGTAAAGCTCTCGTGAAATAATATAAAATTTGAATAATATAAAAATTTATAGAATGCTATCATCTTTATACTTATAAAAGAGCAAGTCGCAATTATCGTATGCTTGCTTCCAATGTTTATTATAGTTCTGGGCATTTGCTAAGGTTCATAAGAGGCATTTTTCTTTCAGCGTATTTTATCAACACATCAAGGCGTTGTTTGTGATGTGCAAGCAAGTGATTTTAATTTATTCAACATGGAATAGATTTGAAATGTGATGATTATGAAAAAGAAGAGCCGCATTTAAAAGGTTAAACGAGAGAAAGATCGTAACAAAAATTGTACCTTGATTATAAAATGATTGTTTCTCTGTTTTTATACCAGTAGCGCATGTAAAGTCGCGATATTAAGAGAAAAATGTGTTATGGAATGAAATAATCTATAGGAAGATGCTGTGAAAATTCTGAAAATATCAATGGGGGGAGCGTTAAGCATTATGCATTGGATAATATTTTGATTTATAATGATAATCCATCGTTATTCAACTTGAATTAGATCCCTGAATACTGGAATTTTTTTCATTCCAAATCTGTTTCGTGGTGAATTAACCAAAACCATGTCTTTTGCAGTTACAAGCAGGGAGCGCCCATGCGCAGAGAAATTATACAAGAAAGGCCACGCTTTATGAACCGTCTTAAATGCCAAGGGTATCAGAACATAAGGGGTTAGAAAAATATGTGATGGTGCTGGCTTGCTTCTTTTATTAAGCGTAAAGATGGAAAGTGCTCAATGGATTTTATACATGTCATGGAAGATTTATCATTGTACCATTCATGCATTCATGGGCCGCGGTGCTAAATAGGCTTGGGTGCACTTAAGAGATATTTCTTTAAAACAAGCGCGTGAATATGCGATTGAAGACGTATCGAACTGATTGGCTAAGAAACTCTTGAAAAGGTTCAAAAAATCTTATATAGTCGTTTATTGCAAAGAAAAGCGAATGATAATTTAAAAAAGGAAGATTGATGGCTGTTTAGCTATTTTAAGGTGTCTTTTTTTATATTGCTGTATGGCTGATCTGTTCAAAAGAGCATTCTTTTTGTGTTTTATGCAAAATACTGCATGTGTGCAGAAAGAGTATGGGAGAGGGGGGTGTCCTTTTGAATGGGTGTAAACTGATCTTGTCGGGCGCCATCTTATGGGGTGCCAGAAGGTGTACAAGTTTAAGTGCAGAGAGAGCCATGAGGTTATGGAGGGTAAAGTGCTTCTATCAGTAAAATGCTGAAATTTTTGATGGGCTTAAGTCTTTATATGCTGCAAGATAGACTGCGGTTTTTTGTCGGCAGATATTTTTGTGGCTGAAGTTCTCGTGAAAGCATTGTTATTTTCTAGCATTGTTATTTTCTATTGAAGATGAGCTCGTGATAAAATCGGCAAAGATAAAATCGGCAAGGCGAAATAGACAGAGCAAATATGGAAGTTTCGATATTGCTGTAAGGTTTGAGTTTATAGCGTTTTGATGGATTAGTATAGCCACAATGATGGTTTTGGAGCAAAGAAAAAATATTTGAGAGAACGCGTTAAAAGTTGAAGTGGTATACACTTTGAAGGATTGTCGTGCTGTTGTAGCAATGTTCGATTACGAGCTTGGTTGAGTGTATCAGCATTGAAGAGAACCTGTTTAATCTCCCTCATTTGAAAGTAAGATTGAACAATAGTGTTGAAGGGGAAGTAAAAATGTCTGTAGTGCAATATGGTGATGATAGTTTTGCGGCAAAAGCAAAAGTTCTTGATAACAACCTTATTGATCGTGATTGGGCGATGACAAAATTTGTTGCTGCTGTTAAAGGATTAGCTCAAGTTGTTGATTATGAAAGCAATATGCTAGAGAGCAGTGGTGTTCCAGATTACGAAGAAATAAATTTGCGTAAAATACGTGGTTTGCGTGATCTTAATAAATCCATGAGTGATGTGAAGCGCTACATGAATCAAGATATTGAGCATGAGGTTGAAAGTTTGTTGTCTGATTTACAAGAAAAATTACAGCGTAATAGTGAATTACTTCAAACACATTTAAATGCCGTTAATGATCTTTCTAAAGCTATACAACTATCTGGACGTGCAAAAGAAATAGAGGAATAAATTCAAATCTGATTAATACGGGCTGTTCTAACTAATGACAATGATTAGGTGGGGCAGTTGATTTGGATAAATAGTGCGTTTAGTGAGTAGACTTGTTTTAAGCGCATTTTGGTATTTAAATTATTATCCTGATGTACTGTAAAACGCTGTTCTTAAAACAGTATTTTTAAAGGTATCGTGATGTGAACCGCATGCGGTGAGAAGCTGGCCGGAAGAGAACTCAGAGAAGGCGGATTATTTACAGAGCATTGTTTGCAGACTGAGTTAATAGGGAGCTTCATTTTTTAGTTTAGGGGGAGAGGCGATCAAGAGAATATTTAGACCAGCCTGTGATGCCTTAAAAACAGCTTCCTTGAGGCTGTGGTAATGTAAGGTTTATACATTGGTCTTCTGCATGCATTTAGCAGATCTGGCGGCGACTTGCTCTCCCTTGCCTTAAGGTAAAATATTATCAGCGCTGGAGCGTTTCACGGCCGAGTTCGTGATGGGATCGGGTGCGTTCACTCTGCTATAACCACCAAGTCAGCAAAAAGCATGAATGATGAAGAGTATGTGATGAATATTGCCTATAAGCTTCATGAAGTATTGTCCTTTGAAGTGTGGTGATATGAAGCGGTTAGTTGCTTAAATCTATATGTTTGAGACAAAAATTAAAGCGGTTTAATATTCTCTTCTGCTGTTTTTAGTTTTTGTATACCAGATTGGAGAGAGCATCCAGATTTGAGTGAATATAGTGCGATACCTTTGTTGGCGTAATATTTGAAATGGGGAGGTGATCTTATTGGGAAAGAATAAAGAGGGTAGAAATCAGCTTCCCTTTGTACCACTGTCCTTTAATTTAGCTTTATGTCTTTCAAAAGTATCTAAAGCACTATCTGTTAAATAATGAAGATTACACATTGTTTCACGCTTTTTTTATTGTGTTTTTTACTGGGGGGATGGCTTTCATACTCAACAAAATACTCAAAATAGAATGGATTTGTTATTCCTAATTCACGGCCTTGTTTTAAAGAGATATCTAAGCTCTCAAGTCTATTTCGTGATGGTGTTTGTGGGGCAGTGCAACGACATCTTTGATGCAACGGTGCTTGTGAATGGTATAATAAGAAAGTTCCCATGGAAATAATATAAAATCTATAGGGCGCGACCATCTTTATGCTTAATAAAAGAGCAAGTTGATATTGTTATATTTTTCAACACTGTCATATTTTTTGTTTGATCCCAATGTTGCTACAGCCCTTGGCACTTGAGATAGTTCATTAGAGGCATTTTTAATCTTTTCTTAATAGTTTTTTATCCCCATGGCTCTTCCCTCTTGTCACTTGTAAGAAATATGGTTTTTGTTGCTTCAACATGGAACAGGTCTAAAATGAAAGAATCTAACGATATTCTGGATTCTCATTTAACATGGAAAACAATTAATTGTCTTTATAAATCAATATCTTGTCTTATAATGGAGCTGCTGTAGCATTGAGATTTTAGAGGAAAAACATGCCTTTAAGAATTTATACCAGATACTAGTCTTTATAGCAGGTATATTAAATGCACATCATCTAAAATAAATGGAGCGTCTACAGCGAAGAAGGTGCTGATTTTTTTAAAATCCGCATGAATGCTTATTCTGTTGTGCTATAAAAACATTATCGCTTGAGGTGTGGTCATAATATAAGACATAAAAATTTTATGCGTGGGGTATTTTGATGAGAGATTGTTATGGTATTCAGTTTTTTATTCAATACGCAAAAGAAATATTATAAGTCAAAATCTTCTTTGATGTGATAATGATTTTTGAGAATTAAAAAATGTATAAATTTAAATAAAAAAGCAGCACTTTGTGCTGCCCTTTTATTTAAGTTAAAATTAACTTCTGCTTTAGAAACGATAACGTATCCCGCCAGAAAAATTGGTGCCAGATACACCGGCTTTTTGCAGTTTTTGCCGATAGCTGATATCGGCGTTTAGTACGATATTTTGAGAAAGATATGCATTCACCCCCATGCCTCCCTCAACTGAAGAGCCGGTAGGATCAACATGAAAGGTATCAGCAATTTTTATTGTTTTACCATCGCCAAAAGTTCTGATAACATTCATTTTACCATAGAAGGAAACAGCCTTGTTTTCTTCAACAGCCATTATCGTTTTTGTTAAACGTCCACCAAAACGGATCAACCATTGATGTGGATTGCCCATGTCTACTTTTAAGCCATTGGTATCTGAGAAAATATCAAATATGAGATTTTGATAAATGAATTGAGCTTGTGGTTCAAAGACCAGCCCTTTTGTATCGGTTGCTAATTTCTGACCAATGGTTGCAGATATATTAAGCATCTCGGTACCATCTAATTTTGCGGCATTCCCAACAAGAGCTGTGGTAATATTTCCTTTTAAGGTTCCGTAAGAAAGAAGAGCGTTGACATATATACCATTGCTATGCTGGATGCCGCTATAAGCGGTAAGTGACCATTTATCAAGCGTTGTCTTTTCAGAATCTTGCATCTCTTTTGGCGTAAAGGCAAGCTTTCCGTACGTTCCTAAAAGACCAAAATATGCGCTTATGTCTTTGCTTTCTAAGGCGGCTAATATGCCTCCTAATTGTAAGGCAGTATAGTTTACATCAGCACCATAACCATAGTGCAGTGGATCGCGGTTGGAAGATAGGGTGACCTTCTCGCCGTAGGAAGAGAAAAAGATACCATTCTTTTTATTGTCTTTTGCCCCAAATACTGTTGTGCGCATATTGTCTAACAACGTGTTTTGATTGTTTACATCAGTAAATCCAGCAGAAAATAAAGTATTAGATATGGTTAAATAGTTTGCTACCTGTGGTAAAAGGGCTCGAACTTTTTTGTCTTTATCAATGTAGGCATTCTGTAAGCGGAAATCCCAAAAATCATGATTATTTTTGCCAAAAAGATTTTGGCTCTCATGAGATGTTCCTGGTTTATAGCCTGTGAGTACATATTTATAAGGTTGTTCACCTATTGTCGTATAGTTTCCTGCTAACGTGAAGGAATTTTCATTTGCTTGTCCGGAAACTTGAATGATTGAAATCCCATGTGTCCCTAAAGGAAGTGACGCCATGCGTTCTTCCCAAATAGCAGAGCTATCGGTTTGGAGATTGATGTGAACAACAGTACTCCCTGAGACATCGCCATTAATCACAACGCGATCAGTTTGTTGTTCCGTGATAGGAGAATGTTTATCCCATTGAGTGTTTACATAAATCTCTGCAAGACCCGCTGTACTATAAACCGCTGCTGTGTGAGTTGTTTCGTCTTCTTGCGAAAGATTAGGTCCTATAAACAGAGTTTGATAATGTCCCTCCACTGGCTTGTCAAACATAATGACACTGTTTGTAAGGTGCAATTCAGAAAGATTAGAGTATGATTTTTCATCAACACCAAACTGTCTATAGTCATTTAAAATATTATCATTATTTGTGACATTTTTATTCGCCTTTAAAAGCCATTTCGTCCTCTCTTTTAGATCAAAAACTGTTCTATTATCTTCAGAAGTTCTTACCCGACCTTCTAAAGAAGAGTGGTCTGCAACTAATGTAATGGTGTTTGTGGAGGCACTTTCGTTCTTGATATTTTTTAATAAAATATCGGCATGAACTTCTGAATTTTTAAGGTTGACTTCTCCGTTTACGCCTGTTCCATAAAGGTTGATACCGCTACCATGTTCAACGAAAAGCTTTGTATTCTCTAGGGTTACTTTATCAGCAATATTGGCTACATCTTGTTCTTGAACGGCATTGGTGTTCTTTTTAGCATTGCGTGTATATCGTTTTCTAGGGGCATTATACGGATTGTTGCGGAAAATAATACCGTCTGCTTCATAATTTCCCGTGACATGTACGCTTGAATCCTTAAGTTTTATTGTGCCCTCCATGTTTACCAAAGCAGCTGTTTCTGCTGTTGCAGTAATGCCTGTAGCATCAATTTCTCCACCATCTGATACGCTTAGTGCAACAAAACGCGCATCAACTGTTCCCCCTATCATGTTGACTTTTGAATTATTTCCCTCTGCATGTACAGCAAAACTATTGTCTTGAATTTTTTTGTTATGTAACGTTATGGTCTTACCGTTTTTAGCTTCAACTCCAGTGCTTATATCCTCAATTTGTGTAGACTTTTCATATTGTTTTATCGGTGATATTGGTTTTTCAATCTCTGGTTTTTCATACATTTTTTGTGCAGATGAAGATTGCACTGGCGCTGGTTTTACAGATTTTGGTGGTACCTGCAATGCTGGTTTTCCAGTTTCTATTCTTAAAGATGTTTGCTGTATGCGTTCTGACTCTTTAGGCACTGGTGATTGTTCTGCTGTTGGTCTTGTAATGCCCGCCTCTGTAGATTCAGAGTTTCCAGATAGCTTTTGGGCAGATGTGGGTTGTGTGGGCGTTGGTCGTACAGATTCTGGTGATCGTGATGATGTTGGCTGTGTGAGTTCTGGTTCTTTAGACGTTGGTGATAGCTCTGTTGCTGGTTTTGTAGATTCCGCTCTTGTAGATTCAGAGTTTGCAGGTGTTGGTTGTAAATTGGGTGCAGATTGTGTCGCTTCTGATTGTGAAGAGACAGCAGAATTTGGAGGCGTCTTTTCGCTGGAAGAATCTGTAGAAGAGGTGGTGGCTCCTGAACGCCTTCTCGATTTTGCTTCCATTCCTGTTGTTGAAGCTGTTCCTTTTGTTAAAACTATCTTTGTTGTTGCAGTTTCTTCTCTCGTTGGAGCTATTTCTGTCGATGGTGATTGTGTAATATCGCTTTGTGTGGCTGTAAGGCTAGACTGTAAACTTTCTGTCGTTTTAGTTTTTGATGTTTGTATACTTTCTCGAGCATGCCTATGCTTTTGTTTTGAGGAAGAAGTTGTATTTTCAATGGTTACATTTGGGAATGTCGTTTTTCCTTTAGAATTTTGAGAAGAAGCCTTGGACGTTTCTGTGTTTTTAGGGGGTGTTTCAGGTTGTGTAATTGTTCCAGGTTCAGAAGAGTCTGTCGAGGTTTTAGGCTTTGTAGGGTGTTCAGATGATTGGGGGTGTGTTGAAGAATTTGTCGTCTCTCCATATGAAGAGCGTGTATATCTCCTTAATTTTTCTCCAAGTTGCATGTGAGGAACGACAGTGCTTGTAGGAGTAGACTTTGTAGGTTCATTTCCGGTAGGATGAGGGGGGATGATCGTTCTTTTGGAGTCAGATGTTGTCGGGGGAGAAGAGAGATCTATCGTTGGAGTCATAGCATGAATAGCATAAGACAAACTGTTGGAAGAATAAAACAGAACTCCGGAAACTGTGTATAGTAAGAAGCTTTTTTTCATATGGATGTATTCCTAAAATATTTCCCCCTCTCTCATAAAAAGTAAAACTTTGACCTCATTATGTCTCTTTTGTAAGAGACAAAACGAAACATAATAAGATCTCTTCATATTTCAAGATAAGGAATACAAGTATTTTTAAAAGTGATAGCGCATTCCAGCGGAAATATTTATTGCAGAGATGCCAGCTTTTTTGAATTTATGTTGATAGCTGAGATCACTATGAAGCTGAATATTTTGTGATAAGTGTGTGTGAATACCAAAACCACCTTCGATTAAAGATCCCATAGCTGCAAGCTGAAAATTTTTACTAAAAGTTTTGATCATGTTCAGTTTGCCGTAGAAAGAAACAGCATGTCCTTTGTTTTGCGTTAAACGTCCGCCAATACGGAGCAGCCATTGATAAGGATTACTTATGTCTATTTTAGAGTTATCGTCATCTGAGAAAGAGCTCCTATCTGATAAAGAACCAAGCATGAGACGTTGATAAACAAGTTGTGCTTGCGGTTCTAGGATTACACCTTCCAAACTGGTTGACAGTTTTTGACCAACAGTTGCAGCGGCTCCTAATGTTTTACTATTCTTCATTTTTGAGGTATGTTTGATGAGAGTTGTAGCGTGATTTTCTTTGAAAATTCCATAAGAGAGAAAGGCACTTGCATAGATGCCACTGTCATGCTGAATATTTCCATATGCGGTGAGTGACCATTTATCAAACATATTTTTTTGAAAGCTCTCCTTGTTTTTAGGAGTAAAAGACAGTTTCCCATATGTTCCGAAAAGACCAAAGTTGCTGCTGATATTTTGATCTTTTAGCGCTATTAGTGTTGCTCCTGCTTGCAATGCAGCATAGCGAATATCTGCTTGGATACCATCTTGTTTTGCTTGAACCTTAGAAGAAAAGGTGCTTTTATTGCCATAAGAGGATAAGAAAACGCCTCTCTCTGGATGATCTTTGGGTTCAAACATTGTTATTTGCATATTGTCTAACAAGATATTTTGATTGTTGACATCACTAAACCCAACAGCAAACATCGCAATAGGCATGGTTAAAGAACTTTCTCCTTGTGGTGTAAGAGTTGTGCTTTTTTCTGTTCCATCAAGAGAAGTAGAAGCTGCGGTTGCTTTATCATCATCTGTAAGTTTAGAGGAGCTCTCTGTCGCAGCGGTAGCGGTATTCTCAACCTTTGGGAGCAATTTCATATGCGCTTTTTCTGATGTATTAAGAGTTGTTTTTGATTCCGAGGAAGTGGTGTTTGTTTGGGGATCAATATCAGATTGCGAATTTTCATTTATTTTAGGCTGTCTCATTCCATGATCTGTTCTTGTGAATGAATTGTCCTTGTGTTGGGCAGCAACGTGAGCGGGTGGTAATTTATCACTAGCGCGTCTTTGTCTTGTACTGGAGTCAATAAGAGGTTGTTTATTCTCTTCAGATGCAGGAGGGGTTGGTTCTTCTTTTTTCTTCACGTTGGTTATTCCATCGTTGTTCAAAGTCTCTAATACTGCTTTGCGTAAAGTATTGGAAAGTTCCTTGTTTTGTCCTTGTAAAGCACTATCCAATTGTACTGCTTTATGTAATATTTCTGCTTTATTTTGCAGTTTAGACCAATTACGATTGTCTTGGCTCATCCATTCTTGGCGCGCAGCATTAACACGTCGTTGGTTATTGGCATCAAGTGCTTGATTGAAGTGCGAATTATCCTCCATCATGGCGCCAGAGGCTATCTTTTCAAGATTTTTTTCTGCTTGTGTTGGTGTGTTTATTAAATCAATGGCATGGCGTTCCTGGGGGCTTAGAGCAGAGGCGGTGCTGGTAGATGTGAAATTAAAAGAAGAAAAAAATAAAGCACAAGCGGCTGTACATAACAAAAGATTCTTATGCATAGAGATGTTCCTTAAGATATTTTCTTTATTTTGCTAAAAATGAACCACTTTTTGACACATTACGGTTTTTTGTAATGTAGTTAAGCAGCACTGTTTTCATCTCAGCGCTGCTTATGCGTCAAAATAAAGAGCTAAAATTGTTTAAAAGCGATAACGCATTCCTCCGGAAAAATTAATTCCAGAGAACCCAGCTTTTTGAAGTTTATGTTGGTAATTAACGTCAGCATGAAGTGCGATATTTTTAGAAAGTTGCGCGTTAATGCCAAGCCCACCTTCAAGAGAAGAGTCCATAGAATCAAGATGGAAAGAATCAACAATATCAATTGTATTTTTCTCACCAAAAGCTTTAATGACGTTCAATTTACCATAAAAAGAAAGAACACGATCTTTTTCAATAGGAAGTATTGTTTTTGTTAAACGACCTCCAATACGGACCAACCATTGATGAGGGGTCTTTATATTAACTTGGAAGCCATCAATATCTGAAAGAGTGCCAAAGGCAATATGTTGATAAATAAGTTGTACTTGTGGTTCAAAGGACACCCCTTCAACACCAGTTGCTAGTTTTTGTCCAACGGTAGCTGATATATTTAATGTATCCGTATTGTTTAATTCTGTGGTGTTGCCGATAAGGGCTGTTGTAATATGTCCGTTTAAAATGCCGTAAGAGAACAGTGCATTAATATAGAGACCATTGTCATGGTGGAGATTTCCATATGCCGTAAAGGACCATTTATCCAGTATGCTTTTGTCAGAACCTTCCATGTCCTTTGGCGTAAAAGCGAGCTTTCCATATGTGCCTAAAAGACCAAGATTCGCGGTTATATTTTGATTTTCTAACGTTGTTAATGTCATGCCTGCTTGTATAGCAGCATAGTGAACATTAGCACCATAACCATATTCCAATGGACTACGGCTGGAAGATAACGTCATCTTGTTGCCATAAGTCGATAAAAATATCCCTTTTTGTTTATGACCTTCTAATCCAAAAACTGTTGAATGCATATTATCTAACAGTGTATTTTGATTGTTTATATCAGCCAAGCCAGAGGAGAATACTGCATTATGCATAACCAAATAGCTTGCCATTTGAGGAACAAGAGCTTTGATTTTTCCTTCATCATCAAGAGTCGCATTTTGTAGACGGAAATCCCAAAACTCTTCACTTTCTTGCAAAAGACTTTGCTGTTTGTCAGCTCTCCCACGGCTGGATGTTGGTCCATAGCCATTTAATACATATTTATAGGGTAATCCATCCATTGTAGTGTAGCCATTTACCAGCGTGAAGGCGGCTTCCTCTGCTTTTCCAGACACCTGAACAAGTGAGAGACCACGCGCATTCAAAGGAATGGAAACTTCATCATCATCGAATGGTTCTGCACGCTTTGAAAGATTGTTGAAATAGATCGTTGTGGTGCCTGAGACATTACCATGAACGAGAACACGGTCAGTTTTTTGTTGTTCTTTTATAAGACCATTACTCCATTCGGTATTAAAGTAAATCCTTGCGTTGCCCAATGCATTGTAAACCGTTGTTGTATCGAAGCTTCTGTTTTGCTCTGCTTTTGCAGCTTCAGCTATTGGCTGTTTTCCCACATGCAAGGTCTGATACTGATTGTCTGCTAGTTTATGCGGCGCATTAAATATAATAGAGCTATTATTAAGGTTCAATACTGAGACAATAGACTGTGCACGTTGTTTAATATCAGTGAGCAAGTATCCTTTAGAGCTGTCAAATTCTTTGTCTACTTCAAATTGACTAATCTTTAGGGACCACTTGCTGTTATTGTTGAGAGTAAAAATCGTTGTATTTTGAGGTAAAGTCTTTGCTCGTCCTTCTATAATCGAATTGTCAGCGCTTAATATAAAAGTGCGAGGATCGATATCTTTTGAGTTTTCTGGGATTTTGTTTTTTAATAATATATCAGAACGAATTTCTGAACTTTTAAGTTCTACCTCAGCAACAGATTTTGCATAATCTGGTCCTAGAATACCAATACCATTTTCAACAAGAAGTTTTGTGTTGGTAAGAATTGCTTTATTGATAACTTTTTCGCCCTCTTTTACTTGGGAACTTGGGATGTAATCAAAAAGGATACCACGACTTTTGTGATGTCCGGAAACATTAATGATTGAATCTTCAATATGGATGATGCCGTTTGAAATTTCTAAACCACGGGAATTTGATTTTCCTACAGTTTTTTTAGCATGAATACGTCCACCTGTTGTTGCGGTAAATAAATTTGAGTCTGAACGCATTGTTGAATTTGTAATGGTGATAAAGGCTTTGTCATCAGCAACCACTGTTGTATATGCGCTGCGGATAAAAACGTTATTAAAGGTTTTTTCTTCTCCTGCTTTATCCGCACGAGCCATAACCATTGTAGGAGCTGATGTATTTGCATAAGTTGAACCGAAATGAGAAAAAATCAAAGTTCCAGCAATTGTACATAACAAAAAATTTTTCTTATAAATATATTTCTTACACATAGATATGCCTTTAGTATTTGGTATGCTTTGATGCTTACTTCATTCCCCTGATGGCGCAAGTACCCAGACAGTTTCTATATCATTATGTTTTTATTGTAAACAACAAAACGAAATATTGCGTCCTGTTCTTTATCGTTTAAAAAATGATTTTAGAAGAGTTTTTAAAATAGAAATTGCAGTGAGCAACTATGAATTGTAGAAAAGCTAGATTGATAAGTATTCCGTTTAAAAGTGTTAAGAAACAAAATATTTTGCAAGGATGTTTGTTGCTTAAGGCTGTTGTTATGAAAACTCTACAAAGTTTTTGGAGAAGCTATTGTTGTGCGCTTACAAAAAGCTTTTAATTGATTTTCTTACACAGAAAATTATTTATTACGTGTTTTAAAATACAAAAAAATTTATTAAAAACATTTGATTTTTATAAATCAAAAAGGCAGCTCTCTTGAGAATCCAGTATTCATTTAGAGATAACAGATTTTGTTACATTTGGTTTGAGTGAGATTAATTGGCTCAAGAAAGGTGGTAGAAAGATCGTTATTGACGGTTCGTTCCGATAGATTGTAAAAAGGCAGCTCATTTGTACTGCCTTTTATTAAAATGAATAGAATATAAATTATTTTTTGCTTTTTCTTAAAACTGATAGCGTATTCCGCCTGAAAAGCTTGCTCCAGATATACCTGTTTTTTGAAGCTTATATTGATAGTTAACATCAGCATGAAGTGCGATATTTTGTGATAATTGTGCATTTACACCAAGTCCACCTTCAAGGGCAGCTCCCATAGAATCAAGGTGGAATGATTCACCAATCTGTATCGTACCATTGTTAGAAAAAGCTTTAACAATATTCAATTTACCATAGAAAGAAAGAATATCGCCGTTTTCAATAGAAAGCTTCGTTTGCGTTAAGCGTCCACCAACACGCACTAAGTATTGATAAGGATTTCCCATATCCACATCAAAACCATCGACATCTGAGAGTGTGCCAAGCATGAGACGTTGATAAACAAGTTGTGCTTGTGGTTCAAAGACCAATCCGTTCCTACTGGTTTCGAATTTTTGTCCAATGGTTGCTGATGCACTGAATGTATCAGCATTTTTCAATTCTGCAGTCTTTCCTATGAGAGCTGTGGTGATATCTCCCTTGAGCATTCCATAGGAGAAGAGTGCATGGATGTATATCCCATTATTATGGTGCAGCCCACTATATGCAGCAATTGACCATTTATTGAGTGTACTCTTGTCAGCACCTTCCATGTCTTTAGGGGTGAAAGCTAATTTCCCATATGTCCCTAAAAGACCAAAATTGGTGGTCATGTTTTGATCTTCTAGAGCTGCTAATGTAATGCCTGCCTGTAAAGCTGCATAGTGAATATCGGCACCATAGCCATATTGTAATGGCGTACGGTGAGAGGATAATGTCATCTTATTTCCATAAGTCGAGAATAAGATTCCTTTGTTTTTATGATCTTTTGTCTCAAAGGTGTTTTCCTGCATCGAGTTGAGTAAAGTGTTTTGATTGTTTATATCAGCCAGTCCAGCTGAGAATAGTGCGTTAGGCATGGACAAATAGCTTGCCACTTGAGGAACGAGAGCTCTGATCTTTCCCTCATTATCGAGAGTCGCATTTTGCAAGCGAAAATCCCAGAAATTTTGATTTTTTTCCAAAATGTTTTGTGCGTTGTTTGCTTGTCCAAGGGATGATGAACCGGTATTTTGCGCTTCTTTCTCTTTTGGTGAAACGCCTTCAATCATTTTTCCTGATTCTGATATCGTATAGATTGTGTAGTCTTTGAGGGTATTTTCTTTTGATTCTTGTGATATTCCGCTAAAATGACTTTGTGTGCTATCGGCTGTCCCATGGCTGGATGTTGGACCATAGGCTTTGAGTATATATTTATAGGGCAATCCCTCCATTGTGGTGTAGCCGTGTGCAAGTTTGAAGGAATCTTCATTTGCATTTCCAGAAACTTGAATGACTGAAAGACCACGCATATTCGAGGAAACAGAATCTTCAGCTTTTAATATCTCACCTTTCGCAAGGTTCTTGATATGGACTGTTGTGCTGCCTGATACATCACCATGAATAAGGAGGCGGTCAGCTTTTTGCTGTTCTTTTACTAGACCATCACTCCATTCAATATTAAAATAAATTTTTGCATTGCCTGTGGCATTGTAAACTGTATTATAAGTGCTTTCTATATCGGGGATTGTACTTCCCTCAGGTCTACGAACCTCAGCTGTTCGCCCTACATACAAGGTATGATAATGATCTTTTTCCCGCCCTTGCGGTACCTTAAATATGATAGAACTATTATTAAGATTCAGTACTGAAACGGTAGAAAGGGTTCGTTGTTTAATATCACTGAGCTCATAGTTAAACGTATTAAAGTCAGTATCGACTTCCTCTTGAGAGGTCTTTAAGTACCATTTGCTCTTGTTATTCAGAGTCAAAACTGTTGTATTGACTTTTAAAGTTCTTGCTCGTCCCTCTATTGTTGAATTATCAGCGGTTAATGCTAAAGTTACAGGAAGAGTATCGTTATCATAATATTTACGTTTCGTTTTATTTCTCAATAATACGTCAGATCGAATTTCTGAGTCTTTAAGTTGAACTTCAGCAACGGCTTTTGAGCAGTAGGGACCAAGAATACCGGTACCGTTTTTCACAAGAAGTTTTGTATTGCTAAGAACAATCTTATTGACAACTTTTTCTCCACTTTTCAGTGAAGAATCTTTTGTTTCATAAAAAACGATACCACCGGCACCTCCTCGTTGGACGGTTATGGTTGAATCTTCGACGTCGATTATACCATTCTTTGTTTCTAAACCTTTATACACTGTATTGACTTCAATTTCTTTAGCATGAATGCGTCCACCTGCTGATACAGAAAGTGCAGACATTTCCGTGTGTATTGTTGATTTTACAATTGTGATAGCTGCTTTATCATGCGCTAATATTCCAGGTCCTTTATCGCGGACAAGAACATTATTTAAAGTCTTTTCTTCTCCCTTATTTAATTCAATCTTCCCAAAAATTCCAGGAGTTTCAGGAGCCGATGTATTTGCATAAGTTGAACCGAAATGAGAAAAAATCAAAGTTCCAGCAATTGTACATAACAAAAAATTTTTCTTATAAATATATTTCTTACACATAGATATGCCTTTAGTATTTGGTATGCTTTGATGCTTACTTCATTCCCCTGATGGCGCAAGTACCCAGACAGTTTCTATATCATTATGTTTTTATTGTAAATAACAAAACGAATTATATTGATGGTGTTCTCTATGATTTGAAGTTTTGCTTCAGAAAAACTTTTTTCATGATCATAAAAAGTTGAGAAAAGTGGATTTCATAAAACCTCGCTTGGTTAAGCTTATGCTAAAAGCACTATGAAGTATGATATTTAAAAATTGTCTATTAAAGATAATCGCTATAAAAGCTCTATAGTGTTGAGATGTATTATTTGATGCACTAACCAAAACGATCAGCAAATTTTTTCTGCTATAAGAAAAAGAGATGAGGGGGGCTATTCACAGGCTTTCTTTAAGGAGGCTAAGGGTAGCAAAGCCTATTTTTCTAAGGAAGCACAGCCCATTTCGCGACGGTGTTCATGAATGCTATAACGCTAAAGCCGTAGAGTTCCATCATATTTACGCTTACGAAGGAGCAAGCCGATACCTTTACGCTTAATAAAAGAGCAAGCCCGTCACACATTTTGCTAGCTCCCAATATTTGTGATAAGCCCTTGGCACTTGAGACAGTTCATTATAGGACTTCTCAGGCTTTTCTTATATAACTTTGCTTCACACGCCAGCTCTGCTTGTAATGTGCAAGTGAATGATTTTGATTAGTTCAACATGGAACAGGTTTTAAATGAGAGAGATTACGATATTCAAGATTTTAATTCAATATGAGTAATGATAAATTATCATTATAAATCAATATTTTGAATATTCAATTTAAAACATCTTTTATTGATATAAAAAGAACTTTATTGAGTGATTTCATTTTATAAATGAAAAAATTAGCTTTCTTGAGCATTTTGTATATGAAAGATAAAGCGCTTGTTGTTAGATTTTCTTTTCATGCATTAATTTTCTCAAAACTGTTTGTTTAGAAGAACCAGCAATGGAAGTGTAAATAAATCTTTATAGATAGCGACAACACATCGTAAAGAAAGAAATTATTTTATTGCTATAATAGATTGTAAATAAAAAAAATACAGTCCGTTTTTTTGTTAATAGTAAACGGATTAATATGCTTATTTTTTATAATTTTTATATTAAAATTGGTAGCGTATTCTATCAGAAAAACTTGTCTCGGCTACACGTCTTTTAAAGTTTTTTCTGATAGTTTACATCAATATAGAGAGTTAAATTGTGAGATAATTGTGTATTGTGCTAAACGCACCTTTAACGGCAGAATCTATCGGATTAAGGTAAAAATGAATACCAATCTGTTTAGTATCATCAATATCAAAGTTTTTTAAGGAAGTTCACTTTCTTATATAAGGATGGGGTATGGTCTTCTACGGTCCTAACAATAGTTTTTGTTAGATACCTACTTATCCGGACTAACTGGGGAGGCTGTCTGATTTAATTTTAAGATTATCAATATGTTAAAAGTCGTTAAAAATCAAATCATTAGCACACAAACTATGTTTGTGGTTCAAACGGTTAGTTCTCTGATTATTTTTTGCAAATTTTTGACAAATGATTGTTGAGGCAATTAACATTTTTACAGCATAACTTTAATAGTATTTTTATAGAAGTTTTAGAGATATTTGCTGTCCAGATATCATAAGGGAAGAGTGTAGCCATATGAAAACACTGTTATGCTCTTATATTATAAGCTATGATTGATTATTTATCCGGTATGTTTTTTTTCATTTTCTATATCCTTTGGAATAAATGAGAGTGGCTGTAGGTTTCCTATCTGTTTTAAATGTGCAGTGGTTAACTTTTCATTTTTCTAATATCATCTTTGCTTGGACAGCTCCATGGTGCATATTTGCACCATATCTATCTTCAAAGAAGAGCATAATTGAACGGTAAAGTTGTTGTACTTCCATAAGTGAAAAAGCAAGAAATCTTCTATTTTTTAAGATTTATTCTTAATGCTGTTATCTTTATATTATCTAGAAATACACTTTGCTTAGCTTTATGGGAAAATTCGATGATGAATAGCTGCGCAATCCATGTGAAGAGGAAGAAAAGCGTATTTAAGTAGAAAAGAAAACACTTCAGGAAAAAATGGATTTCATGTACGAAAAGGCAGCATACTTTGTGACATATTCTAGATAAAAATACCTTATCTTTTATCTTGATAAAAATGGTATAATATACTGATTTATAATGATAATTTAGCGTTACTTTCATTGAGTTAGAGTTCTGAATAACGTAAGATTCTCTCATTTTAAACCTGTTTGTCTTAAATCAAGAAAAACCATTCTCTTGCATACCACAAGCGGGGCTGGGCGTGTGGGTAAAAAATGTATAAGAAAGGACTAAAATGGCTCTTATGAATCGTCTCAAGAGCCAAGGGCTTTAGCAACACCCACGAGCTGGAAAATATAATGATGGTGCCGGATTGCTCTTTCACAAACGTAAAGATGGGGGTACTCAATGGATTTACCGTTATACCATTCATATACCATTCATGGGCGCTGTCGCTAAATGGACTTGGGTGCTTTGAGAGATGTCTCTTTAAAACAAGCTCGTGAATTGGCAAACCCAATAGCGTTCTGTTCTTCGTGATGGTCATGATCCCATTAAAAAACGTGAGAAACGAAAACGTGAGGCAATGCGTAATCTCCATTACTTAAAAAACATTGCCTTAGATGCTTTTGAAAGTCGTAAAGCTGAATTAAAAAATGATGGTAAAGATGGAAACAGGTTTTCACCTTTAAAACTCCATATTCTCCCCAAATTAGGCTGTCTGCCTATTTCAGAGATTACACAAATAGAAATACGCAATATCCTCGCTCCCATCTGTCATACAAAAGCTGGAGATGCTAATACAGCACTGATGCGTCTCAAGCTTTGTTTCAAACATGCTGCGGCGTTGGGTGTGGATGTTGATTTACAGGCAGTAGAAAAAGCAAGGGCTCTCTTAAGGAGGGATAGTGTAGTGTTATTAGGATTTATAAAGCGAAAAGGCAACACGATGTGCTGCCTTTTTTGTTAATGCATAGAAAAGAAATACGCTATTTTTACAGCCTTGTATTAAAACTGATAACGTATTCCTCCTGAAAAGCTTGCACCAGATATACCGGTTTTTCGAAGCTTTTGTTGATAGCTTACATCACCATGAAGGGAGAAATTGTGAGACAGTTGCGCATTGATGCCAACGCCGCCTTCAATTGCAGGTCCCATAGGATCAAGGTCAAAATCTCTGCCAATCCGGATGGTACCATCATC
>NZ_JBHIQN010000010.1:0-8583 GCF_042196525.1 Bartonella sp. AC62GZZY
ACAAAAGAGTCAATATCATTTTTTATTTTTTTTTAAAATAAAATATTGTAAACAACTGGTTGTATTTCAAGACATTATAGGCAAAATAAGAAGCGTATAAAAATAAAACATGAAAACAGAAGAAATTCAAAGAGTGCATAGCGCCTTTAAAGTAAAATATAGCATCCCATTGCAAGGCATAAAATATCAAATGCATGGATTAATTAATCTCAAGAGCGATTATTTTACCTTACTTTAATATTGATTCAAAAGGATTTCTCTACACAGGTATGATTTATAAAGACATTGCTGTATAAAGAGAATTCGCATGATCTGTAATTTGTAAAAAGAATCAAATTCCTGTAGAAGCATGCTAAGCTATCTAGCTAGCTTTCTTTATTTAATATTGAGAAGTACTCTTATAAATCTATGTGGGATAACGAACAACAAAAAAACGATCCTGGACAAGATCCTGCTCTTGTCGTCAAGCGCTTGCGGCCTGCACGCCGACAGGTCTCTGCTCGTTGGCTTACAGGAACCATTCTGACAGGAATCACTTCCTGCATTCTTATGGGTATTGCACTTTTTACGGCTCTTGATGAACAACAGCGATTGGTAACCCCTCCACAATGGTTTACGCAAGAAAACCTATCAGAATCACAAGATCTTGAAGCCAATGGCTATAAAGGTGATCGCATTTCTCCCACCCATGCACGGCAAAGCTTTGACAAAAAACGTCAATTTGAATTATCGATTCTACAAAAAAAAGGCGATGAAAAAGTCATTCAAACACAACATTTTGAATGGATTCGTATGGCTTTAGCCGAAAAGCGCCCCCAGAAATATAGCTATCCAAAATTTGATTCTTTAAGCATTCTTGCCAGTGATTCGACAAATCAAAACGCTAAACTACAAGATTCTGGACAGATTTATGGAGCAAAGGTGGAAACAAAACTCACCTTACGCAGCTATGATTTTAAGGTAAATCAATTCGATTTTGATGACACTGACACATTGACAGATGAAGAGGCACAACAAGAAGTGCAAAAAGCTGGATTTACTTTAGAAAAGAGCTCCGAACTTCTTTCAGTTCTCACATTGATTGATCCTTTAAAATTAGAAGATGTATCCTCCCCTTCCCAAGGTACAGAATCCCCTGAAGTTCGAATCGTTCAAGAAAATGTAACCGTTTCTCCTCAAAGTCACCGTATCGATCTGACGAAAAACTATGTTGAAGATATTATTCCTATTCGTAAAAAACAAACGATAGCCGATGCTTTCAAAAAAACCAATTATACAAAAAAGCAAATTGACCAGGTTGTAAAAACGCTAGAAAAAATAAGCCTTTCCGATACCCTTAAAGAGGGAAGCCTTTTACGCATTGGCATCGTGACACAAGCGGGAGAAGAAGACCATCTCGTACGCGCAAGTATCTATCAAGGAATGCATCATATTCTCACCATTGCCCTGAATGATAAAGGCCAATTCATTGAAAGCACAGAGCCTAAAATGTCTAAAGCACTTAAAACGGCTTTTCAAAATGGTATTCCACATTCTTATATCAATAGCGCGCAATTACCAACGGCTTATGATGCACTCTATAGTGCTTTGCTAAGCCATAATATATCACAATCTCTCTCTCATCGTCTTATTCGTCTGCTTGCCACCAATATTGATATGAAAAGCCAGATAACCCCCAATGATCAGATTGAAATATTTTATGCCATACCACAAAGCGATAAAGAAACCCAAAACGGCAAAAAGAACTTAAAAGCCAAAGAACCCTCCAAGAACACTGATCCAGAAATTCGTTATATTAGCGCCACTTTTGGGAATACAACTTATAAATATTACCGTTATCAATTAAAAGATGGAAGCGTTGATTATTATGATTCTGAAGGGAAAAGTTCAAAACCTTTCTTGTTGCGCAAACCCACACCAAATGGCATTTTTGGCTCTCCCTTTGGCCCACGCAAACACCCTATTTTAGGCTATATTCGCATGCATACGGGTGTTGATTGGGTTGCTCCTAAAGGATCACCCATTATTGCTGTAGGAGATGGTATTGTCACAAAAGTAGGTGTAACAGGCGGCTATGGAAATCATACGGAAATTCAACATGCCAATGGGTATATTAGCAGTTATTCACACCAAAGTCGTTATGCACCAGACATCAAACCAGGCGTGAAAGTACGACAAGGACAAATTATTGGGTATGTTGGATCAACAGGAATGGCAACCGGTCCCCATTGTCATTTTGAAATCATTGTCAATGGCGTCAAAGTTGATCCCATGCGCATTCGTATACCGGATAGCAAAGCCTTAACCAATCAAGACCTACAAACATTCCTACAAGAAAAAAACAACATTGATGCCTTGATCAACAGCCCAATAGCACCCTCCGAAGAAACTTAAAGCATCTACCTTTTTACAACTCAAAACATCTAAAAAATATGCTTGAGCGCTTACTTTTCTCAAAGAGATTTCCGCATTTTAAATATCTATTAAAGAATACGCCGAAATATGCCGCCACCCAAGGTCGCATCACAATGATTGAAAATAAAACGCCCTCCCCTTTTCTGGTTTACGCACAATAGAAAAGTAAAAAATATGAAACCCCAAAAGGTTAACTCTTTTTGTTTATTTTATCAAAACGATAAAAATCCCTTTGTTTTCCATGCAATAAAATCTCAAATCAAAGAGGTGCCCGCTAAAGGATGAAGATTCTAAAACCCATACCATTCTATAAACAACCCGGCTTCTTTTTGAATAAATTCCACCTATTGAATGCTTATGCTGTTCATGACCCTAAAGGACAGTGTTTCATGAACTTTCTGAGCACGTTTTACCTTAAGAATATTCGTTACACACTTTTACAAAAACACCCCATATTTAAAATTTTAACAGCCCTTACAAAAAATAATAAAACTTGAAAAAACAATCTATTCGCAAAGAAATAGAGCTTACGAATATAAGTATTATTAGCGTAAAGGAGCACTTATTCAAAATAAATTTAAATTTTAACTTAAGCACTTCAAAGCTATAAAACATACAAAAAAGGAGAATTTTGAAAGCTGATCATCGGAGTAAACAAAGCGAAAAAACAACAAGAGAGAAAATCAAACATTACACCAAAAGATAAAGAAGCAAAGTTGCTTCTCTTGAAGACAATCGATAATTTAATATTAAAGAGTGATGTGTTCGCGCTATGAAGCCGTATTTTTCCTCCTTCTTGTGAAAAGATGCCCTCCCCATACATTCACGATGAATGAAAGGCAGCTTACCACGAGCAAAGAGAAAATTTACCCTTTTAAAAATCAGTCAGAGCTTTTTTTTGAACTATTCATGCTAAGTTTTGGCAAAGGAATGACAATTTTTGTACCTCCTAAAGCAGAAGTTTCAAACAGAGGTTTTTCACCAAATTGCATACAGAGCTGTTCCACGACTACACGACCAAGTCCTGTTTTTTGTTTTAAAGTTTGGCTTTTCATTCCCACGCCATCATCTTCTACAATGAGCATCAATTGTCCATCTTTCTGGGGACCAAAGGAGATATAAATATGACCGGACCGTTGATCAGGAAAGGCATGTTTTAAGGAATTTGTCAGCAGTTCACCAAGGATAATTCCAAGTGTTGTCGCATCTCTTGAAGACAGGCGACACTCTTTAAAGTTGGTGTGAATGGTGATGTTTTCACGCAATTCAAAAGGGACTGCCAATTCGACATCATGCACAACAGAACTGAGAAACTCTGCCAATAGTGTCGTTTCCATATCATCACTTAAGCGCAAACGACGATGTGCTGTAGAAATTGTCTGAATACGATCACGTGCAGCTCCTAGAACAGAACGGACCTCTTCATTTTTGCTTCGGTTTAACTGGAGCCCCAACAAAGAAGACACCGTCCCAAGAGAATTGCCAATGCGATGGCTTGCATCCTGCAACAATATTTCAACCCGTTGGCGTTCTTTTTCAGCGTGATTGCGTGCTCTTTCTAATTCTTGTGTTCGTTCTTTCACGCGGGCTTCCAGAGCGATGTTTTCACTATGAAGCAGCAATTGATACAATTTTAAAGAGCGCATATCACGATGAAAACGATTAATAACAAAATAGGCCGAAACAAAAGTACTGACAACAGAAACAATAGCTGCCAATGTTAAAGCAGCACGCATCAATGCGATACCCTCGCGCTGTTTTTGGCGCACCACATCATCCCCATTAATAAAACTTGTCATCAATTGCGCTAAACGTGCTACAGGAATTTTTGATACTTCCAAAGAGTCCGCATGAGAAAGTTGAGAAGGTTGTTCAGAAATCGCATCAAGAGCATGCATATGGGCACTCATAAAGGCTTTTCGTGCTTCAACCTCTTCTTTAAAAGCCGTAAACCATTTATACCACTGCGGATGCGCATAAACAATAAGTGCGATATAGTCGAGAATATTCCCCAACTCCCGCTCTGAATTTTCAAAACGTATTTTATCTTCCGCCTTGCGCGTTTTTGCATAGCTGCGATCAGCAACAGCCATATCAATCAAGCTAATAAGGACCAAATCAGCCTGTTCACGCAATTCTGAACTTGTATTCAACTGTGCGACTTCTCGATCAACGGCATTTGAAAGCAACATAATAAAAACCGATGCCAAAAGAGCCATAACAAGAGAAACAACAATCGCACCCCACCGCCAGCGTGATATCGTTGCATCAGAAGAAGGCATTTGAGGCATCAAATTTGTTTTTGTTGTCATAGAATGTCCATTGGCGAACTTGAAAGTCGTCATTTTTCAGCACAAAGGAAGGCAACCTTATGGAACATAAAACCTAAAGCCCGTGAGAAAGTTTTATACAGGCTTTTCTTGTGTTCTTAAAGATACACGCCAAACTTCTGAATTCCCTCAGATACTGACTTTACTGTAATAGCTATAACGGGAATAAAAAAAACAAGGCTATCGATCATAATTATTATGCTTTTTTAGCCGTTAAATGAACACAATGTACTTCCAGCTGAGTAAGAATCAGGACCATAATCAGACTCACCATTGACATTAAGAAGTTCTTGTAATCGATTACGCGCCCTGCTCACACGGCTTTTAATGGTTCCAACAGCACAACCACAAATAGCCGCAGCATCTTCATAAGAAAATCCCGATGCGCCAATGAGAATAATGGCTTCTCTTTGATCGGCAGAAAGCAAATTTAAGGCTTTTTTGAAATCTTGCAAATCAAGTGATCCATATTGAGCAGGATGAACAGCGACATTTTGAGTAAACACGCCGTCGGTATCTTGAACTTCTCTTCCCTTTTTACGCATTTGACTATAAAATTCATTGCGCAAAATGGTAAAAAGCCACGCTTTAAGATTAGTTCCCATCTCAAAACTATCTTGCTTAGCCCATGCCTTCATAACAGTATCTTGGACCAAATCTTCGGCTTTATCGTGCTTGCCACTTAAAGAAACAGCAAAAGCTCGTAAAGCCGGCAACACAGAAAGGAGTTCTTGTTTAAAGTTTTTCGCGCACTTTGACATAAAGGATTCAAACCTTTTCCACATTGTTTAAGCCAAATTGCTCTGCGCGCTCCAACTTCTCTAAAAGCTCAAGCAAACACCGTGGCAGTGCTTCTTCTTGAATTTCCATGTAAAATTGACGTAACTTCCGTGCTATTTCGCTATTGACCCCGAGAAGATCATCTCCAACTGTAAATTGTGTAGTGAGATTTTTTTCATCACGGTCGTTCATTTTTCATCCCCCTAATCCATATATTATTGGTAGCACCGCGAAGAATTTTTTCGCCTTATGGTTGTAAATATAGCTGTCGGTAAAAAGTTCCATACAAATCAAGGAACTTTTTTATCGGTTGAGAATTTCAACCAACAAAATGCTTGAAAGGTCAAAGGAGTTATAAATTATGTCATTATCAACGCGCATTGCCCCGCATCTTCCCTATCTTCGGCGTTTTGCCCGCTCTGTCACCGGTAGCCAATCCTCTGGCGATGCTTATGTTTCAGCGATGTTGGAAGCACTCATTGCCGACATCTCCATTTTTCCCAAAGCCTCCACTGACCGAATTGGTACCTATTGGCTTTTTTGCCATCTTTTTGACCAAACCACACCAAACATCCCTGAACCCCTGCCCCAATTTGGTCTTGAACAAAAAACCAGTGCCAAATTATCCTATCTCACGCCCCGTGCACGCCAAGCATTTTTGCTCATTGCCGTTGAAGGATTTCATGAACAAGACGCCAGCGAAATCATGAATCTGGATACGAAAGAATTTCGCAAACTTCTCAACCAAGCATCCATTGATATTTCTCAACAAATTGCCACTGAAGTAATGATTATTGAAGATGAACCTCTTATTGCACTTGATATTGAGCAAATGGTAGAAAGCCTAGGTCATCATGTTGTAGGAATAGCGCGCACGCGTGATGAAGCTGTCATTATGTATCATAAGAAAAAACCACGGTTGATTTTGGCTGATATTCAATTAGCCGATAACAGTTCAGGGATTGATGCGGTCAACGAGATTTTGAAAAATGACCGTATACCGGTGATTTTCATCACGGCTTTTCCCGAAAGGCTTCTCACTGGCGAGCGTCCAGAACCAACTTTTTTAGTGACCAAACCTTTTAACCCTGATATGGTGAAAGCGCTTATTTCCCAAGCTTTATTTTTTCAAGAGAATGCTTCTAAAGCGGCTTAGAACAGGGTAACATCTTAAAATTATGATCGTTACGCCTCTTTCAAAGCCTCCTATGGATAGATCTCATATGAGTGCGCTCATGCAAGCGATTCGTGGTGCTGATATTTGCGTTCTCTATCAGGCAACAAATCTAGTTTATTTATGGGCTGAAAACTTGCCACACCATTTGCACCATAAATGGCGGGTTGGGTGTCGTGACAGCGACTTTTTTTCGCTTGACCTTGCAGACAATATGGAAACCATCAAACTGCAAGTTTTAGCCAGTGGCAAAATGCAAACCGTTGAAGCACGTTTTGAAGATACAAATAAACAAGAGATTTGGTACAAATTTTCTATTGATTGCCACCGCAATGATAACGAAGACATTATTGGGATTATCACCACCGGTGTCAATATTTCCGGCTTACGCCGCCGTGAACAAGTGCTTAAAATCCTTCTTCGCGAGGTCAGTCATCGTTCTAAAAACCTTCTAGCGATCATTCAAAGTATTGCCAGCCAAACCGCCCGCTATACTGAATCTCTTCAGGTTTTTTTACGAAAATTTCAAGGTCGTCTTCATTCTCTTTCTCATTCTCAAGATTTGATCACTGATTCCGATTGGCGTGGTGCTCAATTTCGCGAATTGGTCCAAACGCAAGCTTTAGGCTATTTTATGAAAGAAACAGAACGTTTTTCACTTGAAGGCGTCGATCCTTATCTTTTTCCCAATGCCGCTTTGCATATCGGTTTGGCTTTTCATGAACTGATTGTCAATTCTCTTTCTTTTGGAGCCCTTTCCCAAGAAAAGGGGAGCATCTGTGTACGCTGTGAAATCGAAACAAAACTGAATGGTAAAACACAACTTATCATCACTTGGCATGAAAATTTTGAATCCGGCATCCCTCCCACAAACAATAAAAAAGCCTGTTTTGGTAGTGCCGTTCTCGAAAAAATCGTTCCCATTTCCGTGAATGGTTCAGCTTCTCTCAAATTGACACAAGAAGGAATTGTCTATTGCCTCTCTGTTCCTGATACTTATTTTGATATTTTTTCTTAAAAGAGCATTTTAAACAATGAACAAGAAAAGTTTCCCCTTTTTTAGCAAAATGTCTCATCTGTTTATTAAGCACAAAGATATTTTCCAACCTCTTTAAACCAACCTCTATTGTCCCCCAATAGTTCCCCAAAACCTTAACGATGAGAACTGAAAGCCACATAAAATCCATTCCCGCTGTCAATCAACTTCCATCCCTCATATAATCGCATATTTTAAAACAGAAACCAAAACGATAAAGAGCAAACCGTTTCAGCTTTTATATGCAAAATAAAAGCGAGCCTATTACCCATCTCTTTTTGTGTAATTTTCGCAATGCGTATATAATTTTATTTTGGCAGAATATGAAATTTCAAGAAGTAAAGCTAATATCCATCATCACTCCTCAGCTTTACGGGCTTAAAGCATCCACGACAACGGCAATTAATTGATGTAAATTACACATTTTATGCTTTTATTTATCGCATTTTTTAATGGAGATATCCTCTTCAGTTACAATAGGGCTTCCTAAAACAGAATACATTTGTGTCCCTCATTCACGCACTTTTTTAATATTTCCCAGCGCATCCACGCTCATTTCAAAACAGTATCTGTAAATAAGATATAATAGCCCCCGTAAAGTGAAGCATCAAGCCCGTCCCTTGTTACACCACGTCCTTCTTTACCTTCATACCCCTTTTCACTTCATAAAAGTAGTAGCTGAGCATCATCATACCATTTGTCTCTCATGTTACAACAGCCGTTGACCTTTGAGAGCGTCCATAAGAGGCATTTCAGTCTTTTTTTAAATATTACTCACCAATATAAAGCCCCCCCACACACCCTTTTATGACGTGCAAGCCTATGACTTTGATTAATTCACTATAGAA
>NZ_JBHIQN010000010.1:8683-16448 GCF_042196525.1 Bartonella sp. AC62GZZY
CCGACATCTCAAAGGGGAACCGACATCTCAAAGGGGAACCGACATCTCAAAGGGGAACCGACATCTCAAAGGGGAACCGACATCTCAAAGGGGAACTAAAAAACTGTAAAACCGTTTAACAATGAAGAAGCCCCTAGGCTGACAAATTGGAGTTCACACTGTCAACTACTCATTTGGAAAATAATTTATGAATCCCCTTGTTTTTATCCTCTTATTGGTTTCATGTACGGATGATTTTAACAGTTGCTATTCGAACAATACAATGGTTAAAACTTACCCAACAGCTCAAGCTTGTGAACAAGCCATGATACCGTCCACAAAAAAGTTTGCACTTTATGGACAACAAATTTTTGCTCAATGTATAAACGTACAACCCAGTTTACATCAACAAGAAGTAAACTTGATCTGGTCTGTAACAAACCGTGGAAATTTTCTTCTTAAAAGCCAAAACGTAAAAGACAAGCTGTCTACAGTCCACAAACAAGATATTTTACCAACATCGCTTCCTCTTTTGCGTTCTTCTTCCACAAACCTCTTGCACAAAAAACTTTAAAAGCATAAACCCATCAGATCTCAAAAAAATAATCAATGGAAGACATGATAGATAATAAGCGAATGCACCCTTCAAAAGACCATCACACAGAGCAAAGTACTCTGCCTCAAGATCTCCCCTTAGATCCTGCTGTAGAACGGGTGAGAAAAAAACTTATGGGATTAATGATTATTTCCGTTTTAATAACGCTCTTCCTTATTCTGACCGTACTATTTTTAATTGTTTATAAAGTTATCGCAACGGGATCAGCGTCAAAACAAACAGAGCGATCTTCCTCTCTCAGCAAAAATCCACAAGCTACCCATCATACGCTCTCCTTACCGGAAAAAACACAGATTTTGTCGCAAAGCCTCTCAGAGAACAATATTGTACTGAAAATTTTAACCCCTGATGGACAAACAAAATTTATGATTTACAATTATTATACCGGTGCACTTGTCTCCATTCTTTCTGTTGAAACAACAGAAAAAATATCGACAATAACGCCTCATTAAGCAAGCCAACCTCAATAAGCGCTGACATAGCATTCTGAAGGTTTAAACATTTTCTGCGAGCCGGGCATTATCACACGCTTTTCCAGCGCGTAGGTGTTGCCGACAATCCTTGGCGCTAGAGAGAGTTCATAAGAGCCATTTTTATTCCTTCTTATACAAATTTATCCACACGGGCTCTCCCCGCTTGCAACGTGCAGGCGAATGGTTTTTGTTGATTCAACCATGGGACAAATTTGGAATGAGAGAATCCTAGGGATTTAGGGGCTCTCACCTAACATACAAAAAAATGAATTGTTATTATAAATCAATGTGATAAGTCTTAAATTTCCACCATACCGCGACGGCGCATTTTTTACTGTATCCCCTCACTTGAATTTTGGAAAAGAAGAAACCTTTCTGTCAACGCATTCCCATTTTTAAGAAAACGGACATCATTTGATGAAAAGCTAATGAACGTGCAAGAAATGCTTCTTCTTGAGTGTAAAAATTCAACATATTAATTTATAGTGATGATTTATTTTGCATGTCAAATGAGAACCTCAAATACTGTAAGATTCTCTCATCTCAAATCTATTTATGATGAAGCTCATCAAAATCATTTCCTCACATACCCTAGCAAGGAAATTGATGAATAAAATACCTCTTATAGATAATCCGGTATCAAAAGAAGAACTGTTGCAACATTGAAAATTAAAGCAATAACGCCCAGCTTACATCTTTTATTAAGCAAAGATAACCGATGGATTTCACATGATAGAATTCATAAACACCAGCGCGCAATGGGCATGAATATATTGAACAATATTAAATATAGGTGTGAATTAAATAAAACAACGACATTGCGTTCTTCATAAAAGAACTGCCTCTTAAAATACACGAATGTGGTTTTCTCTGTATCCCCTCACTTAAATCTCAGCAAAGAGGCAATCTTTTCTGTCAACAGCCTTCGTTAAGTTCCTGATACAGCCCCGTGAAAACTGAAGGAAAGCGCAAGAAGCTTCTTGAGCATATTATAATTTATTATCATGATACCAATAACATCACCACACAAGCGCGCTTACACAGCACCCTTCAGGTTTAAACATTTTCCTCTGCCTCAAGATTGACCACTCGGCGACGGCGCGTCTTTCTCTGTATCCCTTCACCTAATTCAGGCAAGGAAGAAGCCTCTTTTGTCACTTTTGATGCATCTCCATTGCTAGAGCTTTCTGCTGTTGTGAGTGAAAGCTCAAAAGGTGCTTCATCTTGAGTGCGTACAGTACGTCGACGGGGAGAACGACGTGTTTTTTTGATGGGTTCAACATTTTTCTCAGAGAGACAGTGCTCTTGATCTGTTTTTTCATCCGATAGAGCCTCTAAAGCGTTTTCACGCGCATCTCCATTTTGCATTTTATCATTTTGGCCATCGCCATTTTTTTGCGACGACATTTGTAATACATCTGTATCACCCTCAACAGTATCATTTTTTTCACCGTCAAGATTTATTTCACCGCATTCTTGTCCATTGTTTTCATCACGATTTTCGTTTTCATCACCACGATTTTCATCACGCCGAGGCGATTGAGACATTTGCCCAGCTGCTGCTAAAATAATACGCAAATAGTGCTCGGCATGTTGTAAATAATTTTCCGACATAACACGATCACCTGCACCTTGTGCATCACGCGCAAGGCTTATGTATTTATCGGCGATTTGCTGAGCATTCCCGCGAATTTTAACATCCGGACCGCTACTTTCATAATTGCGAGACAACGGATTAGGACCGCGACGATTATTATTGTTATTACCATTATTGTTATTATTACGACCGCGTACCCGTCTATTTTGTTGTGGCCTCATCTTTATCCCTTTTTGGAGTGTTTGTCTTATGTGTGTCTTAATTGACTCTTCCTCATTGCATTATCTTTTGATAATGCTGATCACGTTTAACATACGCTTATCAAGCTATCCGCGTTTATTTCACTCAAACGAACCCTACTGATATTGATAAAAGCATATATTTTCTTGAAAATCACAAAACAGCAGGGAAATCGTAAATCAAAAATTCCCTTTTTCTCTGTCAAACAGCAGAAACCTAATGATGTTCACGTAAAATGCCAAGTGTTTTTTTTAAAATAAACCATATTTCACTAAAAAAAATAATTATCTTGTGGAAAACAAAAAGGAAAACACACATATAACACACCTGACAAAGAAAAAATTCCTGCCAGAGAATAGTAGAAGCTTCCTTTTTTGCTCTAAAACCACCGCTCCTAAAAACGCCGATATTCTCTACCCCCTCGTGCATTTAACTCACAAGCACTTCCATCCCAACGAGTCACTGCGCGAACCTCTTTATTTTATAAATATAGCCTCTCTTCATCGCTAAAGCAACCCCTTGCGAGCGATAATCCACGATCGCTTCACAAAACCTCTTAATTTTTATAGATAGATTAACACGAAGTATTATTCAAGCCCTATAATCACCAAGAGATCAATCTTCTTTCCCAAAAAAGCCAACGATACTATCAATTTTTATTTTAACCCATAGAGTTTTTAAGTTAATCACAGTTTTTATTTATAACAAATTGAGCTTAAAAACAAAATATTTAAATACAAAAAAATATCAAATTATGAAAAAAACAACCAATATGTCACACTTTTTTAAAAATCAGCTTCTTCTCAAAAAAATACCCTCCTCAAAGCCTATCAATAAGAATGGCCTAACGTATTTCCTTACTTATCTTTTCTGATAAAGAAAACTGGAATTATAAAACAAGCACATTTTAAAACCCAACACAGCGCTTTACGCATGAAGAAGCCTTGAATGTTTATAAAAAAATGTTTTTTTACTCATTTTTGTCATGTCTATTGACTTACACCCTCAAAGAACGAGGATTCTCAAATCACACGGGTCTGTCAACAATGAAAATACTTATAAAATTCATACACTGAATTGATTTGTAATGATAATTCATATTTTTGTGTTGAGTAAGAAAACTTAATACCGTAGGATTTTTCATCCTCAATCTGTTTGCTATTGAATCAATCTCTTTTTCTTGCATGTTACACGTAGGAAAACCTGCGTGGAGTAAAAACGAAAAAAAAGACTAAAAGTACCTCTTATGAACCGTCTCTAAGGCTAAGGGGCTGTCGAGAGGCACCATTGGAAGCGGAGCAAAGTGTGAGATAGTACCAGCTTACTCTTTTTTAAACCATAAAGATGAACTTGCTTTATAAATTTTATACATTTCATGAGGGTTTTACCATTATACCATTCACCAAAGCCATTACGAAATGGGTTTCCCACACTCGTTATTTCCCTTAAAAAAGCGCAACAACCCCTCCAGAAACTCCACCACGCCCCCTTAAACATTTCAAGGAGGCCATCCATATCTTATATCGCCATACCTTAAATAAGAAGTGCGATATAACAAGATAAATAAATCAAGCTACTATTGGTCTTGAGGCAGATAGTCATTTAAGAGGCTTTTATCTTTTTATCAAAATTCGCTTCCTTTTAACTTTCCGTATAAAAACTTAAAAGTAATTACGCCTTTTGCCTGTTTTATTTTCTCTTTCATCAAGAAAACAGTCTCGTAAGAGAAAATAATTTCCATCCCCAGGACGGATCCTCGTCAAACATTGTTTTTTTGCAGTATCAGAAAGCTTATCCCACATTTCACGAATAGCAAAATAGGCCTCACTTTCTAAATTAAGGCAGTGCTGATAAACTTCTTTTTTCATCTCGGGCATAACGGAAGCAGAAATTTCCTTGCAATACACACGCAGATCAAAGACAGGAATAGCCAATTCAACAGGCGCTTGTTGTGTTATTTTTTGATGAGAAGAAAAATAACTGACCGCCTTTGCAACAGCAAAACACAAAATCACTATACAAAAAAGTATCATGCAAACAAAAGCAATCTTGCGATATAATCTTTTGAAATAAGCCTTTTGTCTTGCCCGGATTCTTTTTTCCATAAAGATTGTACCCTTTAATATCCCAAGAGAAGCTTTTACAGCAAAAAACGATAGAAGTATCTGTGTACACAATACAGGTTATAGCCGCAAACGATCAAGACTCTTATGTCAAAAGACTCTCTTTTTTACCGTATAATTCTTATGAAACACTTTTCTCATGCCCTTTATGAAAAAATAGGGTTGATGATTTTCTCTCACCACTTTTAAAGACGAAGATTCTTCATCCATGCGATTCTATAAATAATTCGTCTTTGTTAAGACACATCATATTGATTTATAAAGAGTCTTTATTGTTTTGCACGTTGAATGAAAAACCCGAACACCATAGGATTCTCTCATCCGAAGTTTGTTTTTTGTTGAAACAATCAAAACCATGTCGCTTACAAGTTACAAGCGGAGCTGGCATGTGGATTAAAAACTGTATAAGAAAGGCATATGCTTCTTATGAATCGTCTCACGAACCAAGGCTGTCGTAATATTGGGAGCGAGAAAATACAATGATGGTGCCGGCTTGCCTCTGCATAATCGTAAAGATGGGAGTGCTCAATGGGTTTACCATTATTCATCACACAAACACTTCATATATAACACGCCTTTTATTACCCCCCCTCAAAAAGCAGTCGCTAAAACGATAAGAGATTATAGATGTAAAACTCCAAACAAAGAAAAGAATGGACTTTCTAATCGAGATCAACAAACACTGTTAAAGACACATTTGCATTTTTGACCATGCTGACATGTATAATAATGGCCCTTCAAATACGCCACCATTTTATGCTCCACCCCATATCACGCTCCGTCAAACAGTCACAAAGATTCTTTAACTATTCAACGTCCCCCCCCCCCAACCAAAGCAAAGAAACCGAAACCAGACGCCTGCATTTTTATTTGAATCTTCCCTATTGGGATAAAACACATAAGAATTTAAGATTTCACTGCAAAATGAAATCACAAAATACAATAATGAGAAAAATATCCAAAGCCATCTCAATAACAAATATATAGCGCCCCTGTTATTAGAAAGTAAAAAAAGCCGCACCATTTAAAGGCGCGGCTTATGAATAGAGATATAACTAAATAAAATACAAAAGAAATCAATAATAAATAATTATACACAAAGCGTATAGTATTGCAAGCTTTTTAATTATATTTATAAAAATATCCAAAAAGAGTATAAATAATGATACATTCGTATTGAGGAGAGTTGTTTACAACAATGCACTTTCTAAAATAAAAACGTATCAAATAAATCAAAATACTTTGTAGCTTTATCTCAATATAATCCATGAAAAAACACACATGATTTAAGTCCATAATTATAATAAGATCCGCTTTTTTACACTTGTAAAAGCTGGTTTTTCTTGACTTGCATCCACCACTTAAAAACATGAAGATTCTTCACCCAATCTGATCTATCAACAGCCCAGATTGCAGCGGGGTCCATTTGGCTTTCTCACATGTGATTGACTTAAACTTAAAGCTCAACAAATAAGCCTGCCTTAAATATTTTCCACGCCCTTAAAAAAACACTTTTTGTATCATGGAGGCTCTTACAAAGAGCTTGCCTTATATCATCACACCTGAAAGGACAGTATTTACAGCATAAGCAGGATAAGACAAACAACCGCTTATACAATCTTGTCTGACAAGAAAACAAGTGAAACTTTAGCCTTCAAGTCTTCTTAAACAGTATAGCATTTCTCTTCGTTTATAAGAAAAGACACAACGATACGCATAATTTTCTTATAGGCATTTTTCTGCTTTTGTCCTTTTGGCAATTAATATTTTCTTTTTATGGGATTTTTAACAAATTAAAATTGCGATGAACTGCTCTGTTTCTCTTTAAAAAAAGCGTGAAAATGGCAATTTTTTATAGATTTAAAATCATCGAATGCTCTATCCAAAAGCTTTTTCAAAGTATTGCAAGATTTTTTATTTTTTTAAAGCTTCTTTTGCCATGCGTTTTTGTTTGGGCACAGCTCCTTTCTCTGTAGGCTTTAAAAACTTACCCTTAGATTTCAATATGCACCCTACTCTCCCCAACAAGGCATGATCAACTTATCCTGCAACAACGCTTCTCTATCAATTTTTACCCCTTTTTTAACATCTCAAACAGAGTGCAATTCCAGTCCCCACCGAAGATATAAATCAGGTTTATCTGATCTACAGCTTCAACCCATACATATTGTTATGATCACTCTTTTCTAACAAAGAAGAAATCTCTCTAGAATGCTCAACACTGATGTTTTGAGCAACACTACTGTGTAATTCTAGCGGCTTATGTGCTGTAAATTTTGAAATAAAAGAGCTGTAGTCTATTTTTGGTGCCTCGTATATTGAAGAAAAAAATATGTCTCCAGCGGACGATGATTCTGTTTTAATTTCTGGTGCGCTCACAAAACTGTTTGATGTCGTTATTCCACCACTCACAACACTATTAATACTGTCTTGCTTCTCTTCTTTCTCATTTTTTTTCTGTTCGACACTGGTAAGATCTAGAGCATTTAATTTTTTTTCTAAAGCATCCATGCGCTTTGAAATTTTTGTAATATCTTCATATGCTTTCTTCAACAATGCGTTTAAAGGAGCATGTCCCATTCTTCCGCTAGCATAAAGAACCACACGAATACATTCAGGATCATCAATATCAGCAATAGAAAATGGAAAAAGTGCCATTATATCCCCCTTTTTGATAAGCTAAACGCGTATTAAGCATTTGCATATTTTTTCCGTTGTACGGCTCTTGCATTTCTCA
>NZ_JBHIQN010000010.1:16548-60214 GCF_042196525.1 Bartonella sp. AC62GZZY
GACAACCTCAGACAACCTCAGACAACCTCAGACAACCTCAGACAACCTCAGACAACCTCAGACAACCTCAGACAACCTCAGACAACCATATGAAAGGCTTTAAAAAAAATTTCCTCATCGAAAATTTTTACAAGGTATTTTTTTAGATTATACTCTATTTTCCACCTAAAATGTTGACTTTATCACCTGATAATCAAAGAAAAATGTTTGATCACCTTGCATGCTGTATCAACCTTTCCCAAAATGACAACGCCCACACCGGTCTTTAAATCCGGTCTTTAAATAATGCCAATCAATAAACAATGGTTTGTAAACAATCTGGCTTCTTATCTAACAGATTTAACTTGGCTTCCCCCTTCAAATGCCTCTTTGTAATGTATCCCTATTTAGAGTAACTCTACAAAAAAAACACTGCTTTAGGAATACTCACAGACGAAAAACACCCTATGCATAAAATTTTAACCACATCTCAAACAATGGTATTTTACAACACAACGGAACAAACTATTGTCTTACAGATTTTCTCGTATCACTCTCATCCTGTTTCAAGAAGTTTCCTGATAAGCACAAAATGCCATCTCAGAGAGTTCAATGCCTCACCATACGTTACAACGCATCACCAACCTGCTGCTTCTAGCCAACAGTACACCCATTTTGAAAGCAAAGAGGAGCCTTTTTTCCTACATGCTTTGCCAAAAAAGGGAGTGCTTCATTTTGCCTTTTCTCACTTTAAATAAACATATCCGTTGACCTCTTCCCACCACCCTCAAAGGACAAAGGTTTTAGCCCCACATCGGTTTGTAAACAATCCAACTCCTCTGAAGGAGCTCCATATCTGCTCATTATTTATATGATTCACTTGCATAATACTTAACCAAGCAAATCCTCCCCAGAACAGTTGCTAATGTATTAAATACTTTAAGCTATCTTACTGATATCACCACCTTCAATAATAGTGTTTTAATGACGGTACTTTACGCTATAATAGGATAAAATTATCTAGGGGCTTTTTGTCATCGCACAGCAGCGGTTTAAACCCAGCACTTGAAACAATGGATCACGATACCACAAGAGAGAGGCATTTGGGATAAAATCTTTATTCCTCAGCAAAAAACGCCATGAATAAAGAAATTTTTTTTGTTCTTTCCCTACCTTTAATAATCACTGTCTTGATCCTCTAAAGAACAATAGATAAACTCACCTTTAGGCATCCAACAAAGGCAGCACAAAAAATAAAAGAATAAAGAGAGTTGAGTTTTTTTTCTAAAGCGCCTCAAAACTTTCTGCACAATATATTCTATAAGACTTTTTTCATAACAAACATTTTGCAAGCATTTTTATCTTTCTCTCACACAGCTTTCATTCTCAGGCTTTGACAGCATAAACCACCGCCACATTGACAGGACGTGTTTCATCTCCCCCTGTTTTTTGCAACAAGACCTTATGTTCATGCTCTCCCGCAGGACCTGTCAACAAATTTTTATTGTAAATTTGAGCCAGATTTCTATAATATTCACCGTGATTCATATCCCAAACTACCTTTTCAATCATGGGGTAACTATGCTGGTGGTTACCTGTTGAATCTGTTTTTCCTTCATGGGTATGAGATTTAAAAGACTCTTCTTGTCGACTTCCCAAGCGACGTCCTTTATCAATTGCTTTTCCACTATCGAGCCCCCGTAAAAACATTCCACGCAAATCGGGAACATTGAATGTTGTTCTCCCATCTCCTTTTCCCCATGTTTCTCCCAAAACAGCAAAGAGATTAGCATAGTTCCTTCGCGAATATTCTTTACCATCACAGAGTAACCATCCAGAGGGTATTTTTTCTGTAGCAAAAGTCCCAATAAATCCAGAAGAAAAAGTTTCAGGCAAAGGAGGAAAGGGAGGGATTTCAGGAAGTTTTATAGTAGGATTGGTTAAAAACCAGCCATCAGCATTTTTTCCGGCAATATCATGCGTATAGACGACTTCATAAAGCCCCCCCTTTTGAATTTCCTCCCCTTTTAAAGGCATGATACCCTCTGGCGTTGCCATATAAGTTGGTCTTGGAAGTAATTGATTCAAAGAAATATTTGTCTTTCCTCTATTGACGCCTTGTGCTTTAAAGCGCACAACAATGCCATCCATATAAGTCTCAAAAAAAGACTTTGTTGCCAAACGAAGTGATGTCCTCTCGTTTTCCACATCGACAGTAAACTGTGTTTCAATCCCGCCCCCATTATCCAACAAATATTCTTTGATGCGTTGCATCATAGCGCGAGCACTATCATTGACTGTGCTTGGCGGTTGCCCTTCTGCCCAGTTTATACTTTCATCGGCATAAGCATTTTCTGATGCAACAATTGACCAATCATAAATCGAACTCATAGAAGATACTCTTTTTTCAAAAAGGGAAAACGAGCAAAAAATGAAGAAAAGAAAGCCGCAACTTTATTTTTAGATGCCGGTATTTTTTCCATTTTCACTTTTTCCATTTTCAAACCTATTTTGTCATAATCAACATGCAATAACTTTGTTTTTGCATTGACATAAACAGCTTCAGGCTTCACACGCAACACATCTTGCGCCATAACGCCCTGATAACGTTGTGGATTTCCTTTATAATTAAAGGTATAAAGTGGATATCCCTTTTTCTGCCCCACAGGGATAATATTTTCTTTTGCTCTCACATCACAAAGCCCTAAAATTCCTCCGACCAATCCAAGCACTTGCTGCGCATCACGCAACGGATCTTTTGTCACAGAAGGTATTGTTGTAGATTTTCCTGAAGTTGTTCCGTAATTTCCAGCGGCCTGTGTTCCTACCTGTAACAAGCGTTCTAAGCGATTCCAATCTTGATTATCTTTTTCTGACCATTTTTGGCGCTCCGCATCTAAGACATTTTGACGATTCATATCTTGAATCATTCCTCCTTTCAAAGCATTGCTTTGCGCATTACTCTGTCCTTGATAATAGCTATTTGCTGCATTAACCTGATCCTGCTGAGAGCGATCAATCATCTGGTTCGCGTTCATCATATTATTAATATCTTGATTATACTGCTGTACCGCAGCATTTGTTGCCAAGGCGCCTAACTCATCGGCCAGCACACCAGTATGAGCGCCAGAACCATAACGTCCTGCCCCAGACATAGATTGATTAATCGCATCAGAAGTTTTATTCAAAGCATTTTGCAATGCAGTATTAAATTTACTATTGCTTCCAATCCAGCTTCCCTTAGCCATACCGGAAAGATTTGTAGCGCTGTTGGTTGGTGCATTCAACCATTGCGTTACCGTTGGATTATTGTAGAGCCCTGCTGCTTGTTGTAAACCGGTCAGCGCATTTTTTGTCATATCGCTAAGACCGGCAACTCTCTCTCCCTGATAAACGTTTCCACCAATTCCTTTATTATAAAGTCCAAGCGCGTTAGCACTGGCTTGTTTAAGAATATCAGCGGCCCAAGCGGGTGGTGCATTTGTTTGTGTTGTTGTCTGTACTTGAGGTGTTTTTTTTCTACTCATGAACCCAGAACCTTTCTATATTGAATAAGATTACGAGAATATCCGTGATGAGCGAGCTTTTTCGCCCATCCAGTTCTTCCAAACATGTGCATTTCGTCCGCATTGATTGTTCGCGCCCATTTTTCGACTTCATCAATCAACTTGACCAATTTCAGCCCTCCCTCTCCCGCAAGATCTGAGAGAACGACGCATTTTTTTCCCGTATGGGTTATTTCAACTTTGGTAATTGCAAAAGCACTAAATTGGATTTTATTTTTTAAGACCAGCCACAATTGTGCTTGTCCTGTAGCGATTTCTTCAGCAATTTTTTCCAGACAAACATCATCCGGAAAGCGCTGCGCATATTTTTTCAATGCAGCATTGAGTGCCTCTTGATAGGGAGCTATTTTTTCCCATGGCCACTGCTCTGTCAGATGAGCAGAATATAAATCTTGACTCTCAAGCATCATAATTTGGGCTCTTTTAGCTTTGTCACCCCCTCTTTGAGCAATACGCATCCCCATGCATACTTCACGCATTCGTGCTTACCGCACAACTTTCAAAAAGAAGAAGAGAGACACCACAACAAAAAATAATCCCCCATCATCCCTTGTAACAAGAAATAGGGAATACGCCATTCCTACTTTATAGAAACCATGGTGCAGCCTATTTTTCCTTTATTGCAGAAAAGCATGAAACATAACGCACCACATTGTTCTTCATACTATAAAGACACGGCTTATCGCATTGTGCCTTTGTTTATAAAGGCTTGGGAAGCCTATGGGGCATTTGTTCTTTAATAATAGAGGCTTTGAACCTATCGCATGGTATTATAAAAGGGCATGCCTATTGCATGGTATTATAAAAGGGCATGCCTATCGCATGCCGGCAGACGTCAATTCCACATCAAATCCGGTGACATGAGTCCAATTCACCCCTTCAGGAATACGCAATTTAAAGCGATAAAACCGTGCCCTTGCGCGACAATGAATTTGTCCAGTATTATAAGAGGGTTGTTTTTCTGGCAACCAAACAGTTTCCTCTTCAAGAGATTGTCGAAAGCGCATTCCCACAGATAAATAAAACTTTCCACTATTGACCTGAGGCATAATATTTTTCACGCGTGTTATCATGCCATTTGTCTGTCCCATTTCTTGTGATATCACCACACAAGCCATAGGACACCCAGAAAACGACCCCAGTCTGCCCTGTTGATCAAATGCCCCCAGCATAGGTGATTCATTTCTCCACACTTTACTATCAAGAGAAAAGGACAAATCGTCAATATTCTTAGTCACAAAATCAAGACCTTCTAGAGTTGTTCCGGCTAAGAAAATAGGCAATATCATTTTGATATCGACGAGAGCTTTTGTCCATTTTTGCAATCCCCAATCATAAATGAGCAAGATCCGTTTATGAATGTTCTCATCAGAATCAACCATCCAATAAACACGATTGTACACCCCATCGATAGCAGCAGACAGAGTGTACAGATTATCCTTCCTTGATTTTGCTGTCATCGTTCGATCCACTTTTTCGAACCCAATAGGGATAATCTGTCCCTCATTTGTTATTTGATAAAAACCGCCCTCATCGGCAAAGAATGCTAAATCGCCCCGACAAACGATTGATTCAGCATTTTTAGCGCCTCGTTTATCGTGGATTTTTTGGAAACTAAAAATAATCTTTGATCCAGGGATAAAAGAACCGGCATAGATTGCAGAACGCATAAAGATAATTGGATTTGTTGTCTCGGTTGCCCCTTGGACGAATCCGCCATCAGGAAAATCTTGATAATCACAACTTTTTTTCCCCACGGTCCAAAATTCAGCATCATTCAATCCAGACCAATGAACCCGTCTTGGATTTTCGGTTAATTTCATCAAACAAACGAAATCTCCCCAGATTCGAACAATCCCCGCTTGTGGCGGATTACCTCCTAAATTTCTAAATGTTTTATCATGGTTAATATCGATCACTTGTGGTCTATCATTGGCATTAACAGCAATGATCAAATCACCAAACAAAGCAAAAGACCACGGAGCATCGATATTAGCAAGATAAGATTTTCCTTTTTGGCTAATATCCCTCCACTTCATTGTTGTATTATCAAGCAAGTAGATTTTTTCTCTTGTCCCAGCAATAATAGAAACCCCATTTTTTGTTTTAACCGCAAGAGCACCTAAAATTGGCTCCGGACAAGGCTCTGATAAAGGTTCAAAACTTGGCATAGGAATATAGGAGCCATCAGCTGGAAGCACATTAACAAGTTCATCAGTAAAAATTCCATTGATATCCGCCACATCGGGTCGATAATCAGCGATTGGGAAAAAAGCCATCAAGACCCCCATAAAATCTTTGAAGAGCCCAGTGCCATTCAAGACACCAAGGCTTATTAATAATAAAAAAAACTACAAAAGCCCTTAGAACAAAACTCTAAAGGCATAAAATTTAAGAAAATAAACAACCTTAGGTTGTTTAATGCATCAAAAAAACGATACCATCAATAATAGCCACCCCAACGCCATCCACCAGCGCCAAACCAAAATCAACTGCCCGCAATCACCCACAATGACGGGGGGAAAAAGCCATTAAGGCCCCCATAAAATCTTTGAAGAGCCCAGTGCCATTCAAGACACCAAGGCTTATTGATAAAAACTATAAAAGCCCTTAGAACAAAACTCTAAAGGCATAAAATGCAAGAAAATAAACAACCTCAAGTTGTTTAATTCATCGAGCAAAATGTGACCATAAAGAATGGTGGAGCCCAACGCCATCCACCAGCGCCTAACCAAAACCAACCGTCGTCACCAATCCCCATGATTGGGAAAGAGCCTTAAAACCCTTCATAAAATCTCTAAAAGAGCCCAGTGCCATTCAAAACACCAAGGCTTATTGATAAAACTAACCATAAAAGCCCTTAGAACAAAACTCTAAGGACATAAAGTACCATAATACACAACCTCAGGCTGTCTCATTTATCGAGCAAAATGTGACCATAAAGAATGGTGGAGCCCAACGCCAAACACCAGCGCTTCACCATCAACACCCAACGCGCATCCAACCATAAAGGACAAACCAACCTTCAACGCCCGCCATAAACGATTTCGAAAAAAGCCTTTTAAAAACGCATTGGACGAATTTTTGAAGAACCTTTTCGACGCGATGTTTCAATACGCAAAGCTTGAAGCTGTTCTTGAAAATCTCTGAAAGAAACGGCGGCATATTCAGGATCTTTAAGGATATTTTTATACAATTCATATTTTGCCCGCGCTTTAATAAGATCAAAAGCATGAAGCAACCAAGGATTATCATCTTCTCTCAGCTGTTCATCCGCAATATGAATAGGAGCATACGAGAGCTTTACGGTTTCCACATGTTCTGGTGTTGGAAAGAGACCTATTTTTTGATCAAGGTACGTATAAAAGAATGACGTTCCTAACGCAGGATGCATACCATATTGTTGATGCAACACTTCCAAGGGCTTAAAGAACAATTTTGTTGGTGTTTCATCGTTTGTTGCTAAAAAGACGCTCTCTAAAACCTTTTCTGATTCAATAAAAACCCCCTCTTCTTGCCCATACCATGTTTTACCACTTTGTGTTTTAAACGTCCTTTCTCTTTTTTCATTAAAGAAAAAGGGTTCGCGTTCACACAAACGCAAAGCCGTAAAAATTGAATCTTGAATTTGCAGGGAATATTCCGCTGTTGTATCGTCAATTTCATCTTGAATAAGCGCGACCATATAAGCAAAAGTTTTAGAATGGTCTGAATGTGTAAGGTTTAGATTTTGGGGATCAGTGAATAAAGTGGTCATAAGCCTGTCCTTGTTTCTGGAAGCATTTTAAATTTTTCCCCCAACAGATCCCTCTTGTTGGGGGAAGAGAGCAAACATTCGCTTTAAGCGGGCGCTCCATAAGTTGGGATGACGATAGTGCCAAAATCCTGAGCCCCTTGCGTACTTCCTGGCAAGGTAAAGCAAGTTTTTTTCATACCGATAATGGTTTTTGCCGCGACCCCGAATTCTCTTTCATAGTCGAAGAGTTCTTCCACCAATTTATAGCGTGTTGCTCCTCGATCTTTACCAAAAGCAATCACAGCACTCTGCGCACCAAGCAGAACAGCCCGCCGCACATTTGGTACAGCTTTATTTGCCGTCCCAGATTCAACCCCTTCGGTAATATGTTCAGCTTCGCGTAAAACCACACCATTATACATGCCCAAAGACCCATCATAGAGCGGATTTTTGATACGACTTCCACTATAGATTGCCTTAGTAATGTCGAGCCATTGCCCCGCATCTGTATTGGTTCGCAATTGCGTCACTTGGGTTGGGTGCAGATACAGCACATAGACATTTTCGCCATCAATCCGCACAGGTCTAATTTTAGGATTTGCCAATTTAGCCCGTTCGACAGCTTTATCAATGAGCTTAAGATCAAAAACATCGCCTTCTTTTAAGTCCTCATCTTTTGCTTTATCGTTAGGACGTACCACGCGTTTATTGGTTGGTGCCGTTGGCGCATTAAACCCATAATGGACAGGTTTAAGAGTAATCGTACGTCCCTCAAAGTTAATAGCTTTTGCGGTATAACCACACACTTGAATGAAGAACATCATACTCAGACGATCTGCATACCAATCAACCAAACCATTTTTTGCCTCGGTGCGCAAATCATGGAGAATTCGTTGCTGATCAATTGTTCCCTCATTTTTGACACGCACAGCATGAACGAGTTCATTAATTGCCAAGCGATCATTGAGAAACTGTAAAGCTTCTTCATTGCCTTCCAATGTCTGCCCTTCACTCACCCCATCGCCTAGCAACTGCACACGCAAATTAAAGCTAATGGCATCCCCACTTGCTTTCGTGGTTTCATCCTTTAATTGTACGATACTGTTTGAATCATTTCCAATCAACGGTGCAATTGGAAGTGCTTTTGAGACTTCTTGGTTTAATAATTTAGACCATGTGCGCACTGCCATTGGGTCATTAAGTCCGATATAAGTTACAGTCATTTTGTCCTCTAAAAGTTTTATTGACATAAAAAACCCGGCAAAGCGCCGGTTGTTAAAACACCACATTTTATTTCAAATGGTGAATAGTTTGTTCGTGAGTTTTATCTAATTTCTGTTAGCGTCTGCCTCCTCCTTATAAGAGCTCTCCTCACCGCATCCGTGCTTTGAGAAATCCCCACTCCCCCCGCCCCTGTTCCCTCAAAAAACGCCTGCCACCTTCACGCCCCAAAAGCCGCTCCACGTTCCCGCAAAAGACCCTGCCACATTTTTGTTTTTAAAATTCTCTTCCCCCCATTAAACGATTAAAAGCAGCTTTATTTTTAGGATCAGCAACCCAAGCGCTAAATTCTGCTTCTGACATTTTATCAAGCATATCCAAAGAAATTGGCCCATTTGGCGTTAAACCGTTATAAGCAGCAAGAGTACGCGCAGAATTGTGTCTTTCCTGTAAATTTTCATCCATGTTATTGGGAACATTTGTGTAGCCAATTTTTTGTGCAATCGTGTAAATCACTTCAGCAGGGTTTTGATTTTTTTGCGCACAATCGCGCAAGATCTGCTTCAACTCATCACCAATTATCGCATCAATATTTTGGGGATCTGCCATCTCAGGATAGAGCGAAGCACAAGCAGCCAACTGTTTAGCCCGCGTTTCATAAATAAAATCGGCGGCTTGATCAAAATCATGATGTTTTTGTTTAACACTGGCAACAGACTGTTGATAGAATGCGTGCAACTGTTCTGCTTCACAAACAGTCGGTTTATCTTGGGGTTTTTCATGTAAAAGCCCTTGTTTTTGGAGTGTTTTTCCCAACCATTGCATATAGCCCATAAAGTCTTTTTGTGGATCTGGTGGAACATCTTCTCCTCCTTGAACCTCTTTTTCTACCTTTTGCGAAGAGGACTGTTTTTGATGCGTTTGCCCTTGGAAATTATCTTCGAGAGTTTTTTCTTCTCTTGCAATTTCACCATCTTCTCCCTCTTGTGTTGAGACCAGAAAATCTTGTTTTAATTGGTTTTGTTCTGCCGGCGTTAAGTGTTCTTGGTCCATGACATTAGCCTTTTCTTTTTTTTAACAATAAAATTAAATTTTTCAGATAAAACAGCCTGTGAGCATTTATTCCCTCAATGCTCTCCCATCACTTGGGCTCCACCATTCCCCACCATATTCACCCCACATAACGGCAAGACTCCCTCTCCACCCTGTTTTCCCCAACAGGGATAGTTCCATAAAACAGCTCTTCGAAGATAAAGGAAGACGACATTATGCTATGGAAATTGTATCGATAAGCAATTTCTGGTAGATGGAATTTATCAGAAGTCGCGCATGACAAAGCGTCCTATTGTTGAGCCTTTACTGTCTGCAACATCTGCATTATCTGCTCTGTTCCCACATTACCCCCCATCTGTGCTGAGGCATTTTGCTCTTCTTGGAGAGCGTTTTGCGCCTTTATAGCGATTTTATGAATGAGTGAAGCGGGTAAAGGCGAATAGCGTAAAAGATCGAGCATAATCTCTGGCGTTGCAAAATTTTGCATCAAAGGAAGCAATTGCATGATCAATGCAAAAGTACGCTCTTTTTCATTAAGACTTGTTGGCGCATCATCCACGACAATATCATATTCCAAACTTGTCACCATTTCGCGTGTCAGTGGAACATATTGAGCATTTTCATCCCCGGCAATACGGACCAACCGCCCATCGGAGAGATAATTTTGAATAAGATAGAGAATAATTTTTCCCTGTCGTTGCCGATATCGACGCAACCCATCAAAAAAGGAAGCCAAAAGATTAAGTGACGATTGTCGCCGTTGTTGTTCAAGAATGCCAGGCTGATTGACAGCTCGCGTCCCAATAAATTCAGAAGACAATCCCGTCACCTGTTCGAGAGCACTCTTTGCTTCATTAAACAATTGAAAAAAACCTTGCGGAAATTGCGCCACGGGTTTAGGCTGGATTCTTCCGCCAGAGACAGCCCCACTTTTCAACCAAGTAATACTATCGGCTCTAGCCCAACTCTCGACGGCTTGTCGATCATCATCAAAAGCATCGCGTTCTGCCATAATGCCGCCTTTTGATTGGCTATTGAGCAAATGCATTACTTGACTAAAATATTTGTTTGCCCACCGTTGCGGATCTTTTGTTGGCTTAACAATTCCGTAAAACTGTCGGCTTAACTTATCAAAAGTACCGGTAATACACTCCCATCCCAATTGATTGGGTGGAACCAAGGGCTTATCAGGCGCTTCGAGCAGCTTTCTGCCCAAAAATGCCCGTTTGACAATTTTTTTGGTCAACTTTGTTGCTTGAATATGAGGAAAGGTTTTGCTTAAATTTTGGAAATCCTGCTCTGAATAATCGATAAATTTTCCACTTTGCGGCTCAAGGACTTTATAAACCACCTCGCGTTCAAACCAGCGACATTCTGCCAATGTCACCATTTTAGGACGTTGATAACAGCTTGTCTCTTCTCCCTCTACCTGATAACTTTGTGTTATCCCATTGCTGGTTGGCTGTAAAAAGCTCTGATGTTTCACCCAATCAGCATGAAGATCGCTCCAATGAACATTGGGAAACATTTCCTGCGCTACGGCAAGAGGTTTTTCATCAATATACCATAAGCGTTGAGCATCAATGAGATTAGACTTAACAGCACTTGCATCCCACACCATTTTCATAGGGTCCAGCCGCGCAATGATTGGTTTTCCTTGTGGATCTTGTTCATAATCAAGGCGTGTATCTGTCCAGCCCATGCCGCAAATAATTGCATCTTGAAAGGCATCGGAATCTTCGTATTCGCCGTCGGCTTCATCGCGAAACCATTCGGCTGCTCCTGTTAGAATCTGATTAGCAAAAGCTGCACCTTCTTGTCGTGGAATAAATTGGACTTGTCTTTTATTATTGCGCTCAGCACCGATCACAGCATTAATTAAAGGTGCAATACGGTTAAAAGTCATCACCGGTCTGTTTTGTTCGTGCAAGACGGCAAGGTCTTGCTCATTCCATTGCCGCCCATTATAAAAATCGTAATCTTCTTGGGCATTTTTTCGCCATTTTTCGACATGGGTAATATCATCCTGATACCAACCCACGAGTTTTTTAAAGAGAGCTTGATTTTCAAGCGTTTCGATTTGATCAAAAGAAGAATTTGTAGACATATTCATTAAAAAGCCATCCATGAAGTTTGAGAATGGTGAGAAGAGCGATAAGTTTTTTTTCGCACTCTAGCATTTGGTTGTTCATAAGCCACGCACATCAGTCCAAAGGCATCGGCCCCATGGCTAGCCCAATCATGTTCAGCCCCTAGACCGATATTGCGCTGTTCATCACGCTTTTCATGATACCAGGCGAGCGCTTTTCTCCCCGCAGATGTTGTTTCACGATTAAACCATAGTGCAGGAAACAACCGCCTTACGGCTTCGATACGCATTTTAACAGCGCCTGTTCCTTGATTAGGAATTATTTTGGTTTGAAAACCAGCTTGTTGAAGAGCACTTTCAAAACTCACATTATAGACACGATCTTTTGTTGCGCCATCATGAGGCAAGACCATAAGAGCCTTATCATATCCCTTTTGAAAGACCCACCCCACATGCTCTGAGAGGGGTTGTCCTTGGGCTTCATAATAATCGAGCACTCGGATTTCCCGTCCAACAAACTGCGCCACCCACAATGCGGTAGCATCGGCCTTTGCGCCTGTTCCCCCAATATCCCAAAAGATTCTCACCTGCATCAAAGGGTCCCGTGGAACAGTGGTAATCCGCCCTTCCATCTCGGCTTCGAGCAGACATTTCTGATAATAAGCGCCTTGCACAGCTTGGAGATATTCTCCTTCCCAAATATGGTTATACTGCTCTGGTCTTTGCTGTAAATCGTCCATTCGATCACGATTGAGTTTTTCAGGAAATTGCGGATTATCGCGCCAATTGATCTCCACCCCTTTGATATGAGGATTATCGACATTTCGGAAACGTTTTTCCACGGGTGCATTTTCATGGCATGGGTTCCATGTCACCCATAATTCTGCATTCCAATCTTTTCCTTCTTCGCGCAAAGTTGGAATAAGTGTTTGCCAAGCAGTTTCTGTCACGGGCTCCGCCTCATCCACCCAACAAAGGAAAACGCGCCCCATTGATTTAATGCTTGCGATATTGCGATCAAGTCCAGCAAACACATAGACAACCCGTCCATCTTTTGACTTAATATATTTATCGCCGATTTCATAATAGTCTTGTAAAAAAGAATAAGCTTCGATAGCGCGTTTAATTTCTTCCAACGAACTTTCATTAAGAGAATTTTGAAATTGCCGTGCACAAAGGATAATACCGCGTTCTCCAGCCATTCCATGGCGATATCCCACCACGGCCGACATCAAAGCAAAAGAACGTGTTTTTCCAGAACCGCGTCCTCCCCAAGCGGCTCGCACATCGGCATTTCCAGTAAAAACAGGAATAAGCTTTGGAATAAGAGCTACTTGAGCCGTTTTCTGCTCCATTTTTTGAGAAATTTTCTGAACCGTTGTCATTATAAATTTTCATACTTTAGCAATAATTGCGCTGCACCCTTTTGCTTATCCCAAGTTTCATTATCCCAGAGCAATTGAACAAAAAGAGCAATTGAACGAAAAACGCCCTTCTCAAAAGCAGCGCTTTATCTTTTTTTCATCGCACATGTTCAATAAATTTCACTTTTTTACATGAGATCCCCTTGACTCCACCTATATGCCCCAACGTCCTTATCCCCCCAAAGATCATTATCTCCCCAAAGGTCCCTATTTCCCCATCACACCCCTCAAACACCGCGCCTGTCATCCCCCAACCACAAGCACAGTATCCCCCCAAATCATAGCCTCAGCACACGCTCTCAGGCATATCCAAAGCCCAACATCCTCCAAGACCATGCCTCTCAAGCATCACCAATCCTCACACTTTATCCCCCAAGATACCCCACCAAAACACATGCATCCCGCAAGCATAACACTTCTCTCAAGTTTCATGCCTCTCACCCATCAAAACACTGTTCCATATCCACCACACAAATACCCTGCACCAAACCCTCCAGCACACGGGCCCTTACGGCATCATTTACCAAAGCCCCTTCCCAGTATCACGAGCGCCTACAAGCACGATAGCCTCCGCTTCAATCCCCTCAAGATAGGCAATCACTAAAGCATCCCCCTTCCAAGACATCACCCCACATCATCCACCTCAACCTAACATTTTTCAATATCACAAGCCTCAGTGACCAAAGGATCACACTTCTCCGGTTCAGTATTTTTGGGCTTCACTGGCACAATCTCAATACGCGAAACTGTTTTAACATCTCCCCCATTTCAATAACGAGAAAAGACCAAACCTTCACCAGAAATCCAAAACAGCAAATATCATCAAGCACTCCCCAACATCTTTCAGGTATCGCGCCCCTCACGCATCGCCATAAAAGCATCTTGCCCGCCCCCTTCACACAAACCACCCCAGACACCATATACCCCCAAAAAACACCATATGCACCGAAGTCTCCTCCAGTCCACGTCCTCATGCATCCCCCACCAAAGCCCCTTCCCAGTATCACGAGCGCCTACAAGCGCGATAGCCTCCGCTTCAATCCCCTCAAGATAGGCAATCACTAAAGCATCCCCCTTCCAAGACATCACCCCACATCATCCACCTCAACCTAACATTTTTCAATATCACAAGCCTCAGTGACCAAAGGATCACACTTCTCCGGTTCAGTATTTTTGGGCTTCACTGGCACAATCTCAATACGCGAAACTGTTTTAACATCTCCCCCATTTCAATAACGAGAAAAGACCAAACCTTCACCAGAAATCCAAAACAGCAAATATCATCAAGCACTCCCCAACATCTTTCAGGTATCGCGCCCCTCACACATCGCCATAAAAGCATCTTGCCCTCGCCGCTTCACACAGACCACCCCAGACACCATATACCCCAAAAAACACCATATGCACCGAAGTCTCCTCCAGTCCACGCCCTCGCGCATCCCCCACCAAAGCCCAACAACTTCACAGCTCACACGCCTAAAGCACTCAGCCCCTCACCGCAATTTCAATCATAAGCTTTCAGGCAAACACCTAGCATCCCCGTTCAAAGACTATATCCCTTAAACATCATGTGCCCAACCCAATATTTTCTCGTAGCTTCAAACCTCAGTAACCAAAGGATCAGGCTTCTTCGGTTCAGTATTTTTGGGCTTCACTGGCACAATCTCAATACGCGAAACTGTTTTAACATCTCCCCCTGCTTCTCCCGTAACCTGAAGAGGCAAGACTTTTGCCAGCAGCGAAAAAAAAGGAACAGGATTATTCAACGCATGATATTGAAGATAAGACACCAGCCCATCCTCACCATAGTGATATCCAGCCTGCTCAGCGGCTGTCAAAAGAGCTTCATTAAATCGCTTTGTTGTTTTATTCAAAGTTGTTTTTTTACGCCCTTTTCGACGTAAGGGAAGACAATGTTCATCTACCATCATCATGTTCCTTCCAACTAAAGAAAAACCAATACTTCAAACACAAAAAATGACATGAAAATCAGCAACAAAATTTAACAAGCCATCAACAATAAAAAATGAGACCACACCCTAAAAGACAAGAACCCACATAAAGCCCAAATCCTCCGCATAATTTTACAGATACACGTTTTTACGCTTTTCCATCTTTACAGAAAAAAACCAAATGAAACGCCCACATCACCACCCCACGCAGCTCTGTAAACACGGATTTGTCAACAACTCAGCTTCTCACTCTAACGGATTCCCCTGCTGATTATTTCATATGGCTATCTCACACTTCAAAGAATGGTGTTTCATCAAACACGCCAGATAAACTCTGATCTACAATTCGACTTCAAAAAGCAAATTTTCCTCTGCTAAATAAAGCTTCCACCCCGCACCGGTTTTAAACTATAATCCAACCTCTTACCCAATAAATTCCCCTACTAACATCAGATTACCGCCCCCAAACATCCCTATTTTACAGTATAACCGTACAGCAAACATTTTAATTGTTCTTGCCAATCTTCCGAAACTACTTTACTGATAGGCTTGTGTTTTTGATCGTCCACGCAACGGTCAAATAGGGAGTTGAAAACCCGAACGCTCGGTACATAAATTTATCCCGCTTTGCGGATATCCCGGAATTCCGGGAGTTTTTGCTATGTCCAAGTGCTTTTCAGCACTAAAAGCAAAAAGCTGATCCGAGTGTCAGTATTTTCAACCTCCCGGAATACTCATGCGAGGGCGCTCGCAACCGGAGGGGAGCTTGAAGTGCAAACTAAAAATTCACATTTCAATGATATTTCAATAGGCAAAAGAATCCGTCACAGACGCATTTCAATGGGGCTTTCTCAAAAGGAATTAGGAAGCCATTTAGGTGTCAGTTTCCAACAAATCCAGAAATACGAAAAAGGTTTAAATCGTGTAAGCGCGGGGTGTTTGCTCGAAATTGCTAAAAAACTAGAGGTTCCTATGAACTTTTTTTATGCGGACCTTTTAACAGCAGATATTCCCACAAAAGAACATGCCTTACACCACGATCAAGACACATACAGCGAAAAAGAATACGCCCTTTTGAAAAACTTTAGAGAACTCCAGCCGAAAAAACAAAAAGCAATCTTGTGGTTGATTTCTGATTAGACAAAAGCACACCCATCAACATCCCTCGCCAATATATCCAACATCCTTTAAATATAAGCTTCAGATCACGACACCTCAAAGAAGGCAATTTTATCAGACACGACAGATAAGCGCTGCCCTAAAATATTCCCTCACACACTTTTCTCCAGTCAACGCGATTTATACCCCTCTTCATCCCAGCTTTCCCCGCTCCATTCACAAACGCGTCCCCTAGTTCTCCATATTCCATGCCATGAAAAGCATACACAAAGCATAAATCCTTCACTTCAATTTTACAGATTCACGTTTTTACGCTTTTACATCTTTACAGAAAGCAGCCAAACAAAATTTTTCCCCCAGCATCTTACACTGCGTTGTTAAGAATCCGACATCTTGTAGCAGTTTCCTCCTACCAAGCACTTAGACAGATCAGCACACCATACCCCTCAAACAACGGATTCAACAAGCAAGCCTTTTCTGAATATTCTTACACCCATCCCTCTCCAACACAAAGAGCGAAAGCTCCTACAAATACCGATCAATTCCGCTTCGAAGCAAAGACCCCACCCAAAAGACAAAGCTTCACACACACACCAAAAAGCTTCTCCCACAGCGCCAATTTTCACATGCTTCATCCTAGCTTTCCACTTCATTTGCAGACTCGTTCCCCAGTCCTCTCACCCCATTCCATGCCAAGACAAAAGCATACAACACATAAATCCTTCACTTCAATTTTACGGATTCACGTTTTTACGCTTTTACATCTTTACAGAAAACAACCAAACGAAATTTCCAAACCAGCCCACCACTCAATAAACAAGAGTCTGTAAACAATTCAACTTTTATCGCGTATATTGCACTTGGAAAACACCCCTCACCACCCCTCAAAGGATACTGTTTCACCAGACACGGATAGATAACCTCTACCCTCAAATATCCAGACACTCTCACAAAAAGCACCGTATAAATTGATATGCTTGAAGATCCGTCGACGGCATATCCTTGCCTCTAATGCCCCCATCTCACCCTACCTCAAATGACAATATTTTACAGCATAAAGCATAAGGCATAAGGCATAAGGCATAAGAAGATAATGAGACAGTTTTTAAGATACAAAAAAATGCTCTCATTTTCCAAATCTTTTAATTGTTCTTGCCAATCTTTTGAAATTACTTTATCACTCAAAAAGTGCTTTGGTCGTCTACGCAGCGATCAATAGGGAGTTGAAGCCCGAAAACTCAAACATTAATTTACCCCACTTTGTGGGTATCCCGGAGTTCCGGGAGTTTTTGCTATGTCCAAGTGCATCTTCGCACTAAAAGCAAAAAGCTGATTTGAGTTCAGTGCTTTCAACCTCCCGGAATACCAATGCGAGGGCGCTCGCAACCGGCAGGGGGGTTTGAAGTGCAAACAAGAAATCCACATTTCAACGATATTTCGATAGGCAAAAGAATTCGTCATAGACGAATTTCAATGGGACTTTCTCAAAAAGAGTTAGGAAGCCAGTTAGGTGTCAGTTTCCAACAAATCCAAAAATATGAAAAAGGCTTCAATCGTGTAAGCGCGGGACGCTTACAAGAAATTGCCAACATCTTAAAAGTTCCCATTACCTTTTTTTATGCCGATATTGTCACAAAAGAAAATTCTCTACTCCACGATCAAGACACCTATAGCGAAAAAGAACACGCCCTTTTAAAAAACTTTAGAGAACTCAAACCGAAAAAACAAAAAGCAATCTTGTGGTTGATTTCTGATTAGACAAAAGCCCATCAATCGACATCCGTTGCCAATATTCCCCTCAGCCTAAAGCCTTGCCCGCCTGATACCACCAGATCTCAAAAAACGGTTCACGACACCGGTTTACGACATCATAGGATAACAAACTTCAAAATAGGATAACAAACACCAGAACCTTGGAAAAACATCCCCACCCCTCTCACAGAATCTTATCAAAAGATCTCATCTGATTTAAACGCACAATTCCGATTGTATCATTATGATACCTTTTTACATTTACCTTGTCAAGTTTTTATATTTTTCTTTTGATATTTTTGTGTTTTTCTTTAAGGGGAGCCACATCCCTCAAAACATCTTTCCTGCAAAATGCCCCTCATACAAAACACAATGTCTAAAACAACAAGAGCTAAAATAGGATTCCCCCTAAATAGGATTCCCCCTAAATAGGATTTCCCCTAAATGGGATTTCCCCTAAATGGGATTTCATTGTATTGCTCATTCATCCACTTATTAAAAAACACCTCTCAATTCTTCTCACACCCATTTCACGAATATCCCCCATAAAAATATAATTGTTAAGCTCCGCATAGAATATAAACGCCAACCACGATTTTTCTCTCTTCACATCTCTTTACACATCAGCTCTGCAATCTGTTCACAGCTATTCCCCACACACTCTTCTCCAGAAAACGCACTTCAACAACACTCTTCATCCCAACTTTCTCCTCCATTCACGAAGACACTTCCCCCAATCCTTCCCACCACACTCCATGCCATGATAAAAGCTCTCACAAAGCACAAATCCTCCGCTTCATTTTACAGATTCACATTTCTACGCTTTTACATCATTACAGAACGCAGCCAAAGGAAACTCCCAAACCACCACGCGATAATTTGATAAAAACAAAACACCTTTACAACAATCTCAAACAACAGATTTCTGTAAAGAGCTCATATGAATTTGATTGATCAGATCTGACTATTAGATTGGCATATAGAGCCGTAGAACAGAAAGTAATTTTCTATAAGACAGAAACGATAAAAGCGCTATATAACTGAGACAGAACATGAAGAATTGCAAACAGATAAAACGACATCTTTCTTCGTTACAACACTGAAATTGTAAACGAGACTACGAATAACTATCGTCTGAATATGCAATTTCACATCTGCAAATTTTTATTGATTAATTCAATCCCAACATTTTCCCTGAAACACATTTCTTCATTATCTACTTCTTTGAGACAAACCGGTAAAGGGGTTTCATCTATTATAAGTACGGACATAATAACGCGTTACTCCAACCTCATCATAAGAAACCATAGACATGATACCTGTCTTTATTGGCGTTATTTGATAAGTCAAGATTACACCATTTTGCTGTTTGTTTGGTTGATCTGTATAGATCACATTATATCCATTCCGTCGCAAGAGATCAATAAATACAGGAGTAAAGTTGTCTTCTGTTTTATTTTTTTTCACAATAAGAGTTGTTGTAGCGGGCGGTAAAGGTTTTTTAAGATTACGAACAAAATCGTTAGCAATTAATTTTACATCATCTTTCGTAATATTTGGACTGACATAACTTGATGAATAATTACTGATAGATGCACAACCAGCCACCAATACAAGCGGTAACGGAAATAAATATTTTGACATCTTAACTCCCCTATTAATTGCATTCTCTTCTGAGAAGCTCCTACACCAGAAATAAGAGCCTCCTTTCAAAGAATAGCCTTAACAACATACTGCTTTACTATCAAGCATTAGTTAATCAATTTCTCACTTGTTAAAAAAACGCCACCATCCTCATAGTACTTAAAGCTTATGCTTAACACACAAAATATATATGTTAAAAGTACGAAAAAACACATGTAAAGCATGTAGTATACATATAGTATATGTATACTTACTTTCATGGTGTGTTGCATTACATAAACCAACGCACAGCACCCTTCATTTCCCCTCCATTCACGAAGACACTTCCCCCCAATCCTCGCACCACATTCCACGCCCCCAAAAGCCCAAAGTGACCAAAAACACGCACAATATATGAACCCATAAGTCCTTCACTTCACTTTTACAGATTCACATTTTTACGCTTTTACATCATTACAGAACGAAGCCAAGGAAAGGTTCACCGCCCCGTACCACTCTATAAACAACGGTCTGTAAAGAATTCAAATGCTTGCCTAGCAAGTTTCCACCACTGACCACTCATTCATTTCAGATTCCCCCTTCAAAGAGCTGTGTTTTTATCTCATGAATAAGATAATTAGCGAACCGTCTTTAGAAAAAAGAAAAGGCATGGAGATATCAAATATATCAATGGTCGTCATCGACTGTCGTGTTAAGAGGTGTTAACTCTTTATTTTTCTTAATTTTTACAACGCCAATAATTCCCGTGGAAATAATTAATGCGGACATAGCTAAAAAAGAGCTTAACAATCCCACGAGAGCCAAAAGTCCAGCAATAAAGCCAGAGATTGCTTCCGCAGAGTTCGCTAAAGTTGAAAAGGTTCCAAAACTTTTACCAAAATCTTCACGACGAGAATATAATTGAATAGCTGAGACTAAACCAATATCCACAAAGGCACCCATAAATCCTAAAACAAATGCTAACACGAGAAGGAGTTTTAAATAAAGTCCAGCAGCTAAAGGCATAACAAACAGAATAACCCCATAAAGAAGCCAAAATATCATGAGCTTCAACGATGTAATATTTAATATAATTTTACTATATAACAAACCACCAACAATAGTTCCAACAGCCATGAGAGAAAAAATATAACTAACAAAGTTTTCCTCTCCCCCTATAGAGAGAACAAAAGCTGGAATTAAAAATCTTAAAATTGCACCCGTAAAGAGAATAGCAAACGACGAGCCAACGAGCGTAATAAATAAATTATTATGTTCTGTAGAAATATATTTAAGATATGAAGCTGTTTCTCGATAAATTTTTATAAAATTGAATGATTTATTCTCATTTGAATTTAAATTCGTGAGATTAAATAACACGATAATAGATATAAAATAGGTAAAAAAATCAAAAATGAGTACTGCCGATTTATTTACTAAAAAAAGCAGTATGGAACAAACCAAAGGGCCAATGACGGATGCAGTTTCCATGATAATTTGAGCAATGCTATTGGCCTTTGTAAGATCTTTTATTGAAAACATTCTGGGAATAGCAGCTTGAAAACTTGGTTGGAAAATACTTCTTCCTATCGTTGTACATATTGCTGCAAAAATAAGAACAATGATATGTGCCGTACCTGTTATATAAGTTATAAAAACAAACAATGAAGCTAATAATCTAACAACTTCACTTAAGATGATATTTTTCTTCAAAGAAAAATTATCCGCTAACCAACCTCCTATAGGGCCAAAAAAGAGAAAAGGGATAAATCGAAAAAAATACACAAGACCTGTAAAAAAGGTGTTATCTGTTAATTCTAAGACAAGTAAAATAAAAACAACTTCATAAGCATAATCACCAACTTTAGAAATAAAGAGAGAGCAAAAAAGAGCTAATGGACTCTTTTTTAAAAACAAATTCATATCAACCATCCGATGTTAAACTTAGCTACACTTAAAATTACACTTCCTTCAATACAATTGGTGATATGAACTTCAGAAGAGTCTTTTATTCTAATAAATCGCTTAATAAGTTAAGTGAAAATTTTTAAAGAAATACTCCTATTGATATAAGCATTTACTCTAATATCAAGTAATATCTTTAAAAAAAGAAAGAATGTAAAAACTATTAGATCACAATCTTCCATATTATTACATTGACCTCCACCCCACGTCTCAAAGAATGAAAATTCCCAACCAGCACTAGTCTACAATCCCACTTCAAAAAGCAGCTTTCCCCACAAAATAAAGCTTGCACCCAACCACTCCTCAAGCGACAGCACTTCGTCAGGCTCAACAAATCAAGCCCTATCTCCAAAACCGCCCTCCTTCACGCATCTCTTTGCACCACCGGATTACCCACACTCTCCTCCTATCCATGCGCACTTTCTTCATTCTCCATTCCCCCCTTTTTCTCTCCCATCACACTCTCACAACTTAACAGCACTCTTCCTCCCAACTTCCATTCACGAAGACACTTCCCCCAATCCTCGCACCACATTCCATACCATGACCAAAAACACGCACAATATATAAATCTATAAGTCCTCCGTTTCACTTTTAAGGATATACATTTTTACGCTTTTACATTATTACAGAACGAAGCCAAGGAAAGGTTCACCACCCCGTACCGCTCTATAAACAACAGTCTATAAATGAACGCAGCTTTTTGCCTAGTACCCCCTTACAATCTTCAGTCGCCCCCCTCAAACGACAACACTTCATAAAGCTCAACAAATCAAGCCCTGCCCTCAAATATTCTAGCTCTTTACTCCCCCCTAAAAGAGCAATGTTTTACGGCATAATAGAATAGAAAATTCTTGATTTTTCTTGCCAAGCTTCTGAAATTACTTTATCACTTAAAGTGTAATTTTGGTCGTCTACGCAACGATCAATAGGGATTAAAAACCCGAAGACTTGACACATAAATTTATCCCGCTTTGCGGGTATCCCGGGATTCCGGGAGATTTTGCTATGTCCAGGTGCTTTGGCACTAAAAGCAAAAAGCTGAGTCAAGTCAGTGTTTTTAACTCCCGGAATACCAAAGCGAGGGCGCTCGCAACCGGAGGGGGGCTTGAAGTGCCAACTAAAAATCCACATTTTATCGACATTTTGATAGGCAAAAGAATCCGTCACAGACGCATTTCCATGGGACTTTCCCAAAAAGAATTAGGAAGCCATTTAGGTGTCAGTTTCCAACAAATCCAAAAATATGAAAAAGGCTTCAATCGTGTAAGTGCCAAATGTTTACTGGAAATCGCTCAAAAACGAGAAGTTCCCGTAAACTTTTTTTATGCAGACATTACCACAAAAGAAGATCTTCCCACAAAAGAAACCCTCTTACACCACAATCAAGAAACCTATAGCGAAAAAGAACACACTCTGTTGAGAAACTTTAGAGAGCTCCAGCCGAAAAAACAAAAAGCAATCTTGTGGTTGATTTCTGATTAGGAAAAAGCACAACGATCAACATTATTCCATTCATATCCCCCTTAAGTCACATTCAAACCAACACACCACAGCCCCTTCAAAGAGCAATGTTTTACGGCATAATAGAATAGAAAATTCTTGATTTTTCTTGCTAATCTTCTGAAATTACTTTATCACTTAAAATGTAATTTTGGTCGTATACGCAACGATCAAGAGGGATTAAAAACCCGAAGACTTGACACATAAATTTATCCCACTTTGCGGGTGTCCCGGGATTCCGGGAGATTTTGCTATGTCCAGGTGCTTCTCAGCACTAAAAGCAAAAAGCTGACTCGGATTCAGTACCTTTAACTCCCGGAATACCAAAGCGAGGGCGCTCGCAACCGGAGGGGGGCTTGAAGTGCCAACTAAAAATCCACATTTTATCGACATTTTGATAGGCAAAAGAATCCGTCACAGACGCATTTCCATGGGACTTTCCCAAAAAGAATTAGGAAGCCATTTAGGTGTCAGTTTCCAACAAATCCAAAAATATGAAAAAGGCTTCAATCGTGTAAGTGCCAAATGTTTACTGGAAATCGCTCAAAAACGAGAAGTTCCCGTAAACTTTTTTTATGCAGACATTACCACAAAAGAAGATCTTCCCACAAAAGAAACCCTCTTACACCACAATCAAGAAACCTATAGCGAAAAAGAACACACTCTGTTGAGAAACTTTAGAGAGCTCCAGCCGAAAAAACAAAAAGCAATCTTGTGGCTAATTTCTGATTAGGCAAAAGCACAACGATCAACGTTATTTGTTAATATATCAAACAACAAAACATCCTTAAATCAAATTCAGATCAAGACACCACACCCCTTCAGAGAGCAGTGTTTTAAGGCAAATAGGATAATCAGCTGCATTTTTGTTGTCACTTATAATTTTCCAATGACTTTTGAATGCCTCAATTAATCTTTTTTATAGCACTTTCACTCTTTTTAAAGCTTCTTTCTCTGCTTCTTCTTTTAACTTCATGCCATTGGCGCCTTCGTACCTTTTTATTGTTTTTTCAATCTGATCATCAGTCCCTGCTTTAAAGACAATCATTGTTTCAAACGGACGAAATAATGACGATTGCGAAATATGAAAAAAGATATTCGTGCTCAAATTGCTTGGATCAAACTCGCTATACCCTGTACTTTTTAAGTCATGGATAGATATCGCTTTTTTTGACATAGCAAGACCAATAACATCGCTATTTTTCTCACCAAAATTTTGTACTTTTAAAAGGTTATTTTTAGCGTCATAAACTGTCGACATATCCATGACTTCGTTAAGAACTTGATCATTTATGTCAAATTGAGCATCTATGCCAAAAATGAATACAAGATCACGCAAAGAACAAGCTTTTTGAAAAAAACAAGCATTGTACAAACGTGAGGGAACCCCAAGACAGTTGACTGCTCGTCGAATGATTTTTATAGCGAGCTCATATGATTTTTCATCTAAACGATGATCACGAATGTCTGGAATGTAGATTTCTTGTGTTTCTTGTAACGGTGCATTTTCACTATTTAATGCACTATCAATAAGCTTTTCTAACCAATTGTAATTCTCAATATTATCCTGCTCTCGGACAGACGATCTGATCTCTTTTAAAAGATTGTCCAGCCCATACTCTTCTCTAAAAGCATGCTCTATTCGATCACACGTCATTAGAAATGTATAGTGATCTTCTCGTTTGTCCGGTATAGATGATGCTTCAATTTCTGGATCATTCACTTTAAATTGATCAACGCTTTCTCCACTTTTAACAGATATCGAATGCTCACCTCTAATAGTATCAAAAACTCTCGCCCCTTGCTCCTCCCTAAAAGAAAAGCCTTGTTCAAGAAACAACTTTAATGGATTGGAATCATCCGATGTTAACGACACATCTTGTATTAAAGAGTCCAAAATTTTCTTTTGAAGCTCAGCATCACTTATTAACGAATCTTTCCTATCCTCATAGAAATCCTTTAAGCTTTCTGGAATACGCCGATTATAACTCTTAACATCCTCTGCAAACCAGCTGTTAATTATTTCCTTGTTTGTGGCTAATTTCATAAGATTATGCCCCCCATTTAAATTTTACCCCGCTTAAATTTCAAATGATCCTTTTTATCAATAAATTCCAATACAGTTTTTATTAAAATCCTTGAAAAAAGTTCATTATCTTTTTATTTTACTTAATATTTACCATATTATAGTTTATTGGTAAATGTTAAGTAAAATCAATTAAGATATAGATGGTATTTTTAATATACACCTTCCACTTAAACTTGCCTTTGTAACACGAATAGCAAAAATTTTAACCAAAACAAGTTAGAGGTCTTGTTTTTCAAGTCTTTATCTTGATTAAAAAACTGCAAAATAGCAAACTTGATTGTGCAGATAATCATGCTTCATCATCTATTAGCCACCGACAAGAGTGCAATCAATCAAACAGTTTAAAAAAACTTTTAGCAAAATTTTAAAGCAGAAAAACGCACATCACCGAAAAAATGAGAGAGCAGCGCGTTTTACGCATCCTCCACCTTTTGCTTAAACAGCAAAACTCCAATCCATCGTCAAAATATCTTCGTCTAAAATTCCCATGCCACAGATCAGCCCCCTCAAAAAGCAATGTTTTACGGCGGATAAACGGCATTTCTCTTTAACGCTTCTACACACAAAGCAATAAAGCAACAAAGCAATCCTGCTTGTGACTTCACTTATAACATTGCAAGAAAATAGTTTTCACGACAAACAGAAGGAAAAGAATCCTACGATATTCGAGAACGCTCATTTAATATGCAAAAACACCGGCTACTCCCTTTGCTTTGCAATAAAACACCGCTGTCTCACAGTGAATTTTTCTAAATCAGCACGCCTCAAAGCGCGGTGTTTTATTGCACAATAAGATTATCACCGCCCTTTATACCATGAATTTCTCCAAACTTAATCTTCAGGCAAAAATTCCAACCGATCTCCTTGTTTTGTAATTTTCACCGTTGTCTCGTCGTGAATTTCTCCAAACAAGATTTTCTCTGCGAGAGGATCTTGAATTTCTTTTTGAATAATCCGTTTAAGCGGACGAGCACCATAGAGCGGATCATAGCCCTTATCGGCAAGAAATTTTCTCACCTCTGGCTCGATTTGCAAAGTTATTTTGCGTTCATTGAGTAGATTTTGCAAATGTTCTATCTGAATATCGACGATAGCTTCCATATCTTGACGTTGCAGCCTTTGAAAGAGAATAATCTCATCAATACGGTTTAAAAATTCAGGACGGAAAGCGGCTTTGACGACATTCATAACATCATTTTTTGCCTGATCTGTTGCTTGCCCTTCAGGCAAAGCAGTTAAAAACTCAGCACCAAGATTAGAAGTCATAATCAGCAAGGTATTTCGAAAGTCAACGGTACGTCCTTGACTATCCGTCAAGCGTCCCTCATCCAACACTTGCAACAAGAGATTAAAAATATCAGGGTGTGCTTTTTCAATTTCGTCAAACAGAATGACCTGGTAAGGTCTTCTACGTACAGCCTCCGTCAGCACGCCCCCTTCTTCATATCCAACATATCCAGGAGGTGCCCCAATCAGCCGCGCCCCAGCATGCTTTTCCATATATTCCGACATATCAATACGCAACATGGCATTTGGGTCTTGAAAGAGAAAAGCGGCCAGAGCTTTGGTTAACTCGGTTTTTCCCACCCCCGTAGGTCCCAAGAACATGAAAGACCCCAGCGGACGGTTAGGATCTTGCAGCCCCGCACGCGCACGCCGTACAGCACGAGAAACAGCTTGAACAGCCTCTCCCTGCCCAATCACACGTTTGCTAATTTCATCTTCCATCCGCAACAGCGCCTCCCGTTCTGCCTCCAGCATTCGATCAACAGGAATACCGGTCCAGCGCGAAACAATCCGCGCCACATGTTCAGCCGTCACCGTTTCTTCAACGAGATGATTTTGTTGGTCATCATTTTCCGCGATACTCAATTGTTTTTCGAGTTCAGGAATGACACTATAAGCGAGCTCTCCAGCGCGTTGGAATTGTCCATCACGCTGTGCAATAGCCAAAGCATTACGGGCTTCTTCGAGTTGTTTTTTCAAATCAGCAGCATGCCCTAATTTTTGTTTCTCAGCCTGCCAAGCACTTGTCATCTCAGCGGACTGTTGTTCCAATGTTTTCAGTTCTTCCTGCACATTTTTCAACCGTTCTTTTGCTGTTGGCTCGACATCTGTTTTCAAAGCTTCCCGTTCGATCTTCAACTGTAAAATACGCCGATCAACAGCATCGAGTTCTTCCGGCTTTGAATCGACCTGCATACGCAAACGTGCCGCCGCTTCATCGATAAGATCAATAGCTTTATCCGGCAAGAAGCGATCCGTAATATAGCGGTTAGACAAACGCGCGGCCGCAATTAAAGCACTATCAGCCAAGCGCACTTTGTGATGTTGTTCATATTTTTCCTTAATACCGCGCAAGATAGAAATAGTATCTTCCAAAGAGGGTTCAGGTACAAAGACAGGCTGGAAGCGGCGTGCCAAAGCAGCATCTTTTTCGACATATTTTCGATATTCATCGAGCGTAGTAGCACCCACACAATGGAGTTCTCCGCGTGCAAGAGCAGGCTTTAACAAGTTAGACGCATCCATAGGACCATCAGATTTTCCTGCTCCAACAAGATTGTGCAATTCATCAATAAAGAGGATAATTTGTCCATTTTCGGCTTGCACCTCTGCCAGCACTGCTTTGAGACGTTCTTCGAATTCTCCACGATATTTTGCACCAGCGATAAGCGCTCCCATATCGAGCGCATAGAGTTGTTTATCCCGCAAAGTTTCAGGGACATCGCCATTGATAATGCGCAGAGCTAACCCTTCCACAATAGCTGTTTTCCCCACCCCAGGCTCACCAATCAACACGGGATTATTTTTCGTCCGCCGTGAGAGCACCTGAATAGTGCGTCGAATTTCTTCTTCTCGTCCAATAACAGGGTCGAGTTTTCCTTCGCGTGCATCTTTTGTGAGATCCCGGGCATATTTTTGCAAGGCATCATATTGTCCTTCGGCATGGGGGCTTGTTGCTGTTTTTCCTTTCCGCAGCGCATTAATTGCCCGATTAAGCGCTTGCGGGGTCAATCCTCCACTTGTTAAAATATCGGCTGTTTTTGCGGTCTTTTCCATGATCAGCGCTTGCAACATGCGCTCCACGGTCACAAACTGATCACCGGCTTTTTTCGCAATATCCTCAGCCAGCGCGAAAACTTTTGCCAATGGCTGTGAAAGATAGAGCTGTCCATTTCCCCCTTGCACTTTAGGCAAAGCATCAAGTGCTTCTTTTAGCGCCTTTTGAATAAGAGTAAGATCACCACCAGCGTTTTGGATAAGCGATGCAGCCAATCCTTGAGAATCGTCTAACAACACTTTCAGGAAATGCTCCGGCATAAACTGCTGATGATCAGAAGCAAGAGCGCTATTTTGTGCTGATTGTAAAAAACCCTGTACGCGTTCGCTATATTTTTCCAAGTTCATTTTTTTTCCTTAAACCTCAAGCCATCACCACACTTTAACCTCTCCAATATTCCACAAAAGAAACATCCAGAAAGGATTATCCAGCCTCTAAAAAACACCGCGGAAAAAGCAGCATGAAGAAGAACCGTAGTGCTAAAAAGAATATGGGTTTCTACAAGCCTCATAGCAAGAGGGAGAAAAAAAATACGCTATCATTTTAAATAAAAACCGCAACTTTTCTTATACCCCACATCATCACTCCCCTTTTTAAACTCTCACCCACAAACTCCACCATTAAAACTTAAATTTGAACAGCAGAAAAGGAGCACGCAAAAACATTTAAAACAAAGCAGTCTTTACAGCATATAGTTTAGAGTAAAAGTCAAAATTACTTTTTCTCTTTTTACTTAACAAAACATTGAGTATAAGCTTTAATATTTATAAACTTATACTGTCTTTATCAAAATAAAGGAGTTTGAGTATGTACCATATTGCAAAAAAGATTCTTTTAATACTTTTATTCCTTCTGATAAGTAAACCAAGCTATGCCATCTTTGCCGGCAAAGTTATTACAATAGAGCATGAATGGCCTGAGAATGCATTATTTGATCTATTTGTTTTCACCCAGCAAGTAAACTACGATGGTGGGCCTAACTCCATCTATTTCTGGGGAAATAAATTTGAATTCCAAAACGGGAAAAGTGGACAAATTGGTTTTTTCAACAGGAGCGGCCGTACCATTCATTTTTCTATCTGGAATGCAACGGGATGGAAGGGTAATACATGTAAGCATTTTACTCAGGAAGGTTCAGGAGTACGATGTGAAATCAAGTTTCCATGGGAAATGGGACGCAGATATCGATTATATGTTGAAAAAAATGAGAATCTAGTTACAGCGAAAGTAGTCGATTTTACAACGGGTAAAAAAGTGAATATTGGGACCATAGAAGTACCAAATACATTTGGCAAACTCCGTAAATCTTCAAGTTTTGTTGAAGACCATTCTCGTTGGAAGAGACATCTTTCCTCCTGTTATGATTTAAGTCCGCAAAGTTCGATTTTTTTTGATCCTAATGGCTTAAAACAAAACAAGCTATACGAAGGGACTCTGAAAGTTTCTAATCAAGGAAAGTGTCGAGATTCTGACCTCATCCAAACATCATGTACGTTCACTTTTTGTATGACAAGTATAAGCGACTTTGGAGGTTTAGCCTCGCCTACAGCTAAACCAGAAGTCCCCATTTCCAATGGGAAAGATCTGTCTGCAGAAACAATTTCTAACATCTTGAAACAAAAAGAGCTTGTCGTTATTCGTTCAAAAGATCGTTCTTGGGCACCCAATATCTCTTTTCCATCTCCTGCTTCATTTAAGTGGAAATCAATCTTTATAGATCATCTAGCGGCTTCTAGTTCTACGCTTCACACCACTCACGGCACACAAAAGATAACCACAGGCCAAAAGATTATGTATATGTCTGATGGAAAAACTTGGAAAATTATGAAAAAAAACTAACTTTTTTCTTCTTGATAAGCCCCTCACTCCCCTTTAAAAATAAATGGGGGTGAGGAAGTTTTTTTCATTTCCCCACCACGGCTCCCTTTCCCAGTTATTTTTTCGAGCCCTGCTCTCATCCCATCGTCCCCTTTAGCTCACCTCATCACCATACTTTCAGGGCATTTTCTTCACCTTCACCTTCTCTCAAAACCCCACACCCTTTCCTCTCTATCTCCTCACCTCCCTCTTCTATCACCCTCACACCATCCTTTACCGCAATCCTTTACACCACCCCGCCTCTTATCCACGCCCTCCCTTTGTCCATAGGCACTCTCTCCATTCCACGCCCCCCTTTTTCTTTCCCGTCACACACTTACAACTTACAGCACTCTTCATTCCAGCTTCCCTCCTCAATTCACAGTCTCTTCACCCCCCCCATTTATTTCACCCCATCCATGCCAGACAAAAGCCCAACGTAACCCCAAAACACGCACAATGCATAAATCCATAAATCCTCCACTTCACTTTTACAGATTCACATTTTTACGCTTTTACACATTCACAGAAAACAGCCAACGAAAGATTCACCACCCCACACCGCTCGATAAACACTGGTCCGTAAACAATCCAGCTTCTTATCCAGGGAAGGACTACTGATCACTTCATATAATTATCACCACCCCTCAAAAGAGGCGTTATCAAACAAGACAAATAAGCCCTTCCTCCCAATATTCTCCACATACTCTTCTCCAGAAAATGCACTTAACACCCCTTTTCATCCCAGCTTCCCCGCTCCATTCACAAATGCATCCCCCTACTCTCACCACATTCCACGCCATGATAAAAGCATACACACAGTACAAATCCTCCGCATTATTTTACGGATATACGTTTTAAAGCTTTTACATATTCACAGAAATCAGACAAATAAAATTTCCACATCACCACCCCGCACCGCTTTGTAAACACTGCTCTGAAAATGAATCCAGCTTTTTGCCTAGTCCCCTTACAGTCTTCAGACTACCCTCCTCAAACGACAGCACTTCATCAGGCTCAACAAATCAAAGCCCTATCATGAATATTCAAGCTCTTCACTCCCCCTTCAAATAGCGCCGTTTTACGGTATAACAGAATAGAAAATTTTTCATTTTTCTTGCCAATCTTCTGAAATTACTTTATCACTTAAAGTGTAATTTTGGTCGTCTACGCAGCGATCAAGCTCTTTGCACCAAAACACGTGCCCCTCTTTTTTCCTTAGCAATACTGATTGGACTATCAATTTTTCCCTCACACCCTAAAGGCACCAACAACCTTCCTGCAACAAAGCAATTTATAATTATCAATGATAACAAAACCACCAATGGTAAGTCTTGGATATATATGTATTAAAACATCCATCGTTGACTGATCCCAATCTGCGTCTATATCAATGACGCTAAACCGGCAACCAGAAAGCAACTAAGGTAAAGGCTCTGTAGACCATCTTTTGAGAAACATCACATTTTCTTCAGCCATTCACAACGCCGAAAATTTTCTTGTACGTCATCAAACGGCGCCGAGCAATTGAGGTTATACGATAGAAAAGCTAAAATCAATTATTACAAATATCATTCTTTCAAGTAACTGACGAAGATTTTTTTACTTCTATGATTTTCAGGATAATTGTCTCAAAAAAGGTATTTATTACAGATCCAATTTGAACAAGTGATAATTTTTATTTAATATGACTGACAATTTACTGTTTTTTGTTGGTATTTATGAAGAGCTAAAAAGAAAATATTTAAAACTACATTTAACGCCAATGCCTTCAAATGCCTAAATGTCTTCTACTCAAAACAGCCAATCTTCTCGTATCCCCTCAGCAGCAAAACAACCAGACTAAGCATTATCTCCTCAGCCGCTCCCTATTTCTCACCACTCAATCTTTTCCCCAATTCTCTAAACAAAAAGGCTCAGATATTTCTTTAACCTCATCCCTCCTCTTCTCAAACTCAAGCTTCTCTCCAACGCCACACGCAAAATATCTCACTCAGACCTCCCCGCTAGAACAAACAACGCCCATCCCTTCAGCTTTCACACAAAAACGTTTTCTAAGCATTTGCTTCTCAAAAGACATGCCTCTTCTTTACTCTTCTTCATCACTTACTTGTGGTGGGGGTGGTAAGATATAAGCACCTGAAAGCCAACGATTAAGATCAATAGCTCGACAGCGTGTGGAACAAAAAGGATAAGAAGATTTTTGTGACATCTGACCACAAATAGGACAAGGATGTGGTGGGCGATGAGAGGTTTCTTTTTGTAAATTAGGCTCTTTTTGTTTTTGGGACACCTTTGTCATTGGCTCCTTCATTAATTTTGCTTCTATTTGTTTTCATATTTTCTTTTTGTTGTTTTTTACCTTGCATTGATCTTACCTTGCATTAGCTCTACGGACCAATCAATCTCTCTCATGCGTTTCTTCAGCCCAGTGAGTGAAAAGTGGATAGTGATAAGCGGTCAAGAGATCGGTTGTTTCAGCCAAAGGCAATCCCACAACATTAGAATAAGAACCCGTGATATGAACAACAAAAGCCCCTGCTTTTCCTTGGATAGCGTAGCCCCCCGCTTTGCCTTGCCATTCTCCTGAAGCAAGGTAAGCCTTCATCATGGCAGAGGTTAAGCGTCTAAAACGAACACGACTTTCAACCAATTTTACGGTTATTTTTCCACGTTCATTGAGCGCACAAATGGCACCATAGACCTTATGCGCCCGTCCAGAAAGGAATCGTAAACATTCATAAGCCTCATCCTCGCTTTCTGGTTTGGGGAGAATGGTCCGGCCAACAGCCACCACCGTATCAGCCGCCAAGATAATCATTTTCTGCGCAGACAATTTTTGGGGAACATTCTGCAACTCGTCTTGACCATTCTGACTGTACCAGCGCAAAATTTTTTGGGCTTTCAGCGCTTTTTCTTTTGCCAAACGTTTGGCAAGGTTTGCAGGATGTTCTTTTAATTTTGGCGTTTCATCAATATCGCTTGCATAAACCTGCTGGGGATCAATCCCTATTTGTGCCAAGAGCGCCAAACGCCGTGGCGAAGCGGAGGCAAGCACCAAATAAATTTCTTCTGTAAGAGTATCTGCCAAACGTTTTTTCCCCCACTCTCTTATATTGCTCATTTCCACCCCTTCACAATCGACTTCCCTCTTCACCCCCTTTAGCGCCCCCTTTTAAGCGCCCCCTTTTAAGCGCCCCTTTTAAGCGCTATTGATCTCCTTATCCTTTTTCCGCAACGATTTTACAGTTTTTCAAGGCTCTTCAAACACTCCCCTTTTTTCACTCATGAAAAGCAAACTAAAAAACTGTTAAAAAATAATAGAAATAATATGATAGCTTTTAGAAAAAAGTGCAAGCCACCCACGATGCTACTTATAGCGATATGTAATACGCCCTTTTGTCAAATCATAAGGTGTCATTTCCACCATGATTTTATCACCGGCCAACACCCGTATACGATTTTTCCGCATTCTACCAGCGGTATGAGCAATAATTTCATGGTCATTTTCCAGTTTCACACGAAACATCGCGTTAGGTAAGAGTTCAGTAACGATACCAGAAAATTCTAAAACTTCTTCTTTTGACATAAACAAACATTTCCTTTACAGTGCACATATTTTGTTAAGCTGCGCGTTATTTCCAGCGTTCATATCCTATTTTCTTAAGTTTGTGAATAAAAATTCCACAAAAAGGGAAAGGTTTTTCAAGTTTACTCTTCCATACTCTCAAAAAAACGGCCCCCCCACCCCTTAAGAATCAAAACTTTTTTCCACCAGTTTTACCCGCTAATTTCCTTCAGTTTTTATGATGATTTTGGTTTCAGTATGACAAGAAATTATGCTAATTTTTTCCCCTAAAGCATTTTCCCAACACCTCTGACTAATCCCTCCAAAACTTACTCACAATCATCCTCTCTCCAACTTTTCCTCACCTTCCACACTTTAAACATGCGCCCTTCAGATAAACACCACTCCCCCACGCCAGAAGCCCCTCCTTTTCTCAAAAACCTTCTCCATTCTTCACACACCATTCACAACATGCTTCACTGCCCCACACTTCATACTCTATGCATTTCCCATACAGCCTTCCCCATTTTCCCTCTCTTCACACACTTCCTCTAAGCCACTCCTTCCATTTATGTTGCTCTTCCTACCTTCGAAAACACAATCCCTATACATTGCGTATCATTAACCACAACGCCTCTAACGACATAAAGCCTTTTCCTTTTTTACGCATTTCCGTTTTTACGCTTCTCCACATTTACAGAAAGCAGCCAAACGAAACTTTCAAATTCCCCTCGCACCACTTTGTAAACATAGGTTTGTCAACAATACAGCTTCTTACTCTAGCGAATTCCCCTGCTGATTTCAGATCACGACACCACAAAGGATAATGTTGCATCAAACGCGACAGATACGTCCTATTTTAAAATATTCTTGCCCCTCCTTCACCACCCTAAAGTAAGATCACGCAAAGCATCGGTCAATCTCACTTCAAAAACAACTTTCCCCACACCCTCTCTCCTCTCTCGTCAACGCACCCACCTCTTCATCCAAACTTCTCCCCCTTCATAAAACTCTTCATCCCCACACCGCAATCTTCTCTCCACATTCCATGCCATGATAAAATCATACACCCCACATAAAGTCCCAGCTTCCTTTTTTACACATTTCTGTTTTTACGCTTTTACATATTTACAGAAAGCAGAAAATCTGTAAAAAATGCATTACACAATAACGTTTTCAACAACTGTCATTAAAAACTCGCCTCCCTTTTCATCTAAATCCCCCTATTTTCACTTAAATCATAGATATAAACCGCCCTATTATTGTATTGAGCAGCATAAAATTTTTCGAAAAATTCTAACGATCAAAAAGGGTCATAAGAAGCATTTTACGACTTTTAAAAGAATTTTTATTTACACCCAGTGCTTTTTTGTAACGTAGAAGAGCACATTTAATTAATTGACTATAAGAAAGTTTGAAATGAGAGAAGCTCTTCGTTTTTCTCATTCAACATCCGCAACAATAACTTATCCTTATAAGTCAATATTTTTTCGTAATACAAAACGTGCCAAAAGGAATATACTTGTGTTGCATATTCACGCGCTTGTTTTAAAGAAAGATCTCTCAACGCTCCATCACACCCATTTTGCAAAACGCTACCCGTAAAGGAATGGTAAGCTCCCATGAAGGATATAAAATCCATTCAGCCCCCCCTATCTTTACGCTTATGGAAAAACAAGTTTACGCTTATAGAAGAACAAGCCGGCATCATCACAAAAACTCTGCCAGCTCCCAATGTTGCAGACAGCCTTCGGTTCAAGAGACACTTCATTAAAGGCATGCCTTTCTTGTACAGTTTTGACCCACATGGCCCACTCACTTATGATATACAAGCAAGTAATTTTAATTGATTCAATATAAGAGAACTGGTGATGAGCAACTTTATTATATTCAGCAACGCGCTTCACTTTAAAAGGGTTATTTATCATTATAAATCAATATATTAATAAATAAGAGAGTCATCATCAAGCCGCTTACCTTTTTCTAAAAAAAAGCTTCACACTGAGAGAAAACATCTAAACGTTAGATAAAAAAAAAGGTTTGCCTCTAATAAACAAACCTCTACAGAAAATTATTCACATAACTTTCAAAATTTTAAATTAATCCCTCTAGAAGCAATAAAAACGCTTTAGAAGCACCAAAATGAATACAAAACTTTATTTAACACAATGTTAAGAAAAATCAAGAACAAAAATTTTTTATCGTTAATGCACCTTTAAAAACGAGGCTTCTTAACCCACGCAGCTCAACAATCTGGGGCTTTTCTACAAACTCCTCCAAGCCAATCAATCCCTTCATCTCTCTCAAAAGACAGCATAAAAGGTTCACAGTACAAGTCTTCGCTAAAAAAATATCAATCGCTATCGCTCATAAAAGCCAGCATTGGTATAAAAGATCAGATTATCGAACAATTTTTCTGAAATGTCTTCCAAATAAATAAAAAAGAAGCGGTTTCTTAAATATTTCCGCCTCTTTTAACAATAAAAATTATAATGAGGGATTATTAAAAAAATTCAAGACTATGAAGGGAACCAATTTGATAACAATTCATACCTTACAGGATCATCGGCACACTGTCCACCACCACATTCCAGTATGGTAGAAATCAAATTTGCCGCAATCAAAAATACAAATAAGAAACTTGCCGCTTTACTCAAGACTGGAAAAGGAGAAAATTCTTTGAACTTGTGTGCCAATTCGCCTAAAATCATGACAAATGAGACAGCAAAGATACAAAGGACAGAAATAATGAAAGCCCAAGTATAAAAATGCAATCCAAAGAACGTTGAACCATATCCTAAATCATCAGGTGTGATATGCAAAAACACTTGGCGTGCTGCCACAGCACTGGTTACCATACAACCGAGAATAACCATACCATAATGGGTATTTTTCACCTTATGGTGAATATTGAGCAAGAACCCACAACCTGCCAGCATCAATCCAACGCGCTGCAGCAAACAAAGGGGACAAGGTAACTCAAACTTTACCAATTGATAATAAAAAGCCACCACCAAGACAACGGATAATCCAAAGAGTCCTAGCGTATTCATAAAGATAACGAAGTGAGGATTTTTTTGTTCAACATGTTCCATGGCTATTCTCTCAAAAAGATAAATTTAAAGTGGAAGTTGCGTGATGATTGAAAGTGAGAAGAATGACAACGAATAAAATTGCCCACAAAGCATAACTTATATTTTTTTTACCACACATAGTCGTTACTGCAGTACCTAAAGCGATTAAAAATGGAAGAAACATAGCTTTTAAATCTCCTTTACATCCGTTGTTTAACTCTTATTTATTTCAGCGTTCACCATATTACAAAATTGGGCAAAAAAGAGACCATGGATTTATTATTCACAATTCGTCACTCGCGATTGATATTACCATTATATTTAAGTGAAAAAACAAAGAACGATATAATCGCTCAGAAGCACATCTCAACAAAAGCGTTAAAAGCACAAAAGCGTTGATTATTCGCTTCCCCTTATATCGGCCATTGTTAAAGATATATCGACAATTATAAAGATTATATCCCCTATAAAGATTATATCCCCCACTCACAAAAGAATCACTTGAACAACAAAATAAATAGGCTTTGAAATCGAGAGATATACATCTCTTTTTTTCTCATAAGAATATCCTCATTTTGCAACACATTTTTGACATAAAAATCTCTTTTCTCATAAGTAATGTTTCAAATTGCAACAGATTTTATATCATATGGTGATCTTGTTTATTTTAGCAAATAAAAAATAAGACATTTTTTTAAAAAACTTATAATCAATGGCTTTTCCTCAATGCATTTTTCCCTCTTATCTTAAATAAAAGACAATGCCGCAAGCTCAACAGCCTCATGGGTCCCACACCACCCCGTTGCATTCCCCTCCCCCCTCACAAGAAGTGCTTCATGCCTTCAATACTTTATTTTTTCATCTCTCGAGATCCCCTTTAAATTTTTAGCTTTCCACCTTATTTGAAAAATAACTGTTTCTCTGTCATCAATTGGCTTTGCAAAAAGAATATAAAACTTTAAAAAAATAATGATAAAGAATCGCATTGAACCTTTGAAAAGGATAGAGAATGATGAAAAAATCATGTGATGTCGCGATTTTAATGGGGAGCCAATCGGATTGGCAAACGATGTGCCATAGTGCAGATATTTTGACGAATCTTGGTATTTCTCATAGTTCGCATATTGTCTCAGCACATCGAACTCCTGAACGCCTTTATCAATTTGCCAAAGAAGCAAAAGAAGCAGGGTTTAAAGTTTTAATTGCCGGTGCAGGGGGTGCAGCGCATCTTCCAGGTATGTTAGCAGCCCTTACTCCTCTTCCTGTTTTTGGCGTTCCAGTGCATTCTCACTCTCTTTCTGGTCAAGATTCTTTGCTTTCAATCGTGCAAATGCCAGCAGGGATACCCGTTGGCACATTAGCAATTGGCAAAGCAGGCGCAATTAATGCAGCACTTTTAGCCGCGGCCGTTATGGCCGTTTATGACCATGATCTCGCCCAACGATTACAAGATTGGCGTCAACAACAAACAGCCAATGTCGCCCAAACGCCTGTAACGGAGGTTTAAAATGGCACCGTTTTCCACTCCCCCCTCAGCCAACACCACCCCCTCCAACACCACCCCCTCAACCAACACCTCCTTAGCCAACACCACTCCCTTCACCATGTTACCTCCAGGCAGCGTCATTGGTTTAATCGGGGGCGGCCAATTAGCAAGGATGCTCGCCATAGCGGCCGCAGAATTAGGATTTCGAACCGTTATTTTTTGCCCTGAAGCCAATTGCCCAGCCGCTCAAACAGCAAACAACCATATTGTTTCCTCCTATGACGATATATCAGCTTTAGATCATTTTATTTCTCAGTGTGATGTTGTCAGCTATGAATTTGAAAATCTTTCGCTTCAAACGGTTCAATATGTAGAAAAGAGTAAGCCTGTTTATCCTTCTTCCAAAGCATTAGAGATCACGCAAGATCGACTTTTTGAGAAGCAATTTTTGCGTGATCAAGGGATTGGCACCGCGTTATGGCATGCTGTTGACAATTCTTCTTCTCTTCTTTCCGCTCTTGATACCTTAGGCGGACGTGGTCTTTTAAAGACGCGTCGTTTTGGTTATGACGGAAAAAACCAGATCAAGCTTGATCACCCAGATGAACAAACCCTTGACGAAGCCTTAAGGACTTTTCAGGAACAGCCTTGTATTTTGGAAGAAATAGTTCCTTTTTTATCGGAAATTTCGGTTCTTTCGGCACGTACAAAACAAGGGGAACATATTTTTTATGATTGCCCTGAAAATCAACACAAAAATGGTATTCTTCATAAATCCTTTGTTCCATCACATATTCCACCTGAGGTGCAAAAAGCAGCACAAGAAATCAGCTTAACAGTTATGGATGCCCTCAATTATGTTGGTGTTCTTTGCATTGAATTTTTTGTCTTAACGAATGGTCATCTTTTAGTGAATGAATTAGCACCGCGTGTCCATAATTCTGGTCATTGGACACAAAAGGCATGCATAACTTCACAATTTGAACAGCATATCCGCGCTATTTGCGGACTTCCCTTAGGCAGTCCCTATCGCCACAGCGATTGCCAAATGACCAATCTTATTGGTAACAATTTTAGCACGTTAAAATATTTCCTCACACAAGAGCGCACCTCGATCCATTTATATGGCAAAAGCACTGTTCACCCCAACCGCAAAATGGGGCATATCATCCAATTACTGGGACCAGCCAACAAATCTTAAGCCCACATATATATAAATACTTTTTCACACTTTTCTCCAAAATGAACTGAAAAAACAACCTCTTCCCCACACCGATATCCAGCGGCTTCAAAAGCGCTCCCCTAACCTTTTAATTTGCCCCTGAAAGGGCGTGAAGCCCTCCTACAAGCCCTGCCTCTTTTAAAAACATCACCTCTTCCTCCTCCAATCCGCTTCATCCTACACGAACATCTCATCCGCCCTCAAAAACAAAGCTTCACTCCACACCGATATCCAAGCAGCACAACAAGCGCTCCCCCCCTTCAACTCCACCCCCTAGCTCTTCTCCCCTTCCTTTTCTCAAAAATATCCCCCCACAGCTCAAAACAATCCACAGCCCCTAACTTCACCACCCCTCCACCTTCCACAGCATAAATATTCCCCATAACATACGCAGCCCCTTCATTTTTCTTTTAATGCCAACCTTTAAGAAATAGACTGATTTATTGCACCCCCATAGATACCAATCCCCATGATTGCGTTTTTATTGTCTCTAGCTTCTCTTCTTATGTTCATTTTTTCACAAAAGCATCGTTTTGTTTTCCATAAAATTGCTGCAAAGAGGTAAAACGTATTACTCTCCCAAAACAACTCTCGAGAATTCGGCCCAATATCGGCCAGACGATAGCCCTCTCCAGCATAGCAACTTTCTTCTTTTTCTCCTCTCTCTTTTTCCTTCAACGGATAGAAGATTTTCTTCTTTCATTAATTCCCCCAACACATTCCTCGAAAAGGTTTCCTGAACTTCTCCCCAAAGGCTTAAGTTTCTTCTTTTCAGATCAATTTTTCTTCTCTCACAAAATCCTCCCCTTTTTTAGTGCATCAATTTTTCCACCTTTTAATCCTGTTAAGACAATGAATTATAAGGCACATCATCACCGTATAATGCGCATTGATTTTATTGCATCTCGCACAATTCTTTATGAACTCCCCTTATCGTAAACGCACTTTGTTTACGCATATTCTTAACCACCCATAAGAGATTGTCTGTAACTCTCTAATCCTGCTCAGCAATGACATTCGTCCCCCCCCAACAGACCAGCGCTTCATGAAGTTCCCACAATTTTTCTCAATCCAAGCTTCTTTCAAGAGCACCTAATAATTTATAAATATAAATGTTTATTTTATTATCCTGATAAAGCTAAACTATACTTTTTAATACGATCATTTTAACACTATCATTGCCTTTAAAACGCTTATTGTGGCAAAAAACACTTCATTTCTAACAATAATAAAACTTTAAATGAGGTACAGTCTGTTCTTCCCCAAAAACGTAAAGGGGGTCCATTTAGACATATGTTGTTCCTTTTTCTTTTAACTTTTCGTAAACCCATTGTTTTCGTAACGAAAATCCTGTCGATAGGCTTTTTATTAATGACAGGAATTCTTTGTCTAATATACCTCACAGGAGGAAGAGAAACACTGCCCCTATTGATCGGGATACCAATGATCATTACGTCAGCTCTCTTTGGCATTTGCAACATGTATATAAATTGGTATTATGACATACTTTTATTACGTCTATCGCCAGACAATGTGAAGCTTTCACTCTTTCAATAAACATCATCATAGACCACCCTTGGGAAGGTCAAATTTTTTCTGCAACATGGATATTAAAAAGGATTCAAACTATCCACATTCAAGAGCCAAAGTGTATTCTCAGTATACTGGCTCCCTTATTGGATAATTTGAATTCCCCATCTGCTCGACAATATCCAGCACTCCACCCACGTAGAAATAATTGGGTTGCAAAGAATCATAAACTATTACCTTAAAAGAGAAATTTATGCATAATCTTTCACTCTAACCACACAGATTTAATCCCTCATTAAAAGTACCGAGCGCTCCGCTCCGTCCCTGATCTCCACATCAAAGATATAATTACAGGATATGATTACAGCACTAAGCTTATCCATTCCCAAACCAAATATCCTCTCACCCCTCACGTAAAATAAAAAGCCTCAAACAGAAGACACTTGTGTTGCCAATTTACGCACTTGTTTTAACACGCGCTTATTTTAAAGAAACATTTTGCCAATTCACATGCCCCACCACTTCACAACAGCAGCCCCCGTCATAGAGCATAAAGCTCTCGATAATAGCTTAAACATTTATAGTGCACCACCCTCTTTAAACTTATGAAGCGTAAACACCAACGCCATCACACCGCTTTGCCACCCCCCAATGTTACAACACTCTTAGCATTTGAAAGCATTCATAAAAGACCGTTTTATTCCTTATCTTCAAGTATCTTTACCATAGATCAATCCCGCTTGTGATATGCAAGAAGCGAATGCTATGCTTAAAGCTACACAAATTTGCAATGAGAAAACCTTAAGACTATGCAAAACTCTTATTTTACTATGTTTTCTCTGAACAATAGAAATTTATCCTTATCAATTCATCATCTTTGTCATCATCATGCGGTTTATTTTTTAGGTTTTAAGAATAAGCCTTAAGAATATCCTCACACACGAATAAAAAACACCTCATGTTATAAATTTTACATGAGCCTTACTTAACGATGATATTTTACGAAAAAACAGGATTATTTTCTCACAAATAGGAAGCTTTTACTTTTTTCCACTCTTTGTGCTTTTTGGTGTCCTTCTTTTTACGAGAAAATTTTTACCTTCAAGGCCAACCGTTAACACACTATAGGAATTTGTAAGGGATATACCCTTGACAAGAATAAGACTTCTTGTTAGATTTCTCCTACTTTTTTGCAATTTTCACTTATCGTTGTGCTAATGAAGTGTATTAATGCGTACCTTAAGAGTGCGCTTTTCTTTTTGTGATCACAGTGAAAAAGTGTATCGTGTGATGTTATGATGCAAGTACGATATCGCAATGCAATGCTCATTAAAGTGAGCAGTCTATTGGGGTTGTAATATTGTATTTTCGTGTTTTAATATTGTGTTATAGTATTGTGTTACGTAAACTATTTAAACGGTGAATATGATGAAAATTAAAAATTCGCTTAAAGCACTAAAAGAGCGCCACCGTAACAATCGTTTGGTGCGTCGTAAGGGTCGTGTTTATATTCTTAATAAAACGAATCCACGTTTTAGAGCACGTCAGGGCTAATTCTTTTAGGGATAATTTCTTTAGGATCAATGTTTTTATGCCTACTTTAATTGTAGGCTTAAAATTTTTTTTCTTGAGTTTTTTTGTTATAAGTCCGTTGATTACAAGTCTAGTATTTGATAATATTTGGTGATTTATCTTTTGGGGGCTTGTTTTTATGGATTCTTCTATTTTTTTAAAAGCCTTTCGATTTTTCCAGTTGCGTTTTTTCTGTATTTTCCAGCGCGCGTTTTTTCTTTCTTTTGTTGGCGTTTTTTGTTTTGTTCCCTCGAGCTATGGGCAAAATCCTCCTTCTCTTCCTGAAGATCGGCCTTCTCCACAATCGCTTTTACCGTTAGATGATCTTATTCCCAATTCTCCTCCCCCTTCCTCAACGCCCTCCGATTCTGATTCCTCGGCGGTTATTCTTGAAGATCTTGACAAAGAGCAGCTTTCCCATGTTGACAGAGTTAAGCAGCGCAAAGAAGCAGAAATTTCACGTTTACTCAAAGAATTGAAATATTGTGCTGATGTTGCTAAAGCGAAAAAGATCAGTCAACAACTTCAACATTTATGGTCCCAATCAGGGAGCGAGACGATCGATCTTTTGATGTCATGGGCTGAAAATGCACTCAACAGCGACGATTATGGACTTGCGCTTGATTATATTGATAATGCTCTTGCACTTTTGCCTACTCATGCTGAAGCTTGGATAAGACGCGCTTGGATTCACATTCAACTGAACGATTTCAAGCTTGCCATGCTTGATCTCAACCACGCTCTTGAACTTGAGCCGCGCAATTATAGTGCTTTTTTTGAACTTGGCGTTGTCATGGAAGCAACGGAGCGTCCCAAACTTGCTCTTAAAGCTTATAAAACAGCATTGGTTTACTATCCACAAATGCGCAGGATTCAAAAGCGCGTGCAAGCTCTGTTAGACGAACAATCACCACAAGCTCTTTGAAACCATTCAAGAACGAGACACTTTACGACATCCTTTCAAATCTAGATAAGACGCAAGCCGGCTTCACATTCCACTCAATAAACTAAAAGCCCCCTGCTTATAACCACACATCCCCCCACACAATTCACAGTGCTTTTTTTGAAACTTAGCCATTACCATGGAAGCAACAGAGCGTCCCAAACTTGGCTCTTAAGATTGATGAAACAGCATTGGATTACACTCCACAAATGCGCAGGATTCAAAAGCGCGTGCAAGCTCTGTTAGACGAACAATCACCACAAGCTCTTTGAAACCATT
>NZ_JBHIQN010000010.1:60314-68719 GCF_042196525.1 Bartonella sp. AC62GZZY
CATTCCACTCAATAAACTAAAAGCCCCCTGCTTATAACCACACATCCCCCCACACAATTCACAGTGCTTTTTTTGAATTTTGACCTTTTTTGTATTGCAAGCAGCGTCCAAACACTTCCAATATACCCCCTACAGCATTTCTTCTCATAGCAAGCAAACGCTCCACGCTTGAGTCCTCTTCACGCCGTTTCTTCTTTTCACACCTTCCATCATGGATAAAAAAATTTGTAAACACGAAGCTCAAAAAATACTTTTTGAAAAAATCTTAAAACATCGCTTAGCGCCTCTGATAAACTATCATCGTCTGTTTTTTATTTTTATGAACTTCAACCATAGCAGCACATACCGTATCGGCTCTCCTCCCCCCTCAAAGTTGATAAAATAGCCCTGAAATATGGCTTCACAAAGTAAAAACTTCAAAGGTGCAACACCAGTTCAACCAACATCCTTTTGAATAAGAAATATTTCCCTTCAAAACTCCTCCAAGCATTCCTGCGAAACATAAAAATCAAGCATTGTTCCAAAAGAGCCATTGCCAATAAATCGTTCTGCGTCACTCAATCACCCACCCTCACTCATATTTTTTGCTTTTTTACTTTGAATAAGCCATCCATCATACAGCCATTTCGAGCAACCACCAGCAAGGTTCTAAAAACTCTCCTGAAAAACGTTATGAAAAAGAAGAGGGCGAGGTTATTTTATCTCTAGCAGAAGCTCTGAAATTATTTTATATTAAGGAGGGTGTTCTGCGCTTCTCGACAGGAAATAACGTATTCCTGAGACCTTAATGATCTCCAAGGGAGCTGTCCCTGATCAAGCCCGTGGGCTTTTTCATATGGCGCCCACCTATTTGTATAGGTTCCCGGGATCAGCTTTTTCCATCGGCTGTTGTGGATCACCCTTTATTTGTATTAACTTTTTTGCATAAAAATTTTTCCAGCTAAAATTGAGAGCATCTTTTTACATAAGACCAATGACGATACTCTTTTCAAGAAATAAAAATTACGATAGGCTTCATTTTATAAAACAGACAGCACTTCCAAATAATCCCCTCTATAAATCTGCTTCATCCCTTCGCACACAGCAACGCAAAAGCGGCTTATTGCACCAAGATACCCCCTAAAGAGCACACACTTTTTTCATGCTTTTTTTCATGAGCACAGCTCTTATCCATACAGAGATTTACAAAACGCCAACAATGGATAAAATACCAGCATCTTATAAAATAATTGACGAGACAATGACAAACAATCCCCTCTATAAATCTGCTTCATCCCTTCGCACACAGCAACGCAAAAGCGGCTTATTGCACCAAGATACCCCCTAAAGAGCACACACTTTTTTCATGCTTTTTTTCATGAGCACAGCTCTTATCCATACAGAGATTTACAAAACGCCAACAATGGATAAAATACCAGCATCTTATAAAATAATTGACGAGACAATGACAAACAATCCCCTCTGTGAATCTGCTTCATCCCTTCGCACACAGCAACGCAAAAGCGGTTTATCGCGTCGTGATGCTCTTTTAACAGAAGAGCGCGCACTCTTTTCGCAGCGTGCTTGTTGCCACTTTATTGAATACCTCGAAAAGAAGGGAACCGATTTTTCACGCCTCATTTTAGCAGGCTATTGGCCCATTAAATCGGAAATTGATCCGCGTCCTTTACTGGATGCTGTAGCGTTACGCGGTGGGCATTTAGCCTTACCAGCAGTTCTTAATTCCACCACCATGATTTTCCGTACATTTTCGCCCAGCACGATTTTAGAGCCCATGCGTTTTGGCACCTTTGGTCCCAGTGCAGACAATGACGTTGTTGCCCCCAATAATATTATTGTTCCGCTTTCTGCGTTTGATCGTCAATGTCACCGTCTTGGCTATGGAGGAGGATATTATGACCGTGCTGTTGAAGCTCTTGAAAAACAAGGGCATCAAATGATATTATGGGGCATAGGGTTTTCATGTCAGGAGGTTTCCTCTATTCCCGCAGCAGAACATGATCTACAGGTACAAGGAATTTTTACAGAAAAAGGTTTCTTAAAATGTTAAAATGTGATTAAAGCGCCTATGCGTTTTTTATTTTTAGGTGACATTGTTGGTAGCACAGGCTGTAAAGCTGTTTTTGAATACCTTCCTCAACTGATTGAGAAATGGCAGCTTGATTTTGTTGTGGTAAATGGTGAAAATGCCTCTGGTGGTTTTGGTCTTACACAAGAAACGTATCAAGATCTTTTGATAACCGGTGTTGATGTTGTCACCACAGGTAATCATGCTTTTTCTCACAAAGAAGCATTGCAATATGCCCATGAGAGTGATCGTTTTTTACGCCCTGCCAATTTTTCGAAAGAAACTCCCGGAAAAGGTTCTGGTGTTTTTACGGCAAAAAATGGCGCCCGTGTTCTTGTCGCCAATCTGTTGGGCAACGTTTTTATGCCGTGTAAAGTAGAAGATCCATTTGAAACAGCGGAAAATATTCTGCTTGCCTGTTCGTTGATGGAGCAAGCCGATACGATTATTTTTGACTTTCACGCAGAAACGACAAGCGAGAAGCAATGTTTTGGTCATTTTCTTGATGGTCGTGTGAGTGTTATCGTTGGCACCCATACGCATATTCCCACGGCTGACGCGCAAATCTTAGAAGGTGGGAGCGCCTATTTAACAGATGCAGGCATGTGTGGAGATTATAACTCATCTCTTGGAATGGATAAAGAAGAACCCTTACACCGTTTTCTTTATAAGACGAAGCAAGACCGTTTTGAACCGGCGTGCGGTCCTGCCACCCTTTGTGGTTTAGCGGTTGAGATTTCAGATCGCACCGGTTTAGCAGAAAAGGTCTCGGCGGTACGGATTGGTCCTCATTTAAAGCCTGAAGTTCCGGATTTTTGGTAGCTTCTTTTAAGCCGCCCCTTTGATAGTTTCTTTCCAAGATTTCCTTTTGAGAACTCTATTTGGCAAGACGATTTTTCCAGCCCTTCCCAAATTCCTACTAAAAACACCCCGCCCTCCAATTTACCTAATACAGCAACTTTTCTAGCACAAATAAGTCACTCTTTTTAAAAAAATAAAGGATAAAGGATAAAATTTTTCGTGATTTTTAAAACGATGAGAAGGAGGTTTTATTTCGACATTTCTGCGGGGGGGGGGAGGAGAAATGTTAACCCCCTTCTCTAAAAAAAGCTTTATATAATAATTTATTATTTAGCAAGAGCCTCTTTAGTCTTTTTTTGATTCTAACGAAAATTTAATCTTAAAATTGCTTGCTGTTTTTGAGGTTTGAGCTCTCTAAAACTTTTCAAAAGAATACATTCTTCTTTGCTTGAGATCTCATCATCATAAGGATACAAGACGTCTTCTTTTGTTGAGAGATCGGAGTAAAAAAAGGAAATGGGAACATTAAGAATATCGGCAATTTCTTGTAAACGCCCCGCCCCTATACGATTGAAGCCTTTTTCATATTTTTGGATTTGTTGAAAGGTTACTCCTAACTGGCTGCCTAATTTCTTTTGCGACATTCCGATCATTGTTCTTTTCAAGCGAATTTTTTTGCCAATCGAAATATCGTTAAAATGTGGATTTTTAGCTTTCACTTCAAGCTCCCCTGCCGAGTGCGAGCGCCCTCGCATTGGTATTCCGGGAGTCTGAAAGTACTGAGTTCGAATCAGCTTTTTTTGCTTTTAGTGCTAGAGAGCACCTGGACATGGCAAAAACTCCCGGAATTCCGGGATACCTACAAGAGTAGGTTCATTTTATGATCGAACTTTAGGGCTTTCAGACCCTACTGATCGCTGCGTAGACGACCAAAGTCACCTTTTAAGGTATAAAGTAATTTCAGGAAATTAGCAATAAAATTTAAAACAGTCTTTATTTGTATTTTTATCAGAGGCAGATAACCTCTCTTTTTGATTAAATTATGTGTGAACGAAGTGAGCTCTATTTATTGAAAGATAAGTATAAGATCATAATCAGGAGATGCTAGACGTAGTAAAAACCTTTCATAGGCATCATTAGCAAACAAGCAAAGAAATATCACGATGATACCCCCCAATGACCATTGCAGTTTGGCGTTCATAGGGTGCAACTCTCACTGTGTATCCCCAAAAAAGAAAGAATAGGAATAAAGCTATTCCACCAGAAAAGAAGTTTAAGAAGGCAAAAACTGGTTTACGAATGAATAATAAAATAAGGAAGATTGCGTAAAGTAACTTTTAAATATCACAGCCAATATTCTACGTATTATCTTGAACACCCCACGCATTATAATTGATAAGATACTCTTTTTTATGTCTTGATTTTTTTGGTGTTTGTATTCTTAGCAGAAAGATCGCTCATGACTTCCCCATTTTCAAGCCACTGTATTATAAACCATTTTCAAGCCACTATATTATAAAAATGTACTATAAAAATAATTTATCTCTAATTATATCATCCAAAAATACAACAATATTTTATTCATTTTAACTAAAAAACAAGTGCTTTATTAAGAAGAAAAGCTATTTTCATTAGTAAGAGCTGTTAAATCCTTACGTCTAAAATAGATAGAGCGTCCACAACGGATAGGGAGCTCTCCTTGCACGAGAATAATCTGTTCGTCTTTTCTCATTTCTTGTGTTATTTCATGTGGATATATTAAGGGTCTTTGTTGCAAACTTAAATGCTCTGTTCCTTCTATACCTGATGTTCCCAGAGTTATGCTTGAATCTTTCACTTCAATGGTCATTTGACCACATGCCTTAGATATATTTTCAGCAGTTTTAATATCTTTTATTGCGGCATAGCTTACAAAAGCACAATTTTCAAACCACGTCATAACGCCTAACGAACCGAAATAACGTTCTATTTGCTCTACAGACTCGTAAAAAAGCATGAGAGATATGCCATATTTGCGTCCACGATCACGTGCTTCTTCTAAAATGTTCATATATCTTAAAAGATCAGCATTATCTAAAATAAAGAGCACTCTTTTTGCATAATTACCATTAGCAGCCTCCATAGCTCTGAGAAAAGAGCCAACAAGGACACGCCCAACACCTGGATAAGATTTTAAAATTTTTGAGGGGATATTTAGAAAAATATCAATATTTCCCTTTGTTATATCGGTAGTTTTAAAGTCATACCCACTGATAAGATCTGCATAATTAGAGAGGGAAAGCCATTGTATATCTTTTGCAGCAGTAGAATAGACATCTGAGAAAGTTTGTTCAGCCATATTTGTAAACACCCCAAGGGTTTCACGAATAAATTGGGATGGAGAATTTGATCGTATAGATTGCAATTTTCCAATCACGGATGGTTCTGGCATTGACATGATCGTATGAAGGGTTTTTAAGTTTTTTTCCTTTAATGTGTATTCATCAGAAAAGACCACATGCGCAAGTATTCCTGTTAACAAATTATGTGCGTGTGATACAAAGAATTGGTCTGTCGAAGTTGATTTGTCGTTTTCAGAAAGAAGGAGTCTAGCAACTTCAACCACACCCGCTTCTCTTTCATAAAGGGGGAGATTTTCATCTAACAGCCAATCTAAAGGATTAAAAGTTTCTGTTAAAGAACCATGGGGGTCAAGAACGTATACTTTTCTGTTTGACAGCTGCCTTGTTTTTTTTACCATTGGAGCGATTTCAGTTGAAGGGTCAAAAACGACCAGTGGACCGGAATATTTGAGACAAGTTGGAATAACATTACTGGTTGTTTTATAACCACCAGAACCAGCAAAAAATAACATATGAGTTGAATCAAAATTAAGTTTGTATGTCAACAATGGCTGTCTACCACCTTTTCCCCATGTTGTTTTGTCTTTAGGATTAAAAGGGACATCTTTAACAATATCTTTGTCGACTCTATAGCGCTCTCCTATGACGACTTCGCCATCACGAGGAAAAATCTCTTCAATCTTTTTCATACTCATCCATTGAACACCACCAAAGATCGTATTTTTTGAAATTTTCAAAGGTGAAGCTTTAGGTAATGATAGTTTTATCGTGTAACCAAGGATAATAACGCCAATAACAACACCCCATAAAACCATCCTATCAAAGAAAGGAAGAACATCCGCCCATGTCATATTATCTTGACCTACATAGGGACTAAGTCTGATATATTCATTTGCACTATAATAAGTTGCAAACAAACCAAAGATGATCATAGATGAAATAATGATATTTTTTCTGGTATGCCTTTTTTGTAATAAGATGAATGAAGAACATGAAAGTGCAATAAGGATTAAAATATCCAGTGGCTTTGATCTTACAAACCAATAAGCATCAGGCGTCGTTCCATTTTCTGTAATGTTATTGATGGTTATATTGACCAAAAAAGCTACAATGATTGAAAAGATGAGTGGCAATGCTAAAAATATAATCTGTTTTTTGTCTAATTTATTGACCATTTTCCCCCCTGCATACCAGAAAAAGCTTCTCTTCCTATTTTTTCGAAATTTTTGAATTTTTATCAAGTTTTGAAACGTAAAGCAAACCATCTTAAGATGAAAGACTTATCTGCCTCTCTAAGACGGGCTTTTATAAAAAGCTCCTCTAAACTAATTTTTTCAAGAATTTTTCCAAAGTTTCTTTGATGCTTCACGCGCTATTTAAATTTCTTACTTAACTCTTTTACGACACTGTATACGCTTCTTAACAGAAAAAAAACCAATAACAATACGCATTAGTGTTCACTGAAAAAAAGCGCGGTTTATCATGTTGTGCCGTAAAACCTTGTTGTTTAGAGCCGTGATATAAGGCATGTAAAACTTTCCATATTAAGTGTTTTTAGAGTGTGTAATAAATGGGCATGGCTTACCCGTCACGCCTTTTTAAAGTGAACCACATGAATGGGTCAGGAGTAGGTCAAAACCCCGCCAACAGAAGCCGGACTGTTTACAGAACAGCCCTTTTAAGTCAGGAATATGCATCCTTTAGAGCGTAGAGCGGGAGGAAATCAAAGAAGGATAAGGTAAACATAGCAAAACTCCCGGAATCCCGGGACACCCACAAGAGTAGGTTCATTTTTACACTCGGATTTTAGGGCTTTCAGACCCTACTGATCGCTGCGTAGACGACCAAAGTTACCCTTCAAGGTATAAAGTAATTTCAGGAAATTGGCAATAAAATTTAAAACAGTGTTTTTATCTCATGAGATAATCAAACACAAAAATGCTTTCTGTTTTTGAGGTTTGAGCTCTCTAAAACTTTTCAAAAGAATGTATTCTTCTTTGCTTGAGATCTCATCATCATAAGGATACAAGACGTCTTCTTTTGTTGAGAGACCAGAATAAAAAAAGGAAATGGGAACATTAAGAATATCGGCAATTTCTTGTAAACGCCCTGCGCCTATACGATTGAAGCCTTTTTCATATTTTTGGATTTGTTGAAAGGTTACTCCTAACTGGCTGCCTAATTTCTTTTGCGACATTCCGATCATTGTTCTTTTCAAGCGAATTTTTTTGCCAATCGAAATATCGTTAAAATGTGGATTTTTAGCTTTCACTTCAAGCTCCCCTGCCGAGTGCGAGCGCCCTCGCATTGGTATTCCGGGAGTCTGAAAGTACTGAGTTCGAATCAGCTTTTTTTGCTTTTAGTGCTAGAGAGCACCTGGACATGGCAAAAACTCCCGGAATTCCGGGATACCTACAAGAGTAGGTTCATTTTATGATCGAACTTTAGGGCTTTCAGACCCTACTGATCGCTGCGTAGACGACCAAAGTCACCCTTTAAGGTATAAAGTAATTTCAGGAAATTGGCAATAAAATTTAAAAACAGTGTTTGTTTTATGAACCCCACCCCCGCCTCTCAAACTCTTATGCTCGCTCGTAAAAACCATGAGATAAAACCCACGTTTATTGAGAGGATTAACAACCCTTGATTCTTGAGATCAAGCTTCCAAAAAGCACACCTAAAAATATATCGCCCCCTCCCAAAGCCATTCTTTGGAGCATATCTTTGAAAGCTTTACACTGTGATGCGTTGGATTTTTGCGCCACAACGAGCTAATTTTTCTTCTAATCTCTCAAATCCACGATCAAGATGATAGACACGATTGACGTTTGTTTCTCCCTTTGCCGCCAATGCTGCAATCACAAGAGAAACAGAAGCACGCAAATCCGTCGCCATGACAGGAGCCGCTTGCAAATGCTCTGTTCCACGAGACGGTTGCCCTCTCGCCCATCAAGCTTTATTTGCGCCCTCAAACGATTGAATTCTTGAACATGCATAAAACGATTTTCAAAAATCGTCTCTGTAATCCGCGCGGTTCCCTCAACCCGTGTCATAAGCGCCGTAAACGACACTGAAAACAATGATACAAGTCTCTATTTGTTTGTTTTATGAACCCCACCCGCCTCTCAAACTCTTATGCTCGCTCGTAAAAACCATGAGATAAAACCCACGTTTATTGAGAGGATTAACAACCC
>NZ_JBHIQN010000010.1:68819-76388 GCF_042196525.1 Bartonella sp. AC62GZZY
CGATTGACGTTTGTTTCTCCCTTTGCCGCCAATGCTGCAATCACAAGAGAAACAGAAGCACGCAAATCCGTCGCCATAACGGGAGCCCCTTGCAAATGCTCTGTTCCATAAACGGTTGCCGTCTGCCCATCAAGCTTTATCTGTGCTCCTAAGCGATTGAGTTCTTGAACATGCATAAAACGATTTTCGAAAACTGTCTCTGTAATATGCGCGATTCCTTCAGCCCGTGTCATGAGCGCCATGAATTGCGCTTGGAGATCGGTTGGAAAAGCAGGATAAGGTCCTGTTTTAATATCAACGGGCATAATTTTGGTGTTCTTTGGATTTCGCTTAATATGAATTCCTTGAGGTTCTATTTGAATCTCGAGTCCTGTTTTTTGCAGCACCTTAAGCACTTTTGTGAGATGATTAGGATTTGCATTTTTAAGAAAGACATCTCCTCCCGTCATAGCAACAGCCATTGCATATGTTCCCGCTTCGATTCGATCAGCAATAACGCGTACTCTAGCACCGTTGAGTTTTTTAACCCCTTCAATTGTAAGCGTTGTTGTTCCTTCACCGGTTATTTGAGCCCCCATAGTATTCAGGGTTCGAATAAGGTTTGTCACTTCTGGTTCACAAGCCGCATTCTCAAGAGTGGTTGTTCCCTTTGCCATTGTCGCCGCCATCAGCAGCACATGGGTTCCACCAACAGTGACTTTAGGGAAACGATAGCAAGCACCTTTTAACCCCCTTGGCGCTTTTGCATGAACATATCCATTTTCGATAGTAATCTGTGCGCCTAAAGTTTTAAGTCCCTCAAGGATAAAATCGACAGGTCTTGTCCCGATAGCACATCCTCCAGGAAGCGAAACATAAGCCTCTGCGCATCGTGCAAGCAGAGGTCCAATAACCCAAAAGCTTGCACGCATTTTTTTCACCAGTTCGTATGGTGCCCGTGTTGTAGCTATTTTTTGCGCCGTAAAATGAATTGTTCTTGAATTCACGCATTCATCGTTAAACTCTTGTCCATCAACGGCATATCCAACACCATGATTATTGAGAATACGAATAAGCAATTCAACATCGGCCAGATGCGGAATATTTTCTAAAGTGAGCGTTTCTTCTGTCAAAAGCGCCGCAATCATAAGAGGCAATGCAGCATTTTTTGCCCCAGAAATAGGAATTGTTCCTTTAAGTTTTTCTCCCCCAACAATTTGAATAGAATCCATCGTGTTTTCCCTCTTTTCCTTTGTGCCTGCCCTTCCAAAGGATTGTCCCCCTTCGGGAAGTTATGCTTTATTAATCGTTTTAGAACGCATTCTAACTATGAGAACAAATTATTGAGAAGTTTGGTTGCAAAAATTTACTAAAAAACATTTTTTTGCATTTTAGAGCTCTGGTTGTGCTCTTTTTCGGCTTTGCTCTTTTCGACGTTTCAGGTTTTGACGCAATTGTTGTGCCAATCTTTCTTGACGTCGTTTTGCTTTTTCATCTTGATGATTAATTTCATTTTGTTTTTGTTTTTGATGCATTTGTGTCATTGCGCAACCTTTTAAACAGTGTTGAGCTTCTATCCAAGCAACTCATTTAGATATTTAAGCATATAAGAAGCATATGTCATGACATAAGATACGTTTTCTTGCAAGAATATACAAATGTTCTCTTGCCTATTTTCTGACAATATGGCACAAGACAGCGCAAAGATTGAAAAGGGCTGCGGTAGCTCAGTGGTAGAGCACTCCCTTGGTAAGGGAGAGGTCGAGAGTTCAATCCTCTCTCGCAGCACCATTTTATTCTTCTTTTGCCTCTCTCTTTTTGCCCTTATAAGTCTTCCCTATAAGCCTAAATCTTTTCCCCCAACCTCCATCAGCTTCATCAAATCCTCCATCCTTTAAACTATGCGTTTCAATAGCTTCAAAATCAATGGCCTCAATAACACGCTTAATCTCTAAAATACTTTACGAACGGCTTTTGAAATTGACCGCCCCCCAAAGAATAGTCCCTCTCCTATTGGTTTCCCCTCTTTCCTTGCCCCTCCCTCTCTTTCATTTCTGTAAGATTGCCCCCCTTTACTCCTTCTCTTTGCCAAGCCTCACTATTGCAACAGCTCTTGGCACTTGAGACGATATAAGCATTTTTATTTTTTCAATATTTTATTTCTTGAATATTTTTCCCCACAAGCTCACCCTGTTTGTAATATGCAAACAAACGATTTTACTTGATTCAATATAAGAGCGTTTGAATAAGAGAACTAAGAACATCTCACACTATTTCAGGCTCTCATTGAAATTCAAATTGAATCTCAATAATGAATTATTATAAACTCATTGTTTGAACATATCCCATTGATACCTTTATCCGACCCAAAACGAATAATCTTATCTTTCTAGCCTCTCTATCCATCTCAAGCAACACAAGCATTCCCTCTAGAAATTAGAATAAGCTTCATCGATCTTATTCGTCATTTACAACAGATCTAACAGAGCCATTTCCAGAACCTCCTCTCAACTCAATTCCTTTCCCATTCTCCCCACCCCTTACCAAAAGCAAAAAACAAACAGTGATAAAATCCCCCTCAATAAAGCTTTCACTAAGCCACCCCACGCTCGCATATGCCAAACATCCCATATGGTAAACATCCCATATACTAGACATCCCATATACTAGACATCCTATATACTAGACATCCCATATGGCAGAAAATTGAGAGCCCGCCTTTTCAAAGAAGATCCCTCATTACCAATTTTATACACTATGGTTTTCCACGTGCTCTAAGCCTCCCTCTTTCAACACGCATCTTTTTTATACGAATACTTTGATTGATACGGATAGCGTTATTCCTCTTGCATAAGAGCCCCAAAAGCGAAAAGCTCTCTCCCTCTGTTCTATTGAAATTAATCACCCCTCTTCGCTTACACTTCACAAGCAGAAAGATCCGTATAGCGAGAAACTTTCCAAGAAAAGCATATCTCTTCGTAAAAAGCCTCCCAATAAACGAGATTATGAATCGTCTCAAGAGCTACAGCCCATGCCGCAATTTTTGCAACGGCCCCCAATAGTACCAACTTACTTTTTCATAAAGTAAAGATAGGGTGCGCAATGTTTATAATCTCTGGGGGGTATAATCTACGGACTTTATAATCTACGGGGCTTTATCGTTATACCCCTCACGATATTATTCACAGGTGCCAGTATGAAATTTACGAACGCCAGGCATGAAATGGGTGTGAAATGAGCTTAGAGCGAGATATCTTTATTAAAACAAGTGCGTGAATGTACAACAACAAGTATATTTCATTTGGAGTATTTTGGATATTGCCTACTCTCCCCACCTTAGGACAACCATTTTGGCTACAGATCCCCTTATACTTTCTGCTGTCATACCTCCTCCAATAAGCTAAAACCCCACATATGCGGGGTTTTAGCCAGTACCACACCTTTACTTATACACATTATGATCATTATAACCATTTTTATTAAATACGTTTTTACGTATATTTTCAACACAAAAATAACACACATTGATTTATTTAACAGAAATCAATTAAATATTCATGATAATCATTAAAAGTTAAAATGATGAAATTATTATTCAGAACGTACGTCATAATATTTATAACGTTTTTTTCTGTATTCATATTATTGGGTTGTACTCAAGTAAGCGACCTTGCTGAATACGATAAGGTTTACCAAAAATATGTCCATGAAAATTACACTCATTTAGAATATTCTCAGAAATTAGAAAAAGCAAAAAAAGAGGTAGAATATTTAAAAGCGTATATGGAAAAAACTGTAAGTATACCCCATGACAAAAGTCAATTTTGGAAATATTTAATAATATTGCCCAATAATCCTCCAGAATTCAATATTTTAAGACATTATCACATATTGCTTGTTTTTTGTGGACGCTTTTTTGATTTATGGCAAGATGATAAAACGATGCCCACACTTACATTTAACGACTTACCAACAAGACTGAAGGATTTTAAAGCTAACGGGATGAAATACAGGAAAGATTGGGATTATATAGAAAATATTTTCCTCAAAGCAAAATTTGAAACAAACTTTGATGATCCAATGTTTGCGTACGCAGAAAAATTTTTGGATTCTCCCAATGGCATTAGTCGAAAAGAACAAACTCTTCAGACAGAGCAGCTCATCATAGGCAATGAACTCACTCGTTTTAGAAACACAGCAACAATGTGCGTTATGGCTAGAGAGGTATACCTTAAAATGATGCCCAAAGAAAATGTAAAACCACCTGTAAGATATAGCACTTTTGAAAAATGGAAGCAGTATTTAAAAAATCTTTAAACGGATCATAAAACGCCTTTCAAAATACTTCTAAAGAACCATTAAGCCCCCCTCACAATGACTATAATCAGGCACAAAGAGGGTATAAAAACAATGTTAATTAAACAGTCTTTATTGAGAAGCGTCTTAATTATCGCTCTTTTAACAACGCATCTTTTTTATTCTTCAAAGGGATATACTCATTCGAATGAAGTATTCTCTTCAAAAGAGATTACAGAAAGAGAGAGATTTTTCCGCATTTTCCTTGTTAATGGAAGTCGCTGGTGGGAAGAAAAATTCTACCAAATTCTCTGGATAGAAAAAACATTTTTTTTGGAAAACAAGCGGCAGTTATCGCAACCGCTCTATGAAAAACATGTCAATATAATAAAAAAATGGCAAAATATAATCAAAAAACGACATCATGTATTTAATACTCTGTGCACCCTTATAGAATTAGAAATAGATGCAATGCGACATGTGAATGAAGCAAAACACTCTCATGAGCATACACATCTCTCAAACCTTATGAAACACATAGAGACATATCAAGAGCGTATAGTTAAAAACAAGAAAGAACTTGAGAAACTTGATCATGAAATTGAGATCTTATACAAAGTTATCATAGAGTATACAAAATTACCATAAACTTTGATCTATTCATTCCATAACTTGATGAAAAGTGCTTCTCAAAAGATATCTTTTATTTTCAAGCACTTTGAACTATCTATCGCCATCTTTAGATACAGAGTGCCAAAGTACAGTAACGTTATCATACAATTTGTTGTATTTTACCAACATAAAATAACACATATTGATTTATTCAACAGAAATGACTTATAAAAGCTCGTCAGAAACAAACGACAATAAATACCTTATGTTTAAACACTTTATTTTCTTCGCTATCGTAATAAGCGCTATTTTATTTACGCATCATACAACGAGTGGATGTACAACAGATGATCTTTTTGTTGGAAGTACTTCTCCGATCAATTGTATTTCAAAAGAATATATAAGACAGAAAATAAAAAAGAAGCTATTGGAAAAAGAACGCGAAAGAGAATGGTTAGAGCTTGAACAATTTTCTGTTAGCGCTTGTCCAGGTGGAGAATTTCCTGTTTATCATGGCTTTTCTATTATCGATTGTGTTTTGAGAGGAAGAACTAAAACAAAATCGTCTTAATAATGAAATCAATATAATGAAATTATTCATGCAATGGTTTATCGTAGCATTCGTAATAACAACGATAATGTCTGTTCCCATAAGTTTACTTTGGCGTTTTAGATTTAAGGTTCCTGCCTGTTTATTTACAATAATGACAACCTTGGCTATTATTGCCGTCCCTTTTACATTTGATTTATCGTCTCTCTTTTAATCTATTTTTGTAAAAAAATATTTCTAAAATATTAAAAACACCCTGCATTTTTAAGCGTCTTGAACTGTATCTCCTCTCATTTAGATACAGTATAATCACTATAGCCATTTTCATTAAACATGTTTTTGCACATATTCTCAACACAAAAAACAACACATGTCGATACATTCAAAGGGGATCAATTAAACGATCTTATAAAAGAAGAGCAATATACAAGTGGCTGTATTTAATGATAATAAATGAAGACGATTATTATGGAATTCTTGGTGTAAGCTACGAATGCAACGCTAAACAGATAAAATCTTCTTTTCGTAAATTAGCTCTGCAATACCACCCTGATCATAATTCTAGTACCGAAGCAGAACAAAAATTCAGAAAAATTTGTGAAGCCTATGAAGTTCTTAAAGATCCTCAAAAGAGAGCTGCTTACAATCAGTTCTATCATGAAACTTTTAAAGATAATGACAAGGCTTCTGAAAGTAATGAATACGAAAAACCTACAGCAATTGAAATAATTATATGGTTATGGAAAACACAATACAGAATTATGACTTTTTTAACAACAATATTTATTGCTATTTGTTTTTTCATAACAATGATAACAGTGTTTGGATTTCAACTTTAATAGTCAAAGTGCTTTTGAAGAGCTTTAAAAGCAACCCGCAGCGAATTCACAAGGCATCATTATCCTTGATCTTCTATAACAAGGTAGTGTAGAAAAACATAAAGATTATAATGTCTCTATTCGTTCTTTTCTTATTCTCCCATTTCCTCCACCCCTCTATTTTCTTCCACAACCCGCCCCCCAACCTTTCCCCCAACAAGCCCGCTTGATTCCACACAGACTTTTTCTCATGCCCCTAACATCCTTTTCCATGTTGGCTAAGAAAATTCCTGCAAAGCTCTTCTCCCCAAGCGGCGCCCCTAAGCTTCCCCTCAAGAACGAAAGCATAACGCGCACCATTGTCTCTGCAATAAAAAAACACTTGCCCATCATTGCCGCTCCCCCAACACTCACCACAAAAGCACCCAGAAGCTCCCCCCTGTTCCAATACGTCTAAACAAGCTTTAACGACCTCCCCCGCCAAACATCTTTCCATTTTTCAGTATGCTTTACGTATCACTCCAAGCTCCCTACTTGCGTGCCGCAAAAACATAAAAACCGGCTCTTTCCCCCCTTGAACGTGCCTTTTTATAAGTTGGAACCTGTCTGTACTACTGCTTCTCTTCCCCCTAAGCCTCATTTTGTTATCCAGCATGCTTTCCGTGTCACTCCAAGCCACTGGATAACGACCTGCCCCCTCCATTGTCTTTTCCCCCCAATGAACCAGCCGGCAACTCCCCCCCCCCCACAAGCGCCCGCAATTTCTCATATATAGGCTCTTTTATAGGTTCTTTTCTTCATGCCCCCCTTTTCCATGTTGGCTAAGAAAATTCCTGCAAAGCTCTTCCCCCCAAGAACGGGAGCATAACGTATACAATTGTCACAGCAATAAAAAACACACTTGCCCATCATTGCCGCTCCCCCAGCACTCACCACAAAAGCTCCCAAAATCATGCCACCATATCTCTAAACACTTGGCCTTACTCCCATTCTCGTTTTCCTCTCCAGCATACGCCTTGCATGCGCTTCAAGCTCCCCCCCACTCGTCCTCCCTTTTAACCAGCCAATCACCAACATTTTCCCCAACAAGTCCCCCCCAACATCCCCCTTCCCCACAAATTTCTCATCCCCTCCTTTTCCATATCAGCTAAGCCCCTCCCAAGCGGCGCACCCCAAGAACGAAAGCATAACGCGCACCATTGTCTCTGCAATAAAAAAACACTTGCCCGTCATTGTACTCCCCCAGCACTCACCACAAAAGCTCCCAGAAGCTCCCCCCTGTTCCAATACGTCTAAACAAGCTTTAACGACCTC
>NZ_JBHIQN010000011.1:0-57619 GCF_042196525.1 Bartonella sp. AC62GZZY
GATGTTCCTGCTCTTGATGCTGTTCTATTTTTACACCCGCGCAAAAGTCAAATTGAGATTATTCAAGCGATAGGACGTGTAATGCGTCGAGCAGAGGGTAAAAAAAGAGGCTATATCATTCTACCCGTTGGGATACCCGCTGATATTCCGCCGGAAATAGCCTTAGAAAACAACCAAAAGTATAATGTCATCTGGCAAGTTCTCAATGCTTTACGTGCCCATGATGATAACTTTAATAAAATAATTCACCATATGCACAAAAAACAAGATGTAAGCGATGCTCTTGAAATTGTTGCTGCTTCTCAAGAACTTGCGTTAGAAGATACGACCACGGTTATTGATGATTTACCTATACGCTCAAAATTAGAGTATTCAGGACTTAATATTGGGTTAGCAACTTATGAATCTTCTCACACATGTGAAGAACAAGGAGAACTCCCCCTTTTTTCTAAATGTAAAGATGTCATTAGAACTGCTATTGTTAATAGATTTTACGATCCTAGCTATTGGAAAAAATGGGCAATAAATGTTGGTGATCTTGCTCAAACTCATATCACACGCTTAACTGAAGTTTTAACAAAATCAGAAACTGAAACACGGCAGGTGTTTAATGATTTTATGACCGAATTACGTAACAATTTAAACACAACCCTCTCCGAAGAAAATGCGATTGAAATGCTTGCGCAACATCTTGTGACGCGTCCAGTCTTTAATGCTTTATTTGAGGGGCATCAGTTTGTTCAAGAAAATCCCGTATCTTGCGCTTTACAACGTGTACTCAATGCCCTTGATAAAGTTACTCCTAAAGAAGAATCTCAAGATCTCAAAAATATTTCTAAGAGTGTACAGTTTTACACGCGTGGAATTACCACTCTTGAAGCACAACAAAGTTTAATTGTAGAGCTTTATAATGAATTTTTCCGTTATGCTTTTCCGCGTACAGTAGAAAAATTAGGAATTGTTTATACCCCCATTGAAGTTGTTGATTTTATCATTCATTCTGTTGATGATATTTTACGCAATGAATTTGGAAAAAGCCTGGGTTCACGTGGTGTTTCTATTCTTGACCCTTTTACGGGTACTGGGACCTTTATCACACGGCTATTACAATCCAATCTCATCAAACCAGAGGATATGGAATATAAATACCGTTATGATATCCACGCAAATGAGATTGTCTTGCTAGCCTATTACATAGCAGCCATTAATATCGAAGCAACCTATCATGGTCTTATGAAAGGAAATTATATCCCTTTCAAGCATATTGGTTTGACTGATACGTTTCGAATGATTGAAGAAAAAAATTTGATGGAAGGTATTCTCAAAGAAAACAGTGAATATTTAGAGCATCAGAAAAATTTGACTATCGAAGTTATCTTCGGCAACCCTCCTTATTCAACAGGTCAAAAAAGTGCCAATGATAACGCGAAGAATACTCCTTATCCCATATTAGATCAACGTATTCGTGAAACCTATGCAGCTCAATCTAAAGTTACGAATGTACAAGCACTTTATGACAGTTATATTCGTGCCATTCGTTGGGCTAGTGACCGTATTGGTAATGCTGGGGTAATCGGCTTTATTTCTGGTTCAAGCTATATAGACAAGCCAACAATGAACAGCTTACGAAAATCTTTAGCCAACGAATTTACGAGTATTTACGTGCTTAATTTACGGGGAGATATCCGTAAAAACATGTTAAGCAATGGAGCAACTCAAGAAGGAGAGAATGTTTTTGGTAGTGGTAGTATGACTGGTATTGCTGTTACAATATTTATCAAAAATCCCAATACTATTGGACCTTGTAAAATTTACTATCATGATATTGGTAATAATCTTTCTACCGAAAAAAAACTTGGAATGATTCAAGACTTTGGTAGTGTTGGTGGTATTACACGTGAACAAGGCTGGCAAATAATTACACCAGATAAGCATGATGATTGGATTCATCAACGTGATGACAGTTTTGAAACGTTTCTCGCCTTAGATGATAAAAAAGGGCATAATAAAAAACTATTTGAAGCTTCTTCATGTGGTATAAAAACCAATCGTGACGCTTGGACATACAACTCTAGCCGTGATGCTTTATCAAAAAATATGAATAATATGGTAGCCTTTTATAATAGTGAGGTAAAACGTTTTAATGCTGCTTATGGACATGCTGACCGTAAAACACGTACCAATATTGTAGACAATTTTGTAAATTCAGATGCTAAAAAAATCAGTTGGAGTCGCGCTCTTAAACAAGAATTGGTAAAAAGAAAGACTTTCAACTTCGAAGAAGCATGTTTCACGCAAAGTTTATATCGCCCTTTTATACAACAATGGCTTTATTATAATCGCATTTTCAATGAATTGGTTTTACAGATGCCTCGTATATTCCCAATGGGAAAAGCGATTGAAAATCAAGTAATACAAATTACAGGTACGGCAACTCAAACAGTTTTTTCTACTTTAATGACTAAGGCTTTACCTAATTTTCATGCAGTGCATACTGGTCAATGCTTTCCACGTTATATTTACGAAAATACTGAATCTTTAAAAAATAAAAGTGAGAAACAATCCCATTTATTTACAGAAGCAAACACAACATCTGGTTTACAGAGACGTGATTCCATTACTGATGAAGGATTAGCACATTTTAAAGCGGCTTATCCTAATGAAAAAATCACTAAAGATGATTTGTTTTATTACGTTTACGGTTTACTTCATTCGGAAGATTACCGCGCCCGTTATGCTCATAATTTATGCAAAGAACTGCCTCGTATCCCTTGCGTAAAGAGTGCTGATGATTTTTGGAAATTTGTGACAGCAGGGCGTGAACTGGGGCATTTGCACGTGAATTATGAAGATGTAGAGCCTTATCCAGTCACATTTAAAAAGGGTAATCCAAAACAGACTGAGATCTCTAATCCCGAAGAATTTTACTACGTTACAGAAATGAAATTTTCTGGGAATAGTAAGGAAAAGGATAAATCAACTGTTTTTTATAACAGCAATATCACAATAACAGATATCCCTCTTGAAGCTTATGAGTATATCGTCAACGGTAAACCCGCTCTTGAATGGGTTATGGGGCGTCAGTGTGTTAAGACTGATAAAAAGAGTGGTATTGTCAATGATGCCAATCGCTATGCTGTTGAAACCGTTGGCAACCCTGCCTACCCTCTAGAATTGTTTCAAAGGGTTATTACTGTAAGTCTAGAAACAATGAAAATCGTAAAAAACTTACCAAAATTAGAAATAAGAGAAACTGAATAACTTATAAAGCATGCTCACATAATGGGTATGATAAACTCACAAGGGGTATAGAGCTTATAACCATAATCTATACCTCTTTTGTTAAGTTGATTAGATACAATCCTATCATGCGTTATTCTAAAAAGAAGAAACTTGCACTTTTAGATACTCTTATTTGGATTGCTTTAAGACTTTTAAGAAACCCTATCTTAAATTGAATATGCTTCTTTTACATTGCCTTTAAAAGATTATACCGTAATCTAAAATGATAGCTTTATCCTTTTCAAAAGCTTTGTTTAAAGAGGGTGATATATATTCATTTTCTTATATTACTTATAAGTTTTGAAGGTTTCTCACCCCCCCCCCAAAAAAACCTACAAAACATATAGCATTAGTTGAATTTACAGGTTGTATTTTGATATAGGTTGTTTTTTGTGAAACTTGATAAAAGTTAACATATTGAAATATAATAAACTTTTATTTTTGATTAAAAAAATAAAATAATACGTATAAAAAGAACCCACAAAACCACCAAAACTAACAACCATAAGGATCTTGATAACATTTATTATAAGTTACAAGCTATCTTTTGAAAAGCTTTAAAGGATCATATGCTTTTCATAAAGCACATTTTAATCATTCACTAAAATCATAAGATTCGTCTGTTAAATAAACAGACATAACCGATAAAATAGACAATAATCCATTAAAAGGGATTTTGATCATCTATGGAGTAATTTTATAGATCTTTTTTTATAGGTTGTTTCCTTAAAATCTTGCACCAAAACCATGATCAGAGCCATACCACTGTTGCGTTTCTCAACTAGTGATCAAGGCTTTGGAGCGCGTCTTTTTTCTAAATTTCTGAAATCTTTTTGATATTTTTTAGGTGCTATTTCTTGTCTTTTTTTCCGATAAAATTGACTATTTTCTCTTTCTAAGAGTGGGATTGCTCCTTGCTGATAACCTCTTGTTGATCATCAAGCTTTTCTGCCACCTGTTTAATCAAAGCGTAACTCACTTGCTTCACCTTTGCTACTTCTTTGGCTAAAGCTAATGCACGTTCAAGGTGGGTTTTGTTGATGCTCTCGTCAAAGCCTAGGTGATCACCTGCTGCAAAACTTTTCTGATAAGATTGTAAGGTCTCAACATCACCCAATAAAGCAAGAGCGCCAAGATGAAGTAAAGCATAATCCGTATCGTTTGCTTTAGACGTGGCGCCTTTTTCCCAAGGAGCAGTGCCATAATCACTGCGAAGTCTTTTAGAAGCAACAGATGCTGTTTGCGGATCCAAGCTTAAAATCAATGCCTTTTTGGGAAAACCTGTTCAATAACGCTGTGCAAGAGTAAGAGCGTTCTCAATATCATATTTTGTGATGTTTTCCACAAAACCTAGACGGCTCTTTCTTTGAAAACTCTCCTTATAAAACTTAAGTTTTTTGACATTGCGAGTCAAAATAAGTGCAATAAGGTGAAATTCTGCAAGGAAAAATTCACTGTTTGTTGGCAAAGCCGCATAATCATAAATGATTTGGTTGGTGTTTTGGTTATCAGCCCACTTAAGAATATCCACACAAATCTGCTTTAGTTTGCCTTCTTCAACTTTAACACTAGAAACTGTATAAACTTCTTCTGCTTCTTTGAGAGCTATATATTGAGGCTTCTCGGGAAAAACATCCCTATGAGCAGTGGAAAAGGCAAGTGTTGAAAGTGAAGCCTTGAATATAAGGATCGGTGTTTTTCCTTTTCTATCAAGACTGTACATTATATTAATGATACGGTCTTTGCTTATAAAATAGGCATTACGATTATAATTTTTGTCGCGATAGACTGTCCAGTTCATCATTTTTAATGTTTCAGAAACTGTATTAAGAAGAGCCAAAGATTGTACACCAATACGTGCATCTGCCGCCTCTCGCTCCTTTAAAACGGTCAGATGTCCTTCAGCAAATTGAACAGCGTGATTAACATATTTTTCCACATCATCGTCATCTAAATATTCAGAAATCGTACCTGCTTTTACGGCATTTTGATAGGATTTCAAGACATCAATTTGACCTGTTAATGCTAAACAAGCCAAATGCCATGAGATATCAGGACATGAGCTATATTTTTGAACAAGCGCTTTGCTTTCTATCGCTGCTTCTAAATCCTGAGCACGCGCCCATTGTATCACCCGCTCAGAAATTTTGATAAGCTCCTGCTCATTTAATGTCTCTACACGAATATCAATCCCTTTATCAACACCACTAAAAACCCCTCCCTCAATCGTATTAAAAGACTGATAAATATTTGTAGCTGATATCTGCCTACATTTTCTACTATCGTGAATATAATAGCAAGCTACAGAAATATCTTCGTTGGAGATCCCTGCTTCAAGATGAACATTGTAATCATCATTTGGAAGACGTATAAAACCAAAATCAAATTGAATAAAACGATCCGGCAAAACTAACCACATTTTCCCAGGCTCTGTGGCAAACCATCCTTGGGTTTTAAGAATGCGCGTTGCTACTGTGAGACTCATCAAACACTGTTTCGGTTTTTTGCGTGCTAAAATGTCATCCAATTCGTTATTTTTATACGCCTCAGCAAAAAAGATAACGCGCTTAACCTGCGTTATCTTTTCATAATCAGAAAACTCTGGTGTATATAATTGAGGTGTAGGTTTGTAATTCCTTAAAGCTTCAGTATCGCCGAGTAGAGCCTTTGCAACGAGAGAATGATTAGCAGCTTTTTCACGTAATTTTTTCTCAATATCTTGTGCTTGCGCCCAAGCTAACACTTTGTCTAAAGCTACCTTAACGTGGTTTTCAAAAAACTCCAGTGCTGTAACTCCAAAATTCTCTTCTGAAGAAATCAGCATATCCTCATATTGGTATCGCGATTTCTTACCGTTAGCGTATTCCCAGCCAAGTCTTTTTAAAATCTCTGTTGCATCTTTGGTTTGCATCGTCATTACCCTGCGTGCTCTTTAATTCTTTTACAGAGAAATTCATAAAAATTACTTGCGTAATACTGGGGATCGCTAGGTGTAAACTTAAGATAGAGCGGACACTCTCCATCCTGAAACTGAGAGTAATCAAAGTAAAAGGTTTCACCAAAATCTGTTCTATTGACAACAAGCTGCTGTGGTTTTGCTAAACCATTTTTTATATCCGTCAAATGATAGAAAACAATATCACCAGCAGGACACTTATCAAAACTTGCGTTATAAATGCTAAAAATTTCATCACCACCAATATCTCCCCCTTTATAATTTTTTAAAAAACTTTTATAAGAAGATGTGAATTGCAAACCGAGAGCTTTCTCCGCCTTTTCAATCCATATATCATCAGGCGCATCCTCCGCAGTGCCAAAGTCGATAACATCGGGATACTTATTAATTAATTGTGCAACATCACCTAAAGTATAAGTTTTCATAGATTATCCCCCCTAAAAAATATTAACGATGCTTGCATTCTTGAAAAGAAAAAAATAATGGTGGTTTAACATTGCAATTTGGAAGTAAAACCACCATACAAAGAAATTTACTTCAAATTATCTGTAATCCTTTTACAGAGGAATTCATAGAAGTTACTTGCATAATATTGTGGATCCTTGGGTGGAAAATCAAAATAGAGTGCACATTCACCATCCTGAAACTGAGAGTAATCAAAGTAAAATGTCTCACCAAAATCTGTTCTACTCACAACAAGCCGCTGTGGTTTTGCTAAACCATTTTTTATATCATTTAAATTTCGATAAACAATATCACCAGCATGAATGCCCTTATACTCCGCATAAACGCTAAAGATTTCCTCACTACCAATTTCTCCCCCTTTATAATTTTTCAAAAAACTCTTGTAAGAAGATGTGAATTGCAAACCTAGAGTTTCTTCAGCTCTCTTTATCCATACATCATCAGGAGCATCCTCTGCAGAACCAAAATTAATAATATCACTATATTTATCAACTAATTGTGTAACATCATCTAAAGTATAAGTTTTCATAGATGATCCTCAAAACTTGCGTAACGCTCCATATTTCCTCTATCAATTTCACCTCTTCCATAGTTTTTTCCAAAAACTCTTGTAAAAAGGGATAGGTTGCGGAGTGGGAGTGTTCTCAATCTTTTCAATCGGTTGATCACCATCAGGTATCTCAACTCCCGCGTGTACTTTAATTCTTTTGCATAGGAATTCATAAAAATTACTGGCGTAATATTCGGACTCCTCATCCGCAAACATGACATAGATTGGACATTCTCCATCCCTAAACTGCGTATAATCAAAATAAAAGGTTTCATCAAGATCATAACTCACAACGAGCTGTTCTGGTGTCGCAAAACCATGTTTTCTATCGAGTAAGTTTTGGTAAACAATATCACCAGCAGGAATACCTTCCCCACAATCTCCATAAAGGCTATAAATTTCTTCACCACCAATTTCTCCTCCTCCATATTTTTTTAAAAAAACTTTGTAAGAGGATGTGAATTGTACGCCGAGAGTTTTCTCTGCTTTTTCAATCACGAGATCATCAACCGCATTTTCTGCAATCCCAAAACTAACAATATCACCATCATATTTATCAACTAATTCTATGACATCAGCTAAGGTATAGGTTTTCATAGATGATCCTCAAAACTTGCGTAACGCTCCATATTTCCCTATCAATTGCCCCTCCTCCATAGTTTTTTCCAAAAACTCTTGTAAAAAGGGATAGGTTGCAGAGTGGGAGTGTGCTCAATCTTTTCAATCGGTTGTTCACCTTCAGGTATCTCTTCTCCCACGTGTACTTTAATTCTTTTGCAAAGGAATTCATAAAAATTACTGGCGTAATATTCGCAATTATCCAATGGAAACATAACATAGATTGGACATTCTCCATCTCGAAACTGCGTATAATCAAAGTAAAAGGTTTCATCAAAATCAGCTTCACACACGATAAGCTGTTCTGCTGTCACAAAACCACGTTTTCTATCATTTAAGTTCTGAAAAACAATATCACCAGCAGGAATACCCATAGGATTATCATAAAGACTATAGATTTCTTCACCACCAATGTCCCCGCCTTTACAATGTTCTAAAAAACTCTTGTAAGACGATGTAAATTGCAAACCGAGAGCTTTCTCCGCCTTTTCAATCCATATATCATCGACAGCATTTTCTGCAGTCCCAAAACTGACAATATCACTATCATATTTATCAACTTTATCAACTAATTCTATAACATCATCTAAGGTATAGGTTTTCATAGATGATCCCCCTTAAAAATATTAACGATGCCTGCATTCTTGAAAAGAAAAAATAGTGGTTTAACATTGCAATTCGGAAGTAAAACCACCATACAAAGAAATTTACTTCAAGTTATCTGTAATCCTTTTACAGAGAAATTCATAAAAATTACTTGCGTAATACTGGGGATCGCTAGGTGGAAACTTAAGATAGAGCGGACATTCACCATCCTGAAACTGAGAGTAATCAAAATAAAATGTCTCACCAAAATCAGTTCTACTCACAACAAGCTGCTGTGGTTTTGCTAAACCATTTTCTACATCCGTTATATGATAATAGACAATATCATCACTACGAGCAATTTCAAAATTTGTATTATAAACACTTAATATTTCCTCACCACAGATTTCCGCTCTTCCATAGTTTTTTAAAAAACTTTTGTAGGAGGTTGTGAATTGCAATTTAAGAATCCCCTCTGCCTTTTCAATTAGTACATCATCAACGGCTTCATCTGTAGAGCCAAAATCAACACTATCACTATATTTATCAACTAATTGTGCAACATCATCTAAAGTATAAGTTTTCATAAATCTTCCCCTGCATGGTCCTTAATTCTTTTACAGAGAAATTCATAAAAATTACTTGCATAATAATGTGACGCTCCAGATGGAATTCTAACATAAAGTGGGCATTCACCATCCTGAACCTGAGTATAATCAAAGTAAAATGTTTCACCAAAATCAGTTCTGCTAACGACAAGCTGTTCTAGTGTCACAAAACCATGTTTCCTATTATATAAGTTTTTATACACAATATCACCAGCAGGATGATCCTCAAAACCTGCGTTATAAATGCTAAAAATTTCCTCATAACCAATTTCTCCTCCTCCATAATTTTTTAAAAAACTTTTGTAGGAAGATGTGAATTGTAAACCAAGAGTTTTCTCAGCTTTTTCAATCAATATATCATCAGGAGCATCCTCTGCAGTACCAAAATTGATAATATCATCATCGTATTTATTCACTTTATCAATTAATACTGCAACATCATCTAAAGTATAAATTTTCATAGTTTATTCTCCTTGTTTTTTAGCTTCATCTTTTCTTCTATAATCTTAGCGCGTTCCTTCCAATATTTGGATCTCCACCTATCAAAAATGTCTCTATCAATACCCGATCCCATTGTATTAGGATTAATATGAATAACAGAATTATGTTCGTTATGAAATGCATTGGTAACCTCTGCTATGGGACCATCATGTGTTTGCAGCATGTGGTGTAATTCAATGGGATTATCATCAGCATCAAGAGGAGCTCTTCCTGTCTTCATTCTCTCAATATTTGTACCTTTTACTTCTTTCCCTCCCTGTCTCCAAGTAACAATTCTATTAGGATCAAACAGGTCCTCTCTCTGATAGACTTTATTTATCTGAGTAATTTTTTCTCCCTTGTTCGTTATTTCAAACCCAACCTCAATAGGTTTTGACCAGAATTTTCTCTCTTGCCCCAAATATTGAGTTGCAATAGCTTCATCGCTCATTTTTTCTAGCGATTGTGCGATTTCTTTTCCCACATGAGCAGTATTTACTTCAGAACTAGTTGCTCCCGTTATAGCCGCTTCTTCAGCTTTAGATGCAAATTTGATGAGATCTTTTTCTACAAGCTTGTTCGCAAGCTTTACGCCTCCCTTGGCTGCTGAAACAGCACCGTCAGTAAGCACTGTAGAACCCACTATATAAGCCATATCTCCTAATGGTTTACCTAGCATTTCACCAGATTCAAAACCCGCACTGAATGCTCCATCCCCTCCTTTCTCCATTGTTTCATGTATGTGATCTATATGCCCCCAAAAGGAATCCTTAACTCCTCCCCAGAATTGACCAGCTCCTTCCCAGACATCATCCAACATATGCCCACTCGTGGCCCAAGATGTTGCTGTTCCAATGCCTTGAAGAATATTTTGAGAGATCTCATCAACTGAACTGTTTCCTATTGCCAGACCTAATTCTTTAACGTCATGAGCTGTCTCAGATATTTCGTTTCCTATTGCTTTGGCGACACCAAAAATCGTACCCTTCGCAACACCTATCTCAAAAATTCTATCTTGCTCTTCACTAATCTCGAACCATTTTTCATTAACATCTCTTCGACACTGATCATCAGAACACTCTTCTAACTCTTTCTTCATCTGAGCGCGTTGTGCACTGCTGAGGTAGTTATTTGCAGCAGCATTACCAGCGGCATCAGCGCCGGCATCAACATTGCCACCGGCAAGGGCAGCGGCAACGCCCCCGGCAGCCCGTGCGACATCAATGGTGTGATCCCTAAAGTCAGCAAACTGCGCATCAATCTTTGCGTTTATACGCGCTTCCTCTTCCGCAGTTGGGGTGCGACCGTTTAGATCTCCCATTTCCTCTTTCACAATGCCTTGCACCCACAATTGAAACTGGAGCATAGCAGTGGCTTCGCCCACAGCACCCCCCACAGCACCTGCAGAGCAAGCACCGCTCGCAACCGCGCCTTTTAAACAGCCAAGACCGGCATGGGCAACGATCTGCGTGACCGTATCTATTTTGCCTTCTGCCTTGGCGGTACCGATTTCTTCCGCCAACGATTTGCCAACCGTATCAGACAGGGCGATGCGCAGATTGTTAAAAAAGTTCTTGTCAAAAGAGCCACCCTCAAGAGCCGTTTGAACGCTCGTGCCAATGGCGGCTTTGATCAGGTTCTTTTCCGCTTCACTGGCGATACGATCGACAAAAGGAGCGGTTTTTGGCAAAGATTGTCCAACACCTGCCATTTCCGTTATTTGGCTGGTTAAGCCTGCTGTCAACATCGACGAGACAATGCTGAGAACATTCTTTGAAGAGCCAAGCTCATGGAGTGCATCGGCAATATTGCCGCGATTATTGACAAGAGCCACAGCGCTTTTGTTAATCAGCGCTTGGACACCTGCCTGTATCGCCGCATTCATGGCCGTACTCGAGCCAAGCCCCAAAGCACCGGTAATGGCACTGGCAGCGCCCGAGGCTGCTCCACCCGTAACCGCCGTGACAGCCAAGGCCACGATAGCAGCGCCAGCTTCTGTCAGCCCTTGGGCTTTATAATCCCAGTCTTTAAATTCAGCTTTCACTGCTTGCCAATCAACTTGCTTGGATAATTCTGGATCATCACGCAGTTGCTTAATCCATGCCATGCCTGGAGAGCGAGACAATTGCTCAAGGGATTTGTCTAAATCACCGGTTGCCTGATACTCAACAACGAAGCCATCACCCGCATCAAGCTTTATGCCACCCTTAGCATCTATGGTGACATGCTCGATGGTCTCCTTCAGATAGCCTTTGTCCCTCTCACTCCACCACACAAGGTTTTCATTACGCTGATAAACATCCTTAAAATCTTGATCCTTGTTGGTCAGAAACTTGATCTTCCCCTTATCTGATGCCAAATGCGTCTGACCACCACTTTTTGCCCCTATGGCATCAAGTGTGAGATCCCCATTTTGCGCATGCATGGAGAGGTTGCCCTCTGTTTCTATCGTGGTTTTGTTTGTAGTAACTTCTGTTGACTGTTGACGAAACTTATTCTTTTGCTTCGATTTGTCGCCTTCTTTGCCCCTCAGATCCAAATCAAAACTGTTAAAATCTTGCTCTGAAATCGCGTTGAGAGCACCACCACTGGTGAAATCCCCATTGCCCTTGGCTTTAAACTTTCCCCCAAGGTTAAGATCACCACCTGTGACAATGGTCAAATCTCCATCACTGTTGACTTCTGTCAAACGGTGCTCACTGCTTTGGGCGTTATAATGCCCTTTTTCCAATGTCTCCTTATGGTCACTCTCTAGCACTAATGAACCAAACGTAGCAGAACCATCGACAATCACCGTCATCGGTCCACCACTGCTCCATTGGCCACCAGTCATGCTTAAATCGCCAAGAGAATGAATATTCAAATCCTCTATAGAAATGATTTGAGCCTGCTGCCCAATCAGATCAACAAAACCATATTCATTTGTGTCACGGATTTTTGCAGTACCATCAATGATTGTCTTCGCATTGAGGGTGATGATATTCCCCAAGATAACCCCTGACGAATTGGCTAAAAGATCGCCACTGCTGAGATCAACAGCACCGCCGCCAAGCAAAAAACCACCATCATTAAACAAAGTTTGCGTGGTCGAAACATGCAATGCACCATTACTTGATATGGTGCCGCTATTGGCAAAACGGTCCGTCTCTATAGTAACGCCATTGCCTTTCAAACGTGCACTGGCAAGGTTTCCTTGCTGCGTTTTTGCCCCATAAACATCTTGTGCTAAAGAAGTGTTTGGTGCCAAATAAACGTGGGGTACCAAGACCTCTTGTCCATCGACAAGGTGGGTCTCAAGCCAGATCATATCCTTTTTGATCCCAGAAATCTGCTGAGGTGTTAATGGCTTGCCTAGCTCTAACTCCAAGGGATCTTGCTGCTCCACAGCATTGTCATAGAGCCTTTGCATTTGAGCATTGGGATCTTCAACATCAAGAAGAGTGCGATTACCTGTCAGCTCAAAGATTTGCTCACCCACCAGACGATATTCAAAATAAGCATCCCCCAACTTTTTAAACACGTGCTCAGGCTTATAATTACCAATCTTTTTTAAGTAATAGTCCGATCCTAAAAATTTACTTGGGTTGATAAAATCTGGACGCGTCTCAACTAAAAACGGCACATCCGGTGATTGGGTCTGAGCCAATTCTGTCTTAACAGAGTTAAGCCCGTCTTGCGTTGGCACCTGTATGGATTCTGGTGCGGGTGTTTGGATACTTGGTGCAAAAAGCCCTTTGTGCCCTTTCAAACCATTGATAATCCCATCTAATCGATCATCACTAATCAGTGGTTTGGAACCGTCAAAATCGGTGTTTTTAACACCAGCCAAACCTTTCTCGCCAGAGCTTAAGCCAACTTGCTCAACCCCTTCACGCACCGCATGATTGTCAATAGTGCCTGTCAACTTGGCATCAAGCGTGCCACCAGCTTCAATCGTGCCATAAACAGCATCATAAGTGCGGACGGTTGTTTTGGTATCAGTAGTACTGCCATAATATGTTATGCCTGTAATACTACACCCTCCTAATACTGTGTGGCAATGTTTCTTCCTGCGATGCGTTTCAGTTACAATCTTGGTTGTTTCAATTAAATCACGCCCCTCATTGAGCAGCGTATCACCCTGCATCTCAATGTTGCCATTGGCAGCAATCAAGCTATAGCTATTGCGGATATCACCGGCATTAATTGTCAGATGATGTCCTACTAAAATCTGTGCAGCATTATTGGTAAAATGAGGTTGTTGACGGCTAATTGTAGTGTCAACATCTTCCTTTATCTGATGGTGTCTAACATTAGTGCCTTCCCAACTTCCCGCAACAAACCTGTGAGAAACCACTTTATCGCTAACTTCAACCCCACCTTCACGCATGTTGGTAAGCGCTGAGACATCGAAGGTCATATCGCCTGACACGGCTTCTAAAAGACCCGAGCTGTTGATCACATGACCAGCCCGCTCTCCACTTAAGCCACGGATGATGAGATTGTCTTCAGCAATGACATCGGCAAACTTATTGATAAAATCCCCATCTAAGGAGAAAATGGCAGATTTCTTGGCATAAATCAGCCCACTATTACTCAGATCAGCGCTCACATTGAGCGCAACCCCATCACCACTTGAACCAATACTGCCGGCATTGTCCAAAACATCTGCGGTTAAGACAAAAGCGCCACCACTTTTGAGAACACCGTCTTCACCATTTAAAACCAGAGCAACTTGCCCCAATGACGGATCATGACTTTTTGCCACAAGCGTAAAACTGTCACTGGCTAAAAGCTGACCGGAATTGGCTAAAGACCCAAGCTTCGCATCAACAACACCGCCCACCATAATACCGGAATTGCTTAAAACATCATGGCTGTTGAGAGTAAGTACCCCGCCTTGCGCTTCCACAAGCCCAGCTTGGGTGAGTGTGCCTGCCTTCAGCGTTACATCATAGGCGCCAACCTCACTTGTCTCACCCAGCGTCAAGATGCCATCACTGGAAAGCTCTATTCGCTTTTGTGAAACAATGCGCCCTGTTTGATTTAGAGTGTTTTGCGCATGCAAAGCAATGGTATCATTGCTTTCTATTGTGCCACTATTGCTTAAATCACCGTGGCTGGTCAGTTGAAGGTCACCACGCTCAATCTCTATGTGCCCTGCTTGGATCACACTATCTGCAACAATATTGACTGCCCCTTGCGTAGAAATGAGACCATCAACATTCTCAAAACTGCCCACATCAATGCGCAAACCATCCCGCGCTAAAACATGCGCACCTTCATCATGTGTAGCGTTTTGTTGCTCTGAATTTGTCGCTTCAGCGCTTTTATTGACAAAAGACGTTGCAACAATCTTCATCTCACCGGCTAAAGCACTGAGAAGACCAGCCTCATTATTTATATGACCAGCACGTATCTCTTTCAGCCCACCAATACTGAGAGCCTCTTCTGCAATCATTCTGCCCTGTGTGTTGGTTAAATCACCATCACTGAATACGTCCATAGATTTTTTGGCGTAAATCAGCCCACTATTGCTGACATTCCCTGCCACATTGAGGGCAACATTCTCACCACTAGAGCCAAGCGCACCGGCATTGTCTAATTGCCCTGCGGTCACAACAAAAACACCACCACTTTGAAGGACACCTTCGGATGTATTCTTCAGAAAGGCTTGTTGCGGATCGGCGCCTTCTTGTGTGCTTACCATCAAATGCAAATCATCGGTTGCAATAAACGTCCCTTGATTGGTAAATGCACCAATATGAGCATCGACACTCTCACCGCGCATTGTGCCGTTATTTGCGACCCCATCACGCACTTGAAGGGTTAATGCTCCTTCTTGGGCTTCCACAGTCCCTGCTTGGGTTAAAGCATCAGCACTCAAAACCACATCATAACTTAAAATCGTGCTCTCTTGAGAAGTTGTGAGCATGCCCCCCGCTGTCAAGGCAACCTGCTGCATACTGACAATATCACCCGTGTGATTGAGGGCACCATGGGCATCCAGCGTTATCTTCCCATTGGACAATACAGTACCTTCTTGGATCAGGGCACCGTGATGCGCATAAAGGTCAACTTTTTGCTCTGCCACTAAGCGCGCACGTGATGTAAGCTCTGCTGCTTCCACCAAAAGAGAGCCGCCGGCGCTATAATGTCCAGCGCCTACAGTGAGCCCATCATCGGCGCTCAAGACAATATTCCCCTTAGCACCAATATGGTTGTTTAAAGCGGTGATTTGATTGGTTTTAATGGTCAGATCGCCAAGGGAAGAAACCCCTGTTTGATCATTGTCTTGCATGCGGCTTAGATCAATTGTTGCTGCTTGGATCTCTAAAAGATCACCGGCGGCTATCCTCCCATTCCCCGCCTCAAGCTTTGCTGCCTGTAAGTGCAAAGAACCCGTCGCTGACTGTTGACCATCACTCCCAATACCGCTTGCTAGAAGAGCATGAGACTGTAGCTTGATCAGATCAGCGCCCACATCAACAGTACCGCTCGCTGCAACGCGCGCATTTTTTTCCAGTTCAACATGTTTCAAAGCCTTCAGTTCAACCGCTTCTTCTGAAAAAAGCAGATCTTTCACATGTACACTGTCGTGGTGAGAATGAGCCTTCACCGCTCCTTTGGCGCGTGCTTTGGCAATCACCAGCTTGCCATCACTTGTCAATCTCATGGCGCCTGCATTGGCAACCATGTCTCCGCGCATCTTAACGCCGGCGCCTTTATCATTGGCAATCACGCGGATCTGCCCCGCATACATTCCACCAAACTCACTGGAATCAATCGCCAATTCCGGCTCTTTGCCATCAGAACCAAGAGAAGTTGCTTCGCGTTTGTCATAATCAAAATGATTGTGACCAGCGATAACAGCCAAATCCCCTTTGACCTGTATGGGACCCCCGATACTGATCTTGCGCGAAACAAGATCAAAAATATCTAATGCACTCCCATCAGCCCCACGAGCGCCTATGGTGATATCACCACCCTCAACACGCAACCCACTCAAAGCGCCATCGGCTCCAATAATCGGTTGTCCAGTCGATAAAGTCACCCGTGGTGTATTAATAAAGCCACAACCGTTACAGGTAATCCCATTGGGGTTGGCGATAATAACATCCGCCATATGCCCATGCACTTCGCTCACGCCTTCAAGACGCGAGCGATTGGCACTCACTACTTCATTGAGGATAACCTTTGCTGCACCGCTATAACGCAAATTGCCGTTGCCTGGCACCAATCCCCCAAGCTGTGAACGCGAAACCTCCTCAGTCGAATTGTTCAAAATCACGCCATGGGTATCAACATTGAAACTGTCATATTTGTTATGAGAAAGACCCTGTCCATTGGGGCGAACAATATCAATCAGCGGCACGTCATTGCCGGCTTTCCCCACCGTGGGGCGGAAAACAGAGCCAACCCCATCAGCTGCTTTAATCCCTTGACTCTCTTAGAAACGCTTTCTTGCTCGTGAATGATTGGTTGGTTAGTTTCTACCATTTCGATTTGCTCTGATTGGCTTTCAACATCACATTCGATTAGCTCGTCAATAAAATCGATTGTTTCTAAATCTTCAAAATCAATTTCTTTTTTTGATAAAACGTTAGTTTTATTTTTTTTATAATGGCAATGAAATCAATTTAAACCGTGCAATTTTTCACATTGAAAATGGCACTGGAATTTTTGTTGAAGCTGTTGTTGAAAAAAACATTGAAAATAGTCCTGCTCTATCAATCGGTACACTCAATCTTAAAGATCCAGAAATCCATGCTGATGTATTATTAAATGATGGTATTTTGGGGAACAAAATTTCTTGGCAAGATGAAAAAGATAAAAATGTCTGGAATAATAAAAAATTAAGGAGATAGCCAACGGTAGCTTCACCTTAAATGCAGATTATTCCACTTTAGAAGGAAGAACAAACATTGCAAAAAAGAGAAACGTACGCTTTAACCTGAAAAACGGTACACTATGGATCTTAAAAAACAGCACACAAGAAAAAGAAGCTGAGGGCAATCTGCTTGATATCGCTCAAAGATCACGTTCTGATATTTCTGTTCTGGGTCTCGAAAACAGTTCTCTTGTTTTTAAAGAGCCAACAGAAAATTATTACCACACATTGCATATAAACTCTGGAAACCCAGATACCAAAGCCATCTATAATGCAACAGGCGATGCGCAAATTTCTTTCAATACTTGATAGAGTGATGGTAAGTCAATAGCAGAGCAAAGAACCGATCGACTTCTGAATAAATGGAATGTTTCAGGAAATACAAATACTCTTGTTAATTTAAAAGGAAAAACCACTCAAAAAAACTTCTGATATTGAGAAAAATGTACGGGGACTTTCTCTTATCCAAGTTTCTGGAATAGCCGAAGAAGACTCCTTCAAACTAACCCATGGCTATACCACAATAGGTGGTTCACCTGATAAATATATGCTCCGTGCCTATGGGCCAAACTCAAGCCAGGACAAAGCTGATATAAAATAAAATCTGTTCGATGAGAAAAGTAAAGGTTTCTGTGACTTTCGTCTACAACCTGAATTTCTTAATTCTAACCCAGGTTCTAATTCTCATCCTGAAGCAAATGTGCATTCGCCTGTACCACAAACGGCAAGCTATTTGCTATTTGGTCATGCCAAATGCTCTCTTGTATGCTGGATTGATCGATATGGCAACTGTTAGCCAATATGCGAACATCTGTTTTAGGGAAAGAATAAGACAAACGGAACGGCTTCTTCTTATACTTCTATGGAGAAACAGGAATCTTATTTTCTGATGAGTAGTGCTCCTAGTAAATATGGTTATAGCAGTGCTAATCTTCACTATGCTGCTCTACAAGGAGCCACTAACTTTGTCGCGCAGAAGGGAAAAATATCTACAACACATTTGGATCTTGTAGAAACCTATGGACAACTCTCTTTCACTCCAAAGAATATACAAGACAGCGAGTAAGAGCACTGTGGATAAATGGTCACTCACAACCTATGGAACCATACAACATGACAGTGGTTTCTATCTTGATACGCTGTTATCCTATGGCTTCCTAAAGGGAAAGATCACCAATGCCCTCATTAGTACAACCGCAAAATTGAAAAATGCAAAAATGTTGGCGATCTCCACAACTGTTGGCAAACAATTTGCAACGGGTATTCAAGGCGTAACATTCGAACCGCAGGCACAGCTTGCCTATTAGTATTTGATGTTTGATACCATTAAAGATGCTGATAATCTGACCATTGAGATGCAAAATCCTTCTCAAGGGATAATCCGTGTTGGTGCACGTTTGACAAAAACCATTGCCACTAAAAACAGCCGTCCTATGTCTTTCTATGGAAAAGTAAACTTGATCAAAACCTTTGGTGATGATCAGGCACTCCATATCGATAAGGACTATAAACGTGACCCCTCAGGAACTTCCCTTGAAGGTGGGTTTGGTATTAAGTGCACAATTGTCCGCTAACCTCTCCCTTCATGGTGATGTCAGCTATCAACAAAAGTTTCAAAAAACTGGTATAAGTGGTGCAAACTTTTCAGGAGGAATACGCTATCAGTTTTAAATCAAGATTGTAAAAAACAGCCTATTCAATTTAACAAAAAGGCAGCATACCTCTGCCTTTCTAGCTTATTATAAGCGTTTTTTTAATAGAAAACAGTGAAATATTTGAAGACAGTTATTTACCATTGGATATTTTTTACAAAAAATTCTTTTTATAAAGAATAAAACTGTAAAAAAGAGAATAACCAAAAACAAAATGATATTGTAAAATAATGAGAAGCTGTTCTAGAAAATACAGCATTACTATCTTTTGTTATTTCTCACAAATTTAATGCTTAAAATCTCAAAATAAAACTTTTGAACATAAAATGATAAGTAAAAATAATGCAACAATATCAAACAAAGGGATGTATGTTATAAGTCACTCGTATATTTCAAAATGCGAGTTCTAATAGGATTTAAAATATTATAGCTCAAACACTGCCCAGCAAATTCATACTGAAAAAATCCTATTATCCCCTTCCCTCTTAATAATGCCGCCAAACATCTCTAAAAACTTTAAAACAAATAAAATTGCACTTTCTCTTCTGTAAAATTGATCATGCTCTTTGCTCTCTATGAACAATAGGCTCTATACTTGCTTCAAAAAACTCCTTTGTATAATCGTGTTGCGCATGTAGATTACGCAATTCATCATTGCTAAGCTCTTCAAGAATAATCCCTTTATGCATAATTCCAACACGTTCACAAATATGTGCAACAACAGCAAGATCATGGGATACCATTAAGTAAGTAAGCTTTTTTCTCACGCGCAGTGATTTCAACAAATTTAAAATTTCAGCCTGTACCGACACATCCAATGCAGATGTTGGCTCATCAAGCAATAACACCTCTGGCTCAATAATTAAAGCACGTGCAAGAGCAATACGCTGACGCTGCCCTCCAGACAACTCATGAGGATAACGATAAAGAAATGAAGAATCTAAACCAACGGAATCTAAAGCATCCTCCACACGCTCTCTTTGATTATCCATCCCATGGATTTTGAGCGATTCAGAAAGAACCGTATGGACCATTTTTCTTGGATGCAGCGAAGCATAAGGATCTTGAAAAACCATTTGAATACAGCGTAAAAAATCCTTACTTCTTTTCTTTTCAACTTCTTGTCCAGCAAAAAGGAACTTTCCACTATAATCTGGAATGAGCCCCACCAATGTATTCAAAATAGTTGACTTTCCACATCCAGATTCACCAATCAAACCATAAGCTTCACCACGCTTAATATGAAAATTAACATTTTTAACAACTGTTACTGCCTTATGCCTGTGCCCAAAAGTTACAGATAAATTAGAAACATCAATAATATTCTCACAATTTGTCATGAGGAACCTCCTCAACACCATTAACAATCGTAGGATTATACAACCAATCAGGATCACGCTCAGGAACAGCCAAAATATCAACTGGATTATCAAGCCGTGGCAAACTCGCGAGCAACGCCTTTGTATAAGGATGACAAGCGTGAGACAAATCAGAAGCAGGCAACTCTTCTAACACACGGCCCGCATACATCACCAAAATACGATCACAAAAATCAGCAATCATATTTAAATCATGACTAATGAAAATAAGTCCCGTTCCAGATTTTGTCACAAGTTCATCTAATACAGATAAAACTTGTCGTCTGACCGTAATATCAAGTGCAGATGTTGGCTCATCGGCAATAATTAAATCAGGTTTTGGAATGAGCATCATTGCAATCATCACGCGCTGCCCCATCCCCCCAGATATTTCATGAGGAAAGAGACGCATCACATGTTCAGGATCACGAATATGAACAGATTCTAACATAGATATGGTGCGCTCCCTCGCTTCAGCTTTTGAAACACGGTAATGAATACGGTAAGCCTCCATAATCTGTTCCCCGATCCGTATTAATGGATTAAGTGAATATTTTGGATCCTGTAAAATCATTGAAATACGTTTCCCACGGATTTTTCGCATCTGAGGTTCACTTGCAGCCAATAAATCAACATCCTCAAAGCGCATTTTTTTAGCTTTAACAATGGCTGCTTTTGGACTCAACCTTAGTATTGCGCGCCCAGTCATCGATTTTCCAGATCCGGATTCACCAACAATTCCAATTTTTTCTTTTCCAACAGAAAAACTAACGCCACGCACAACTTCTGAAATGCCGCGCGTTGTAGGAAAAGAAATACGTAAATCTTCTACTTCTAATAATTTATTACCCATTGCGTGGATCCAATACATCACGAAGACCATCACCTAAAAGGTTGAAAGCAAGACTTGCAAATAATATTGCACAGCCTGGTATTGCCGCCAACCACCAATTTGTCATCATAAATTCCCGCCCTGAAGAAAGCATCGCACCCCATTCAGGACTTGGAAGTTGAGCTCCCAACCCTAAAAAACCAAGACCAGCAGCCGTTAAAATAATTCCAGACATATCCAAAGTTAATCGTACAATCACTGAAGGAATACACATGGGTGCAACATGAAACAAAATAATTCGCCAAGCAGAGGCCCCTTGCAGGCGAACTACAGAAACATAATCAGAAGAACGTATTGTCAAAGTCTCAGCACGTGCTAAACGTGCAATTGGTGGCCATGCTGCAATTGAAATTGCAATAGAAGCATTTTCGATCCCTGGTCCCAATGCGGCTGAAAATGCAAGAGCTAAAATCAAACCTGGAAAAGCAAGAAAAATATCGACAATGCGCATGAGCACAGTATCAACCCATCCGCCCATATAACCAGATACAGTTCCAACAATAAGCCCTATTGGACCTACAATAACTGTTGTAAGAAAAACAACATAAAGAGTAATACGGGAACCAAAAACAAGGCGACTAAAAATGTCACGTCCCAATTCATCTGTTCCAAAATAATGCGCCATAGAGGGTGGCTGCAACCGATGCCCTAGATCATTGCTAAGAAAATCATGCGTAGCAATCCAAGGAGCAAAAAATGCACATATGATAATAATACAAATAATAAGCAGACCGAATACAGCCGAAAAGTTATGAAAAAACTTAGCCAGTGCGTGATAAATTCTTTGTATGTTCGCTTGAATTATGGAGTTTGGAACAGGATCGTTTAACCAACTACCCAAAGAAGATGATGATTGCGATTTATGATGATTACTTACTGTCATATTCAACGTGTCCTTGGATCAAAAATGCGATAAAGCAAATCAGAAAATAAATTAATGGCGACAAAGATAAATCCTACAAGCAAAGTACATCCTACAACTGCATTCATATCTCCGGCTAAAAGAGCATTTGTCAAGTAATGTCCAAAACCAGGCCAAGCAAAAACTGTCTCAGTTAAAACAGCCCCTTCTAATAAAAAAGCATAAGAAAGTGCAACAACGGTAATAATTTGAACAGCAGCATTTCGAAAGGCATGCCCCCAAACGGTTCGCGCCCACGATAATCCCTTTACACGTGCAGTAATGATATATTCCTGATTAAGCTGCTCAATCATAAACCCACGAGTCATACGGCTAATATAAGCCATAGCACCGAAAGCCAAGATCAAAGCAGGCATAATAACGTGACTAAAAACATTACCAAAAGCCTCCCATTGTCCTTGGCTTGCAGTATCCCAAAGGAAAAATCCTGTTTTTGGTTCAAAAGAATATTCATAAAGAAAATCAAGTCGTCCTGGGCCACCAATCCAGCCAAGCTTGGCGTAAAATATTAACAACGCCATTAATCCGAGCCAAAATGTTGGAGTAGAATAACTTACAAGTGTAAAAACACGGACAACATAATCAATAAATGAATCGCGATACATTGCTGCAAAAACACCAAATGGAATTCCAAGACTTGTGCCAATAACAATAGCAACGGTTGCAAGCTCTAATGTTGCAGGAAATACACGCATAATATCGGCTAGAACAGGTCGCCCAGAAGTTAAAGCATCTCCAAAGTCAAACAAAAATACATTATGAAGATACTTCCAATATTGGACAATCAACGGCTTATCAAGACCCAGCTTATAATACATTGCATCATAAGCTTCCTGACTGATATTATCACCAAGAATAGACAGAACTGGATCTAGAGGAAGAAGATGACCAAGAAAAAAAGTGATCGTCACCAACCCAAGCAATGTGATAAAAACTGAAATAAGAAGTTTCAATCCTTTGCATAAAAAATCCCATAAAAATAATTTTTTCTGCTTTTCTGATACAGCTCTTTCAGTCTCTGAAAGTGGCAAAACCATTATAAAAATCCCCTCTGTAGCGATAAAACATAAAGCAAATACCTTTTTATATAACAAAACAATCTCTTATTAAGCATGTTCTACAATCCTTTTCTATAACATGCTTCTTTTTATTTTTCTGCTTCATTGTAATAAAGTCTATAACTGTTCCAAATCCATTTTTTGACATCAGGCCCCATACCAACGGTATAATATGTCTGAAATAAATAAACCATAGGACCATGCTCTAGCACATAATGCTGTAAAGTACGATATTGCATGATACGCTTATTGGGGTCTTTCTCAAACAAAGCATCCATCACCATGTTATTAACATTTTCATCATAATACCCAGCGCGCCAAGCTAAATACATATTGTACTTTTTTGTAAATGTTGGATCAGGGTTAAACACGTGATTTAATGAAGCAGGATGTCCATCAGGATCGGCACTCCCCCACCCCATAAGTGCAGTATCATAATTTCCACCACGTACACGGCTCAACAATTGATTTTGTGCCATTTTTTCAATTGTAAGCTCAACACCAATTTTGCGTGCATTGGCTTGAATAGACTGTGCAACAGACGACATATAACTAAGGCTTCCAACTAAAAGATTAGCTTTAAACCCATTAGGATAACCAGATTCAGTAATCAGTTGTTTTGCTTTTTTCAAATCCAACTGAAAAGGCAACCCTTCTTTTTCATCCAACGCACCTGGAACACCCAAGGACATATAAGTTGCCCGAGGAATAGCAATCCCTTTCAAAACAGTTTTCCCAAGACCTTCATAATCAACTAAATAACGGAGTGCCAATCTGACCTTTTCATTCGCAAAAATTGCATTCTTATTATTTAACGATAGGTAAATAATCTGCGGACGCAAAACACGACTAATTTTGACTGGCCCTCCCTTTTTTTCAAGATCTAAAATATCCTCTGAAGAAAGATCACGCACTATATCCACATCACCTTTTTCCAAAAGAAGTCTTTGACTTGATGAATCCGCTACATGCTGCACAACAATCTGCTTAATTTTAGGCACATCGCCCCAATAATGTTGTGTCGCCTCTAACACAACTTTATCTCCTGGAGACCAGCTCACCAATTTATAAGGTCCAACACAAGCTGAATGTGTTGCTAAATATTTATTCCCCATATCACCTTTAATACTCTGTGCTTCAATTGTTTTCCGATCAAGCAAAGCAGAAGCATAAGATTGTCCTATAACAGTCAATATGAGCTGAATAGGATAGGGTTTATCTAATTTTAATTGTAAAGTCTTATCATCAAGAGCCTGAATATTTGTTTCAATATTGTTTTTGGTAAATCCATAATCCATTAAAGATTGAGCATAGCTTAATCCTAATTTTATAATCCGTCGCATCGACCATACCAGATCTTGCGCTGTAGCCGTCCTTCCGTCATTAAACTTTAAATCATCACGAAGATGAAAGACTATTCTTTTGCCATTATCTAAAACGTCCCAAGATTTTGCCATAGCAGGACGAATTTTTGTAGGATCATGCTCATCATATTGTACTAACGCGCTGCAAATATTCGTCAATAACTCACTCGTCACAACCTCAACAGTTTGCGCTGGATCAAAACTACTAATTGAATCAATATTCCATGCCATTACCAATATATCTTTAGATGAGGCACTGAATGCCGATGTTACAGCCCCATTAAAAAAAACGATTGAGCTTAATAAAATAGAAAATTTTTTTAATATTCTTTGTTTTCCCATTTTATCTCTTCCTTTTGTATTCTTCTACCTTTTCACACAAAGTGATTGTGATTTTGCTCTTTCACCTTTTAAATAGCATAGCATTAGACATCAATTTCATTTAATCAAACTAAGCATCTATAAAATAATTTTCTTATACATCAGTCTATATTCGGGATGCAGAGAATCTATAACCATAAACAAAGATCCTCCCCAATATAACTTTCTATATTCATCGCTCCCTATAAACGATCTTAATTATATACTGCTACTACACAAACATCCCTCACGTTTCATCCTTAAAAAACTGAAGAGCTTTATATGGGAGAATATTTTCATCATGCAATTATGATTAAGCTCTTTTTAGCTTTGATAACACTAAAAAGACACACTTATTTTTCAATTTTACTATAAAAAATACGCGGCGCACTATTCCAAACCCATTTTTTGACATCAGGTGTCATCGCTATAGCGCTATATTGCTGATAAATAAACGCATAAGGTCCTTTTTGCATCAGTTCACGTTGTAAATCAGCATAAAGATGCGCCCGTTTTTGCGGATCTTTTTGAAACAATGCTTCTTCAACTTTTTGATTCATCTCGGCATCAAAATACCCATGCTTCCAACTAGGATAGGCGGTATTTTTTGCCTCAAACCGATTATCAGGGTTATAAACAAGACGTGAAGCCATTGTATGGGGATCCGCAGAATCGTTATTCCATCCGAGAAAAGCCGTATCAAAAGCCCTTGCATTCACTTTTGAAAACAACTGTGTACCTGCCACACGTTCAATTTTAAGACGCACCCCGGCCTGTGCAGCACTATCCTGGAGTGACTGAGCAAGTAACAAAGTATAAGGAGCATTTGATACGAGAAAATTTGCCTCAAATCCATTCGGATAACCAGCCTCTGCTAAAAGCTGCTTGGCTTTTGCAACATCAAATGTAAAGGGTTGCCCCTCTTTTTCATCCAGAGCCCCAAAGTTACCAAGAGGAATAAAACTTGCCCGTGGAACACCAATCCCTTTGAGAAGTTTCTTGCCAAGACCTTCATAGTCAATAAGATAACGCATCGCCAAGCGTACTTTTTCCTTAGCAAAAATGGGATTTGTCGTATTAAATCCCCAGTACATCATAGTTGGTTCTAACACTCTATCAACTTTAATATCTGTTGTTTTTTGCAGATCTGCAAGATCTTCAGGGGTCAAATTACGAGCAACATCAATATCATGTTTTTGCAACAACAAACGTTGTGTTCCTGACTCCACAACATGACGAATGAGAATCTGCTTCAGTTTAGGCGCTTGTCCCCAATAATGGGAACTTGCACGTAACAAAAGCGCTTCTCCAGGGCGCCAACTTTTTAACTGATAAGGACCAACACAAGCAGCATGACTCTTCAAATACTGATTTCCCAGATCGCCATCTTTTTCGTGCTTCATAATCGTCTTACGATCAAGCAAAGCTGTTGCTGGACTTGCAACAATATTATTAAGAATAAGCTCTGCTGGATAAGGCTTATCAAATTTCATCACCACTGTTTTCTTATCTGGGGCTTGCAAAGCATCATCAACATTTTGCTCTGTAATTCCATATTCATTAAAAATTGCCGCATTGGTCATCTTCAATTTGACAATCCGCTTCATACCCCAAACAAGATCATTGGCATTGGCTGATCTGCCATCATTAAACTTCAAACCATCACGCAAATGAAAAGTAATCACCGTACTGTGATCATCCCCTGAAACATCCCAATGTGTAGCTAATGCCGGAACCATTTTAGCAGGATCATCCGTTGCGGTACTGACCAAACTATCACAAACATTGCGGACAATTTCACTTCCATAAACATCATTAAGTTGGGCGGGATCAAATGTACTAATTGCATCAAGGTTCCAAGCCATCAAAAGAGTATCAGCCGGTGTTTTTGCTGAAACTTGTTGTGCAACTATCCCCAGTGCTATAAAAGCAGAAACAAGAGAGCTGCTATTCTTTAATATCTTTTTCTTCAAGTTCATAAACTTTCCCCTTTATTTATTTTTTATCAATTAATGACGCTGAAATAATATAGCAAATTTATAATTATAACATTGAATAAATACGTTTTAATCGCCTATATTTCTAATCACCTATACAGAGTCATCATAAATTCATTGACTTACGTCTCAATAAACCATAGCAAACATGCAATATATGTTTTGCTAACCAGTATTACATTCTTTTCATAACATCTTTGCATATGATAATGCACTATATCAGTTCCCTATTAATCATCAATAAGCCTTGTCGCCCAAAAAAAATAGTGAGCTTTTAAAAAATCATTACGCAACAATTTATGAATTCATTATTCTATTCCTTTAGGCGATATTTAAAATAAAATATGCAAACTTTAAAAATAGTCATCCCCCTCAAACACTCAATTTCAAGATACGACGCATCTTTATTACATGACCAAAACGGCACTGAAACAGCAGAAAGACATAAGAAAATATCTTTTCTAAAACGCCACCCCCACAAAAATCTGCTTAATCTTTTGAAAACTAAGTGCCAAAAGTTTTACGTTTTTACCAACAAAACCAAACGCGTTAACAAAGATAAAGGAAAAATGAGAAGAATCATTCCCTCCACGCTTTATCTTTTGAGATAATAAAGCTTACAATCAAAAAAATATACACTAAAATGTATCTCCCCATTGATAAAAACAAAACTCATTAGACGCTCCCCCAAAGACATAACGAATATAAACCCTTCTAAACTTTAGTGTGCATCATTGCTTTACCACTATAAAGATAGAACAGAAAACAACATACCGCAATAGAACTCTCGTTTCCAGCGGAAACATACAGAGATTCAACGAAGCAATGTAGTGGATACAAACTTGCATAAGCTTCATCATCTTCCAAAAAATTGGAGCGCACACGCGGCAAGATCACACTCTAATAGAGAAAAACTATCAGATAATAAAACCTAACACAAGCAGCTTGAGTCATTTAACTTCAATTTTTCATCGCTGCATTTCATTTTTATTGCTTAGGTAAGCATTGAGCAATCGATCTATATACAAATAACCAACAGCCATACAAGCAAAGTAAAAGAATGCAACAACAGCACCCCATCTAAAAAACACTTTGCATTCGTCAATAAACATGAATAAAATATTCATTAATTATAACGGTCATGTCATTAACAGAAATAAAAACACCTCTTCTGAGACCATTACCAATGCTAAAGACTGTTGCACAACATTGAGAGCTAGTAAATGTGTGATGATGCCGATTTGTTCCTTCATAAGCTTAAAGATGGAATGCACAATGGGTTTACTATCATACTATTCACGAACAGCGTTGCAAAATGGGCTTTGGTGTAACTAGATGTTTCTTTAAAATATACAAGACATTACCATTATCTAACTCGAAATACATGACAATTAGATATCACTTCTTTTTGCATCTGTTTTTTCATCTTCAAAATTATCGCTTTGTCGTTTTGATTGCCAACAACCGTAAAAAATCATCAATCTTGTATAAGTTTGTATATTTCAATTATCTTATACAGTGGAGTGCATAATCTATACATTTATTAAATAATTCAATTATTATCCTATTAATCATTACTCTTATAAAAGAAAGTTTGCCAATTTATCGACAAAAACATCCTTCAAGATGATCATTAACAATTCCTACGGACTGCATAAAAGCATAACAAATTGTGGGACCAACGAATGTCCAACCACGTTTCTTCAAGTCTTGAGAAAGACGAAGAGAAGCAGGTGTTATGGGATGAGCCGACAGTGTTTGAAAGTCTATCTTTTCATAATGTTCTGATTGTGGTGGCTGAAAAGACCAAAAATAGTGGGTCAAGCTCCCCCACTCTGTTATAATTTCTTGTGCTCTAAGTGCATTATTAAGTACTGATCGAATTTTTCCTTGATGGCGAACAATATCTTTGTTCTGCATCAACATTTGCACCTTTAACTCATCATAATGAGCAATTTTTTCAAAGTCAAAATGATCAAATGCAATGCGAAAAGAAGAGCGTTTTTTTAAAATTGTCAACCAAGAAAGTCCAGCTTGAAAACCTTCAAGACAAATTTTTTCAAACAAACAAATATCCTCTACAACAGGCTTTCCCCATTCATTATCATGATAAGCACAATAAAGTGGATCAGTTCCAGCCCATGCGCAACGAATTTTTCCATCCACTCCCTTAAGAAGACCTTCCGCAAGCATAGCACTCACCGTAAAACAGAACGCCACCCAGTTGCACATTCACGGGCTCATTTAAAAAAACATCTCTCAAAGAGCACCCACTTCCATTTCACGGCGTCGACCATGAATGATATAACGATAAAACCATTGAGCGTCCCCATCTTTACGTTTGTGAAGAAGCAAGCCAGCACCATCATTATATTTGCCATCTCCCAATGTTGCAACAGACCTTGCATTAAAACGGTTCATAAGAGCCATTTTTAGTCCTTTCTTGTACAGTTTTTACCCTCATGGGGCCCCCACTTGTAATGTGCAAGCAAGTGGTTTTGATTGATTCAAGATACACATATTTGCAATGAGAGAATCATACGTTATTCGGAGCTCTAATTCAATATGAATAGTGCTAAATTAGCTAATATAAATCAATATGTTGTTGTATTCAAAAGAGGGTTCCTTGATCATCGCTAGACGATTTTATTTGCTTGTGTTTTGAACGTTTAGCAGAAACAGGCTCTTGTGTTGCAACACTGATATCACCATCAAAAAAACGTAAATTTATTTGCCCCGTTTCAGGAATCTGTACCAACCGTTTGATGGGCTTATTCTCTTTCCCCAAAGCCAAAACAAAGCCGCGCTCCAAAATATTCTGATACGAAGTGCTTCTTAAAAGCCTAGAGGCTACCTCTAACCCAGCCCGTTGTTTTTCAACATTGCGCACAAAAGCACGCTGAAGACGTGCAGTATATTCCTTCATATTGTGTTCTGCTTTTTCAGTATTAAGTAAACGCAGTGAAAAACGCACATCAAGTGCATAAAAAGAAAAACGTTTTTTATCATAGCTTACACAAAGAGCACGCTGCAAACGACTTGAAATTTCATCAAAACCTCGCCGTGGTAGAGCAAAAAGTTGATCAGCAGTCGGAAGAGCTCTTAGAGTAGCACGCAGTTTTTGTCGATAAAAATCAAAATAACGCGCAAGTCCCGTACGCAAACGTGCACCAAGCGATGCCACTAGCACCTCGAGATCAAGCTTAACAGGAACAGCCCGCTCTGCTGCGGCTGTGGGAGTTGGAGCGCGCCAATCAGCCACATAATCAATCAAGGTCCAATCCGTTTCATGCCCAACAGCAGAAATAACAGGAAGAGAAGAGTTATAAACAGCACGAACAACGGCTTCGTCATTAAATCCCCACAAATCTTCTAAACTTCCCCCTCCCCGCGCAACAATAAGAAGATCAGGCTTAGGAACAACGCCTCCTAAAGGCAACGCATTAAAACCTTCAACAGCAGCAGCGACTTCCCTCCCACTTGTTTCCCCCTGAACACGTACAGGCCAAACCAAAATATGCAAAGGAAAACGATCGGATATACGGTGAATAATATCACGAATAACAGCACCTGTTGGTGATGTTACAACGCCTATAATTCGGGGCATATAAGGCAAAGTTTTTTTCTTTGCTTCATCAAATAAGCCTTCTTCTAAAAACTTTTTCTTACGATTTTCAAGAAGTGTCATTAAAGCACCAACCCCTGTTGGTTCAAGAGCTTCAATGACAATTTGATATTTTGATGATCCTGGATACGTCGTAAGTTTACCAACAGCGACCACTTCCATCCCTTCTTCAGGAGGAAATTTGAGCTTTTCCATCACTCCACGCCAAATAACAGCTTCCAACCGCGCCTTATCATCTTTTAAAGCAAAATAAGCATGTCCTGAAGCATGAGCACCACGGTAACCTGATATCTCCCCACGCACCCGTACATAACCAAACTTCTCCTCAACAACACGCTTTAAAGCCCCTGCTATTTCGGAAACAGTAAATTCCGCAACATTCGTTGCACTTATTTTTTCATCAAATAAATTTGCCATTTTTCAATTCACAGAAATTGAAATATTAAGTCTTAACATTCACACAAACACATTTTTAATTTTAATGAAATTAACCTCCTCCCAACATCTCAAAGGATGGAGATTTCTACCAATCCACCGGACTAGCTTCTCACGGGGCAAGTTCCACTTGCTGACCACTCATGCGGTTTCCTGCATAGGCGCGGACAGCCCAAACCATGCCCTGTACTGATCACGGTATCTAAAAACACTTAATATGTAAAGCTTTTCATGCCTTATATCACCGCTCTAAACAACAGTGTTTTATGGCGTGATAGGATAAAAGAGCTCTTTAAATAGCGTATCTTGAAATTACATTCTATACACAACATATCAATGCGTTACCGATAAGCTTCAACGTTTTGCAAAATTCTTACCCCCCATACAAAACGCTGAAGTTATCATGATTTCATTCTTGTTGTATTTTACAGCATTAAAATCCACTTATTTTTCAATTGCACTATAAAAAATACGTGGAGCACTATTCCAAACCCATTTTTTGACATCAGGTGTCATCGCTATCGTATGATACGTCTGATAAATAAAAGCATAGGGTCCTTTCTGCATAAATTCACGTTGCAAATCAGCATACATTTGCGCCCGTTTTTGTGGATCTTTTTCAAATAAAGCATCCTGAACCTTTTGATTCATCGTTTCATCCAAATACCCATGGCACCAACTAGGATAGGCGGTATTTTTTGCCTCAAACCGATTATCCGGATTGTAAATAAGACGTGAAGCCATTGTATGAGGATCAGCAGAATCATTATTCCATCCGAAAAAAATCGTATCAAAAGCACGTGCAGAGAGTTTTGAAAATAATTGCGTCCCCACAAAACGTTCAATTTTAAAGCGCACTCCCACTTTTTTTGCATTATCTTGGAGAGACTGAGCAATAGGCAAAGCAAAAGGATAAGGAGATGCCCCTGCAAAAATATTGGCCTCAAAACCATCTGGGTAACCAGCCTCAGTTAACAGCTGCTTTGCTTTTTGCAGATCAAGTTTAAAGGGTTGTCCTTCTTTTTCGTCCAAAGCTCCAAGATTACCAAGAGGAATAAAGCTTGCCCGTGGAACACCAACATCTTTAAGAAGCGTCTTACCGAGTCCTTCATAGTCAATAAGATAATGCATCGCCAAACGCACTTTTTCATTGGCAAAAATTGGATTCGTCACATTAAATCCCCATATGATTACAGATGGCTCTAATACTCTTGCAACTTTAATATCCGTTGTAGCTTGGAGATCTGCTAAATCCTCTGGCAACAAATTACGTGCAACATCGATATCGTGTTTTTGCAACAATAAACGTTGTGTTCCAGGCTCCGCAACATGGCGAATTAAAATCTTATTTAATTTAGGTGCCTCACCCCAATAATTGGAGCTTGCACGCAACAAAATCCCTTCTCCAGGACGCCAGCTACTTATCTGATAAGGACCAACACAGGCAGAATGGCTTGCCAAATACCGATTTCCCAGATCACCATCTTGTTCATGTTTCATAATTGTCTCTCGATCCAACAAGGCAAGAGTACGACTAGTGGCAAAATGGCTAAGAATGAGCTCTGCTGGATAAGGTTTATCAAATTTCATCACCACCGTTTTCTCATCCGGTGCTTGAAAAGCCTCATCAACATTTTGTTCTGTAATACCATATTCATTAAATGTCGCCGCAGTAGCCATCTTCAATTTAACAACCCGCTTCATGCTCCAAACAAGATCATAAGCATTAGCAGAACGACCATCGTTGAACTTCAAACCATCACGCAAATGAAAAGTGATCACCGTTTTCTGATCATCACTTAAAACATCCCAGCTTTTGGCCAAAGAAGGAATAACTTTAGCTGCATTATCTTTAGCGGGGTCAACTAAATTATCACAAACATTGACAAGAACTTCATTCCCATAACGATCATTGATTTGCGCTGGATCAAATGTACTAATTGAATCGAGATTCCACCCCATCACAAGAGTATCAGCGGGTGTTTTTGCTGGAACCTGTTGTACAACCATCCCCAGTGCTATAAAAGCAGAAACCAGAGAGCTGCTCCTTTTCAATATTTTTCTTTTCAAGCTCATAGACTTTTCCTTTTAAAGTTTATTGTATAAATTTTCCACGCAACACAAACATATTTAAATAATAAAATGAGACGATACATAAACGCCTCAAACAAAGTATTCAAACTTTCAAATATCACTACTTACCAATCACTCCTCCTGCCCACCCTTATAAGCTAAACCAAAACGTGCAATGGCAAACACTTTTGCTATACAATAAACGCTTACCAGTAACAGAGCCTATTCATGAGAGCATAATGCTACGATTAAAGACTAACAAACCTCTATTGTTTTTCTCTCTTGTTAAACAAGTTTCCCCTTGTTTTTTCTGACGTTTTTTTAATGTCATCAAAGCACCCCCTGTTGGTTCAAGTGCTTTAATAACAAAAAGCCTTCATCATAATTTAACGTTTCGATCAAACAGAAAAATTCATCAATTTGCCAAGTACAACGACTTTTATTCCTTCTTCAAAAGGAAACTTACAATTTCTCATCACACCCCGTAAAATAACACCCTCCAATTGGCATCTTACCATCTTTCAAAGTAAGAAACATAGACACCATAAAAACTGATATTCCTCGTACCTTCTCCATAATAAAACTTTTATTCACCATTGCAAAGTCTTTGCTTCTTCAGCAATGCTAAAATTCCGCGACATTTGTTGCACTGATTTTTGAGCAAATAAATTTACCACTTTTCACTTCACAGAAGTTGAAATATTCAGTTTTAACATCCATACCAACACATCTTTAATGAAAATGACAGATCCCTTTTAAAATAGAAATATTCAACAACATATCCAATCATTCCCCATGATCTCCAGCGTATTACAAAGTTCTTGAACACTATGCAAAACGCTGAAGTTATTATGATTTCATTTTTGTTGTATTTTACAATATTTAAAGACACACTTATTTTTCAATTTTACTATAAAAAATTTGTGGCGCACTATTCCAAACCCACTTTTTGATATCAGGTGTCATCGCGATAACGCTATATTTTTGAAAGATAAACGCATAAGGTCCTTTTTGCATCAGTTCACGTTGTAAATCAGCATAAAGTTGCGCTCGTTTTTGTGGATCTTTTTGAAATAACGCCTCTTCAACTTTTTGATTCATCTTGGCATCAAAATACCCATGCTGCCAACTAGGATAGGCGGTATTTTTTGCCTCAAACCGATTATCAGGGTTATAAACAAGACGTGAAGCCATTGTATGGGGATCCGCAGAATCGTTATTCCATCCGACAAAAATCGTATCAAAAGCCCGAGCATAAAGTTTGGAAAACAACTGTGTACCTGCCAAACGCTCAATTTTAAGACGCACCCCCGCCTGTGCGGCACTATCTTGAAGTGACTGAGCAACCAACAGCCTATAAGGAGCATTTGAGACAAGAAAATTTGCCTCAAATCCGTTCGGATAACCGGCCTCTGCTAAAAGCTGCTTGGCTTTTGCAACATCAAATGTAAAGGGTTGTCCTTCTTTTTCATCCAGAGCCCCAAAGTTACCAAGAGGAATAAAACTTGCCCGTGGAACACCAATCCCTTTGAGAAGCTTCTTGCCAAGACCTTCATAGTCAATAAGATAACGCATCGCCAAGCGTACTTTTTCCTTAGCAAAAATGGGATTTGTCATGTTAAATCCCCAATACATCATGGATGGCTCTAACACTTCTTCGATTTTAACATCTGTTGTTTTTTGCAGATCTGCAAGATCTTCAGGGGACAAATCACGAGCAACATCAATATCATGCTTTTGCAACAATAAACGTTGTGTTCCAGGCTCCATAACATGGCGAATGAGAATCTGCTTCAATTTAGGCGCCTCGCCCCAATAATGGGAACTCGCACGTAACAAAAGAGCTTCTCCAGGGCGCCAACTGCTTAACTGATAAGGACCAACACAAGCAGCATGACTTTTCAAATACTGATTTCCCAGATCGCCATCTTTTTCGTGCTTCATAATTGTCTTACGATCAAGCAAAGCTGTTGCTGGACTTGCAACAATATTATTAAGAATAAGCTCTGCTGGATAAGGCTTATCAAATTTCATCACCACTGTTTTCTTATCTGGGGCTTGCAAAGCATCATCAACATTTTGCTCTGTAATTCCATATTCATTAAAAATTGCCGCATTGGTCATCTTCAATTTGACAATCCGCTTCATACCCCAAACAAGATCATTGGCATTGGCTGATCTGCCATCATTAAACTTCAAACCATCACGCAAATGAAAAGTAATCACCGTACTGTGATCATCCCCTGAAACATCCCAATGTGTAGCTAATGCCGGAACCATTTTAGCAGGATCATCCGTTGCGGTACTGACCAAACTATCACAAACATTGCGGACAATTTCACTTCCATAAACATCACTAAGTTGAGCGGGATCAAATGTACTAATTGAATCAATATTCCAAGCCATCACAAGGGTGTCAGCGGGAGTTTTTGCTGAAACCTGTTGTGCAACCATCCCCAGTGCTATAAAAGCAGAAACAAGAGAGCTGCTATTCTTTAATATTTTTTTCTTCAAGTTCATAGACTTTTCCTTTTAAAGTTTATTATATAAATTTCCCACACAACAAGCACATGCTTAATAATAAGGTTAGATGATCCATAAGCGCCTCAAACTAAAGTATTAAAACCTTCAAACAACACCACTTACCAACCACGCCTTCTGCCCATACCTATAAGCCAAGACAAACCAAAACATGCAACAACAAACACTCTGACATACAATGAATGCTCCCCCATAACAGAGCCATTCATGATGTCATAACGCCTACGATTGAAGATTATAAAACCACTATTTTCTCTCTTTTGTCGGGCAAGCGTGTCTCTTCTTTCCTCTCGTCTTTTTATGCCATCAAAAGACTCTTCCTCGTTAGCTTAAGCGCCTTAATAACAAAGAGCTTTAATAACAATTTGATATTTTAACAAAACAGGAAAATTCATCCGTTAACCGACATGAAACGCCTCCCCCTATAAAAGGAATTTTGAATTTTTCCATAATCCTCTGCCAAATAACAGCTTTTAAATTATATTTTATTTCTCAATAAAAGGAGCATGGGCACCACCCCCTGATATTCTTTTACAGCACCCGCACATAACAAAACTTTTTTCCACATCGTATTTTAAATACCTTTGCTCCTCTAACAACACTTACTTCATTGCTTACATTTTTTCAGCAAAAAATATCTTTTCAATGCACTAAGGTTGAAATACCTAAATATAATACCTATATAAGCATACCCTTATCAGAATAGATAGTCTTTTTTTAAGTAAAATGCCTTGAAATATTATTTCAATACACAACAATAATAAATCCGTTATAAAATCTTCAATAGACTAGAACTCTTATCCTAATACGAAATATCGAAACGCTACAAGAACTCCCCTACAAATTCTCAGAAACGAAAGGATATCTCTTCATTTAATGAAAAAAGCGCCATGAAAATATCGCAAAAAAGCAAGAGAACGTGCGTATATTTTAAAGCACTGATATTACACCAGTACTAAAGTGATGCACTCCAAAAAAGTAAGAAAAAATAAAAAATCTTTCTCCTTTATGACAATGACATCACTGTACTATGATGATACAATAAAAAACAAGATATTCGAAAGTATATTAAAATGAACCGAAAGAAAAAATTGTCAGATTCTTTTCGTGCTTTTCTTGGAGGCACATTAAGCCACCATGTTAGTTTAAAATTGCTCATCCTTTCATTTTTTATTGGCATCATAATGAATTTTTTGGGATGGACACCCAAAAGTCTCATACAGAAAATTATAGATTTTTTTCAGTCTCTATGGGCAACAGGATTTATAACGCTCACAAACTTCTTTCATATCACCATGACGGGAGCGATTGTTGTTGTGCCTATCTTTCTTATCTTACGCATTTTTCATAAAAAATAAAAGCCTCAACATTTTCCTTGCGCTAGTCTTTTCGAAAAATCAAACGACATAAAAATCCTGTGGTAACAGCAATGATCACCGCAACAATAGCATATAAGAAACGATACTTATGTGCTGCGTAAAAAATTGTATAAGCGATATGTGCTTTAACAATTTCAAGAGTCGTTGTTGTACTATCAATAAACTGACCATCACGAAAAAGATAAGCACGAACCTTATAATGTCCAACAGGAATATTGGTTGGTAAACGAAAATGTGCAGTAAAAAGCGTGTCAGAACCAAAACGAACACCCCCTACTTCCTCATAATAAAGGCTTTTGGCTTTTTGCAGTTTTATAAGTTCATCGCGAAAGATCTGTATTTTTTTCTGATCTTTTTCATCCGTCTGCAATGGCAAATAAAGTAATCCTAACCCCAAGCGTTTATAATCTTCAACACTCGTAATATCGTCAATTTCACGTGTTGTGACCATAGAGTAAAAAAGAGGAACCTTTTTAAAAATAAGAGAATCTGTATTAACCCAAACACCGGCATTACGTTTTTTTTCTCGCATCACCATTGTCCGCTCTTGTCCCTCCAAGCTCACAACAACATCATAACGGTTTTGTCGAGCATATAACGGATCAATATTTTCCAAAACACCAGCAATATAAAGATCACGACCAGCAAAATTTGCATCCACAGTAATCGTATTTGTTGTTACGATAATTTGAACAGTTTCGTGATCAACTTGATCAACGAATGTCGCTGTCGTCCCAACATGTGACCATGTAGAAAAAGAAACAAAACAAAAGCAACTTGTAATGATGCATAAAGAAAATAATCTACCCATTTTTATCTCATAAGAATATCCAGAGAGAAAAGATTATCGGGGCGTATAAATAATTGAAAAGCAAGACGCATACACACAATCAACACCAAAAACGCAAGTGCCATACGCAATTGTTCCGCCTTTAACTTCCGTCCAGCCCGTGTTCCATATTGCGCACCAATACTTCCTCCCAGCATTAATAAAAAAGCCAGGACAATATCAACGGACTGATGAGTCATACTTTGTAAAACTGTCGTGAAAGAAGACACAAATGTGATCTGAAAAAGTGAAGTTCCAATCACCACATTGGTTGGAACACGCAGAAGGTAAATCAATGCTGGTACCATAAAGAACCCCCCACCAATTCCCATAATAGAAGACAACAACCCTACAATGAGACCAATCCCTAAAACTGGAATAACGCTGACATAGATCATAGATGTCCGAAAACGCATTTTTAACGGTAAGCGATGAATCCAGTTATGTCGACCAGCAAGACGAATATTGGCTTTTCCTGCCTTACGCTTGCGCATCATATCATACCAACTTTCAACAATCATCAAGCTTCCTACACTTCCAAGAAGAATCACATAAAGAAGAGAAATCATTAAGTCTAATTGACCTATTTTTTTCAAAACAGAGAAAATCTGAATCCCGATTAAAGATCCCCCCCCTCCTCCAATCGCCAAAAGAATACCAAGTTTGATATCGAGCGTACGTCTTCTAAAATGGGTAATCGCTCCTGTTACAGATGACGCAATCATCTGATTTGCACCTGTTCCAACAGCAATAGCAGGAGGGATATTATAAAAAATCAATAAAGGAGTGATAAGAAAACCGCCCCCAATTCCAAAAAGACCAGAAAAAAAACCAGCAACGACTCCCATACCAATCAAAATCAGCATATTGAGAGACATTTCAGCAATTGGTAAATAAATACTCACTTACAGAACCTTCAAGATAATCTGAGGCTTTTTAACAATTGAGAGAATCTTTCTCCAATTATCCTCTTTTCCAATAATCTCTGTTGCGTGTTTAAAAGGATAATTTTAATTGCTATACAACTTTCGCATAATCCACGAATGCGCAATACATTTCATATCTATTAACATCAACATCATAAAAACTAAAAAAAACGCGCTCCTTTTAAAACGCTGTAAAGACATAACGTTATCGCTACCATAAATGCAACGGTTAAAAAACAAAGAACACTTTTTTTTACCAAATGAGATAAAAACGAAACACTCTCTTGAGACTGCGCCTTTAAAGAAGAAAAATCGTTCTCAATGCCACGATTAGGTGCCTGAATACCCATATCCTTTTTTTCTATCGAAGCACACTCTACGGCTCCCTCAACCTTTTTAAAAGAAGGCTTCATAGTATCACTTGGCAAAGAGCCTTTATTTTCTTTCTGCGCCACATTTTTAACATTTGTTTGGAGTGGAATTATACCGTTTTGTCTCGAAAAATTTTGAACCTTTTGAAGTGATAAGCGTTCTTTATTTCCCTCATATTCCATATGAGCAAGTTTTTGTACAACAGAATCAGGTGATTTTGAACGAGACACCGGTCGTGTTACCGCTGCTTCTTCTAAGCTCTTTTTTTCACTCTGTAAACTTTGAACAATTGTTTTAATCTGCTCTAAAGATTCGAAAAGCTTTTTTTCTCTTTGACGACGGATATAATATTCAGCCAAAATGGCCCGACTAATATCATCTAAGTAAGATTTAAAATGCTCTTCTAAAGCCCCCTGCTCTATCAAAGAACGGGAAGAATGCTTCATTTGCATTTGTGCATGAACAGTGCGTAATTTTTGAGCAATATCCGACATCGTTACATCCATAGGCGCATCCGTTCTCTCCTTCTGTTCAATAAAAGAAGAGAATTTATCATTCCTAACCTGATTGATCGGCTGGTTGATCGTATGACCCTTCGTATTCACAAACGCTTACCCCTCATTAACCTTTTTGAAAAGAATCGCACAAATGATGAATAAAGTGTGCTCTATTTTAGTAAATAGAGCTTTAAGAACGCACAAAAACTTTTTTGTTATAAATATTTCGCCCCAATCTTTATTTAAAATATTTGAAAGAAAAATCTCTATTTTTTTGTCCTCAAGATTTGAAGAGCAAAATCATTCCCCCATTTTTATTTTTTTCACTTAATTTTTTCATTGCCTAAAGCCCCTGATGCGCCATCATAAACAGAGCATATAAAATGAAAAAAATATTCTCATAAGACAGAGTGATTTTTTTACTTTTTATTCAAGCAAATAAGGCAATTATGGCAATGCAGAAGATATGAAGATTGAAAATGACAACAAGAAAGTACAAGTAAACGTAAAAAAAGCTTATATGAAAGAAAACACAAGTTATAAATAAGACTTCATTCTAAACAATTTTGTTTCTTATGACTATTGCTATAAACTTGTAATCATACAACAAAGAGGATCATCATGAAAATAATTGTCGCTATCAAACGTGTTGTTGATTATAACATCAAAATACGTGTCAAACCCGATAGCACAGGCGTTGATCTGTCTCACGTAAAAATGTCTATGAATCCTTTTGATGAGATAGCCGTAGAGGAAGCAATTCGCCAGAAAGAATCCGGTAAAATTTCAGAAGTTATTCTTGTTTCAATCGGACCAGAAGCAGCCCAAGAAACTCTACGAACAGGAATTGCAATGGGGGCTGATCGCGCACTTCTTGTCACCACGGATCAAACACTTGAACCCTTAGCAATTGCTAAGGTTCTCAAAGCCATAGTTGATGAAGAAAAACCTGATATGGTCTTTTTAGGAAAACAGGCGATTGATGACGATAGCAACCAAACAGGACAAATGCTCGCCGCTCTTCTTGGGTGGGGACAGGCAACTTTTGCCTCACATCTTAACATAGAAAATGGGCATGCTACAGTTATTCGTGAAGTTGATAATGGAACACAAACCCTTTCTCTTCCCCTTCCCATGGTTATGACCGCCGATCTACGGCTCAATGAACCGCGCTACACCTCTCTCCCTAATATTATGAAAGCAAAAAAGAAAACCATTGAACAAAAAGCGCTGACTGATCTTGGCATCGATACGAAAGCACGCTTAACAATTTTAAGCGTTGAAGAACCCAAACCCCGTCAATCCGGTATTAAAGTAGCTAATGTAGGAGAGCTTGTCAGTGCGCTAAAACAAAAGAACTGCATTTAATATTCTCTCCACTAGAGTAAAAGCAACACTTACATAAAAGGGTAAAAACTTATGGCAATTCTTTTACTGGCCGATCATAATACAGAAGAAACAGCAAAAGTACTCACCGCTGCACGCGTACTCAGTAATGATATCGATATTCTGGTTTGCGGAGAAAAAATTCAAACGATAGCGGAAAACAGTGCTAAACTTGATGGTGTGCGGCAAGTTCTTATTGCAAAAGCAGACTATTTAGCCCATCAACTTGCCGAGCCTATGGCAGATACAATTCTCACGTTAGCAAATGATTATGATGTGATCATGGCAGCATCCAACAGTACTGGGAAAAATGTGATGCCGCGCGTAGCAGCTCTTCTTGATCTTATGCAAATTTCAGATATTACCGCCATTCTTTCACCCGATACCTTCAAACGACCAATTTATGCAGGCAATGCATTTGAAACTGTACGAACCAATGATTATAAAAAAATTATAACAGTTCGCACCGCTTCTTTCACCCCAACGCCTTCCCAAAATAATTCTGCTCCCATTAAAACAATAACACCAGCTCCCAATCCAAATCTTTCTTCTTTCGTAAAAGCAGAGACAAACAAAAGTGATCGTCCTGATCTCACCTCAGCCCGTGTTATTATATCAGGCGGGCGTGGTCTTGGTTCTCAAGAGAAATTTATGGCCCTGCTTCTTCCTCTTGCAAACAAATTAAATGCTGCTTTAGGTGCCAGCCGCGCAGCAGTGGATGCAGGCTATGCTCCCAATGATTGGCAAATTGGACAAACAGGAAAGGTAGTTGCCCCTGAACTCTATATCGCCGTTGGCATTTCCGGTGCAATCCAGCATTTAGCCGGTATAATGGATGCACAAATTATTGTTGCCATTAATAACGATGAAGAAGCTCCCATCATGCAAATTGCCGATTACACCCTTGTAGGTGATCTCCACCAAATTATTCCAGAATTGGAGAAAGCTTTATAAGCCATGAAAACACCTCTACATGACCAACGTGAAAGTATGGAGTTTGACATAGTCATTGTCGGAGCAGGACCTGCAGGGCTTTCTGCCGCAATTCGTTTGAAACAAATTAATCCTGAGCTTTCTGTCACAATTGTTGAAAAAGGGACCGAAGTTGGTGCCCATATTCTCTCTGGCGCAGTTATTGACCCCATTGGTATCGATACACTCTTACCAGAATGGCGAAATGACAATGATCATCCCTTCACGACCCCTGTTACCCATGACCAGTTTTTTTTTCTAAAGCCTCAAAAAGCTACAATATTTCCCAATATTCTGCATCCCAAAATCTTATCAAATGACGGATGTTATATCGTTTCGCTTGGAAACGTTTGCCGCTGGTTAAGCAAAAAAGCTGAAGCATTGGGTGTTGAAATCTATCCCGGTTTTGCCGTAACACAGATTATCCAAAACGATAACAAAGCGATTATTGGTGTTCTCACCGGTGATATGGGGCTTAACAAAGATGGAACTCCTGGAAAAAATTATATGCCTGGTATGGCTTTATTGGCAAAATATACTTTAATTGCGGAAGGAGCACGCGGCTCAATTGCAAAACAACTGATACAACATTTCAACCTTAGCAAAAATCGTGAACCACAAAAATTTGGTCTTGGTCTCAAAGAGCTCTGGGAAATTGATCCCAACAAACACCAACGCGGTTTAGTACAACATTTCACGGGTTGGCCCTTAGACAATAATACCGGTGGTGGTGGCTTTATTTATCACCAAGAAAACAATATCATTTCTGTCGGTTTTGTTGTGCACTTAGATTACAAAAATCCTTATCTTTCTCCCTTTGAAGAATTTCAACGTTTTAAAACACATCCAAAACTCTATAAAATCTTTAAAGGTGCAAAGCGTCTTTCCTATGGTGCACGTGTTATCAGCGAAGGAGGTTGGCAATCTGTACCAAAACTCACCTTTCCTGGTGGGGCACTTATTGGCTGCTCTGCTGGATTTGTCAATGTTCCTCGTATCAAAGGATCACACAATGCCATCTTATCTGGCATATTAGCTGCCGATAAAATCGCTACCGCTCTTGCTCAAGGGCGTGCCCATGATGAGGTTAAAGAAATCGAAGAACAATGGCGAAAAGGGCTCATTGGCAAAGATCTTTATAAAGTGCGAAATGCCAAACCGCTCTGGGCAAAATATGGGACAAAATATGGAATTAAACTTGCTGGTTTTGATATGTGGTGGCAACAACTGTTCGGATTTTCCTTATTTAAAACACTCTCCCATGGAAAGGAAGATTATGCATGCCTTGAACCAGCAGAAAAATTTCAACCCATTTCTTACCCAAAACCAGATGGCGTTATAACCTTTGATCGCCTTTCAAGTGTTGCCCTTTCCAATACGCATCATGAAGAAAATCAACCTTGCCATTTAAAAATAGCCTCATTAAAAAAGCAAAAGGACTCTGAATATGCAATCTACGGAGGACCTTCCACAAACTATTGCCCCGCCGCTGTCTACGAGTGGCTAGAGGATAATGATCATCTGACTTATATGATAAACGCTTCAAATTGCATACATTGTAAAACATGCGACATCAAAGATCCGAACCAAAATATCACTTGGATCTGTCCGCAAGGCAATGAAGGCCCCTTCTATCCCAATATGTAATTTCCCAATGTATAATCATTGTTCATTCTCCTAAAATTGAAATATACAAAACGCAATGGATAAAAATATTTCCCTCAGATCAGAAATCTATCAATTACCTTCCTGCATACGTTCTTTCACAATGTAAAAAGAACTCTATTCTCAATATAAAAGACTCTCTCCACCGTATAACTTTTTTCAATAGAAAAACATAACATATTTTTATAAAAAATTTTTTATCTTAATAACAAAACAAGAATGAAGATATCTTAACCATTCTGCTATAAAAATACAGACTCTACTCTCAACAGTCTGTACAAAGACAAAGCTGTAGCTCCACTTTGCTCCCTCCCCCATGATTCAAAATGTTTTTAGCCTCCTCATAAGAAAACTCAATCGTTTCAAAAAGCCAAGAATAAAACCCATGGAGATATGCTTCGAGTTTGTTTTATCTCCTATCCTTTGCCAAACAATTTTCACTAAAGAAGACCACGGATGAATGTAGAAAAAATAAAATATTGCATACACAGAGCATGCTTATTTAATCAATCTCAATATGTTTCTACTGATAAAGACAACCCAAAATCTGAGTATCACATCAACTTTTTACGCTCAAATCAAGGGGGGGCTATACATTGTCTTGCATCTAACCTTTACAGATGTAATGCAAAGAATGTGTAAAAACACCATAAGAATAAAAAGCCATAAGCGCTATCATTATTGGAAATAATATCTGACAAAGCCCAAATGTCTTTCCAATTCATGACCATTCTATTACGCGTTTTATAGCGTATTTTCTTTATAAAGCTTGTACTTTCGCTGTAACTTGTAAATCAACATCCAAATCGAACACAAGCGGCATATATGTTAAGAAAGATAAAGGTGAATGAAAGCGAGTCATTCCAGCTTTTGTATCCTGAGCAAAAATCTTGCATATTCTATTTGAGTAATTCCTGAAACGAAAAGACTGCTTCATTGAGTAAGAATATGAAGTCTGAAAGGAAGAAATCCGTTTCCATCTTTGTCATGCGGTTTTACGACTTTCAAAAACATTACACTATCTTTTAAAAAAGAGAGATCACATATTGTCCCTGCTTTTATGACCTGCATTTTTTATAGGAGCATATCCTTCAAAAAAAATAAAACGCCTAAAATTAAAACAGACTTGTGTTGTTTATTTATGGATTTATTTTTAAAAGATAGCTCTCAATACATATCGAACAATTCTTTCGTGACAAATCTTGAGAAAAATATCACGTATTCTCGTCAATGAATATTTCCATAACGCAATAAAAAGTATAAACTGGCAGCATCACTTTCTTTGCTAACTCCAATGTTGCAATAGCCTTTGCTTTAAGAGAGCTCAAAAAGGCATTTTACTCCTTTTTTACTCGTCTTTAACGACACACAAATCCTCCTTGTGATGCACATAAATGATTTTGATTCATTGATGATAAAAGGCGTTAAAATGAGATAATTTTACGATATTTAAGGCGCCTACTCTATAGGCAAAAAATAATAAATTATCCATTATAAATCAAATAATTAAGATAAAAATAAATCTTAAAAGTTTTTAAGATATTCTTTATATCTGTTAAGGGGGAAGAGAATAGGACAAAATGAAATATTTTTCTAAGAAAGGCTTATATTTGATCAATAACGATATAGCGAGTTGTTTGTGTTTTAAAAGGATCTGCTTACGTTTACTCAGAAGAACAGTTTGAATATCAATGGAGTATTTGAAAGATGGGCGTTATGGAAATAATCGAGAAAGTTTAGCTTGTAAAAGAGCACAACCAAGCGTGAAATATAGGCACAGGTAAAATTGTTTTTTGTTCTCGAAGGAAAAACTTTATAGAAAATTATAGAGCTGATAAGATATTGGCTACATCTGGAATCTGTTTTTTTGAAAAAGATCATGCTGAAAAACAGATGATAATGTTAGTGAATATGAAGGTAAAACTATTGTATTGTGGGAGTATCAACTATTCGAGCAAAGTAAGCCTTTGTAATGATAAAAAATGTACTGGTAAAAAATGAACAAAAATGGCTTATAAAGCTTATGAGTATGAATAAAAATCTTGTGTGAGGGGAATTTGATGAAAAGAAAAGAGCATGTGTGAAAGAGCATATTTTATAGGTGCGCATGCTTATTCTGCCCCCGTTATAGAACCAGGGCTTTATCTTGTAGCAACGCCTATCGGAAATCTTGCAGATATTACGCTTCGTGCTTTGCAAGTGCTTGCAGGAATTGATATTTTAGCGTGTGAAGATACGCGAGTAACACGTGTTTTGTTGCAACGTTATGGTATTCAGAAAAAAACTTTTCTCTATCATGAACACAATGCGCAAAAAGCGGGTCCGAAGCTCTTAGCCGCTTTGGCAGAAAACAAAACGGTAGCGCTTGTTTCCGATGCGGGAACGCCACTTATTTCTGATCCCGGATTTCGATTGGTAGAAAAGGCACGTAAAGCTGGTCATAAAATTATTCCGATCCCTGGAGCATCAGCTCTTTTAGCCGCTCTTATACCGACAGGGCTTCCTACGGATAGCTTTTTCTTTGCAGGTTTTTTGAGTGCACGCAAGCGACAGCGTCAAAAACGATTGGAACAATTAAAAGAGATTCCAGCGACTTTGATTTTTTATGAATCACCGCATCGTCTTGTTGAAACTTTACAGGATATGGTCACGCTTTTTTCGGCTGATCGACCTGCCGCAATTTGTCGTGAATTAACAAAAAAATTTGAAACAGTGGATGCTTCCAATTTGGGGAATTTATTGGAATCTTACAAAAAACAATCACATATTCGTGGAGAAATTGTTGTACTTGTTGGAGAATCATCATCTTCTTTAAACGTAATGAGTGATCAAGAAGTTGATGAAATGTTATTAGAACTCTCGCGGACACATTCTGCTGCTCAGGCAGCAGCTTTGGTTGCAAAAAAGACCGGTTTTAAAAAGCAGGAACTTTTTCAGCGGTTAAATTTTTTAAAAAATGCATAAAATTAAGACTATACAAAAAAAACAGAGACAAAAGTCTTTTTATCGAGGAGTTCGTGCAGAAAAATTGGCAGCATGGTGGTTGCGTTGCAAAGGGTTTCACATTGCCGAAATGCGTTTTAAAACAAAATGTGGTGAAATTGATTTAATTGCACGACGTGGAAATTTGGTTTTAATCGTTGAAGTCAAAGCGCGTTCAACATTAGCCGAAGCAATGGAAGCAGTTTCTCGAATAAATGAAAAGCGAATTGAGGCAGCAGCCGATATTTGGCTAGCACGGCAAAAGGATTATGCCTTTTTGTCTGTACGTTTTGATTTGATTGCAGTTTTACCTTGGCGTTGGCCACAGCATATCCCCGCATTTTTTACATCTAATAAATAAGAGGAGGCGCCAATTTTAACCATACCCAATAAAAAACGTTTCGTTTTTATATGCATATGCGTTAAAAAGTGTGTAACAATTTGAGCACTATAAGGAGCGAAATATGGATGATTATGAAAAGTTTGCAACAGGTTTGCTCATTGTTTTTGGAGCGCTAATTATTGGTGGTTTAATGGCAATGCATATTGTTCTTATGAATAAACCAGGTTTTTTATTTGCATTAGCCGCAGCTATTGTTGGTTGGTTTTCTGCTTTTGCTGTTCTATTTGACAAACCAAAAGTCTATTTGGGCTTGATTATTCTTGCTATTTTATGTGTTGCTTCCTCAATTAGCATCTATGTTAGTTAAAACACATAAACTGTTAATTGAGATTCCTTTTAAAATATAAAAATGAGGAAGAGAAATGAAACTTGGCTTTTTGGGAACGGGCACAATCAGTGCTTCAATGGTCAATGGCCTCATGACAAGCACCTTTGACGTTTCTTCCATTATTGTTTCACCTCGCAATGCACAAACAGCAGAGCATCTTTCACGCACATATGATAAGGTTATGATTGCTGAAAATAACCAAATGTTGCTCGATGTGAGTGATTACGTTTTTCTTTGCTTGCCTAACCAAATTGCAGAAAACGTTTTGCGTTCTCTTCGCTTTCGTCCAGAACAGCTGGTTATTTCCGTACTTGCTATGGCAAAAGCAGCAGAAGTAGAAGAATGGATCAACCATAAAGTTTATCGTGCTGTTCCTCTACCTTTTGTTGCAGAGTGTAAAAATTTGACACCAATTTATCCCGATCATCCCTTTTTACGCGCTCTATTTGATGCATTGGGGGGTACATTGGTGCTGGATAAGGAAGAGCAGTTTAATCTTTTTATGACTGCTGGTTCACTTATGGGCATATATTTTAATTTTATAGAAACAGCCCATCAATGGTTTATAACACAGGGGTTAAAACAACAGCAATCAGCAGAATTTCTTACCATGATGTTTGGTAATCTTACAGATGAAATGCGTAAAATTATAGCAACGGATTGTGCTACATCTCTCGATTTTGTACTCCTTGAAAAAGAGTTTTCAACAAAGGGGGGAACAAATGAATTTTTGTCAAATTGTTTTTCTCATCAAGGGGGAAGACGTGCTTTAACAACAGCTATTGAAGCTACTTTTCAAAAAATAAATGCTTCTAAAAAGGCTTGACCAGCATTTTTTATCCTCTCAATAAGAGAAAGTTATTGATATTTTCATTGAGTTTTTCTTGAATATGGTTTGATAATATTACCTGCTATACATATTTCAAGAGTAAGATAAATGGGCTTTTTAAACACCCATCCCTTTAATTTAAGTAGATAGTGATAAATTTTCCGATTAATCTTCAAGATGCTTTTATCGCAAAAAAGTGATTGTTAAATATTTTTTACAACCTTTTACCATTTCCCTAAATTATTTTTATTTTCTATCTTCTTCTTTTCGCACCAATGCCAATATTTTTCCACCTCACTGCTCCAGCCGCTCCGATTGAGTTCCCCTTCAGATTACCCAAGTGCATGGCTTATTTTTTGTTTGTTTCACCTCTCGTACTCCACTCAAGCATTAAGGTTCCCTCTTTTCCTTACAAAAAAGCAACATTTTTCTGTCTTTCGTGATTGCATTTTGCAAATTCTTTTAAATAAACATATATTCAAAAGAGTTGATTTTTTATTTGATCAACAATTGTACGATACAGTTTAGCAAGCTCTTCACTAGACTTAGCAACAAAAATAGGGACGCCCTCATCTGAAGACAATCGTAAAGCTGGATCAAGCGGTATTTCTGCTAAGAAAGGGACCTCTCGACGTTCTGCTTCTGCCCGTGCACCACCATAGCCAAAAATATCGTAGCGTTTTCCTGTATCAGGAGCGATAAAACAACTCATATTCTCAATGAGTCCTAAAATAGGAACATTGACTTTCATGAACATTTCTATCGCTTTACGCGCATCAACTAAAGCAAGATCCTGAGGTGTAGAAACAACCAACGCACCCGTTAATTGTACCTGTTGCGCAAGCGTTAATTGTGCATCCCCTGTACCTGGCGGCATATCAACGACTAAAACGTCCAAAGGCCCCCATACAACATCTCGTAACAATTGCGTTACAGCTGCCATAACCATAGGACCACGCCATACCACCGGCTTTTCTTCCTCCACCAAAAATCCCATCGACATCAATTTAAGTCCAAATTTTTCAAGAGGTTGAATCTTTTTTTCTCCAATAAGCTGTGGTTTTTGATTAACAAGTCCTGTCAAACGTGGCAACGAAGGACCATAAATATCAGCATCCATCACCCCCGTCTTGAAACCAGAATCTTGTAAAGCTAAGGCGATATTTATTGCCATCGTAGATTTCCCGACCCCTCCTTTTCCAGAAGCAACAGCAATCACATGCCTCACACCTTCTATGGGCATTTTGATCGGTAAGAGATTTGCTCTCCGACTAGGTGCTGTCTTTGTTATTTTTTCTGCTGTAAGTGTAACAACAGCAGATTTCACTCCCTCCAAAGCACATACCACCTTTTCAGCAGAACGACGCAATGATTCCCATTTTTGCACACCTCCATCAGGAACTGTAATGGAAAAGAAAACCTTACCATCAGCAATCAATATTTCTGAAAGAAGACCCAACGACACAATATCGCTTTCAAGATCTGGTCCTTTGACTGTACGTAATACGTTGCGGACAGCCTCACTTGTGATAAGATCCATGTTCTTTCCTCTCTATAAAAATACCAGCAAATATAAGCATAAGAACGAAAAATACTTACAAGGTTCATCACCTGATAATTTTCTACTTTACTCAGCATTATAAAGTATACATCTCTTATCTCTTTAAAAATATGAAACCATCCTTAAAATAAAGAAGCTCAAACATAAAATCTGCTATAAAATCCTATCAATCACATTTGTGCTACAACCACTTTAATGAATATTCTGATAAAAATTTTGTAAAAACAAAAACTGAAAAAAACTCTTAATCTTAAAGGATATTTTAAATTGAGCATACAGTAATCAGTCACACCTTCTTTAATTCTTTAAGGCCCTAGCCATTTATGTTCTGTAGATTCAATCGTTATTTTCTAACACTCCTACAGTATTGTAAAAAAGCGTTACAAATAGTTATAAGGTGTTTTGTATTCTTTCAAGAGAGAGAAAAACAATCTAAGATTGACTTTTTTTATATTTTTCCTTATGGGTTAACAGCCGTATGATAGGATAAAATTGTTTATCTCGCGCATAACTACTCATAAAACGAAGATTAAGAAGGGCCGCACTCCGCGGTATTTAAATAAATGAAACGTACTTACCAACCCTCTAAACTTGTCCGTAAACGCCGCCATGGGTTTCGTGCACGCATGGCCACAGCTGGAGGACGTAAAGTTATTGCTGCAAGACGTGCTCGTGGACGTAAACGGCTTTCTGCTTAACCATTTAAATTTTCACAACCGTTGAGGATTGCTCATCGTTTCTTCGTTGTGAAACTTTTATTATGAACCTACAATGTCTGCTTGCAGGCATTTAATGAAATTGCGAAATATTCTTTTATGAAGAAAAAACATCCCTGCCGTATTCGCAAAAGAGCAGACTTTTTGGCTGTCCGTACAGGAGAAAAACGACGTGGTCCTTTATTTTTGCTCGAAGTTAAATCTCGTGAACAAACAACAGAAAGAAAAGATTCTCTTTTTGCACGTGTAGGCTTCACTGTTACTCGTAAAAACGGTAATGCTGTGAAACGTAATCGTATTAAAAGGCGCTTGCGTGAGGCCGTGAGAGTTGGTGTAACAAACCACATGGAAGCAGGAACAGACTATGTCATTGTAGCGTACCGTGATGTGTTACATGCACCTTTTACATCCTTGATTAATGAATTAAATCGGCGAATAAAACCAAAAATAAAACATCAGCAACAACAAGGGTGTACGGATGGAATATAACCGCAATTTCTTTATCGCTATTGGCTTATCTTTCGTAGTGCTCATCGCATGGCAATTTCTTCATGTTGCTCCCAAACAAGCAAAGTTACAAAAACAACAAATCATCGCACAGCAATTGTCAAAACAACAATCAGCACTCTCTACTGATACGACAAATTTTTCTAACGATACCTCAACACACGAAGCAACATCGATCATTGATCAACCAATGACTCCTGAAATCCGGAAAGCTGTATTGGACAAAACAGAGCGTATTACGATCAAAACCAATGAATTGGAAGGCTCTATTAATCTTGTTGGTGCACAATTTGATGATCTTCACCTCAAAAAATATCGTTTAACAGTCGACAAAAAATCACCGGAAATCGATTTGCTAAATCCTAAAGGCTTCAAAACAACCTATCTTGCTGAGTTTGGTTTTACCAGCGCATCTTTGCCAGCAAAGGCTTTGCCACAATCTGATACACAATGGAAAATAGAGGGAAACAACACAACCCTGACCCCTTCAACACCCATCACTTTAATTTATAATAATGGGCAGGGACAAATCTTCCGGCGGACCCTTTCTGTTGATAATCATTTCATGTTTACCATTGAGGATTCTATCAGCAATGAAAGTGATCAACCAATACATCTCTCGTCCTATGCCCGCGTTGCACGTGCAGCACCACCAGAACATACAAATGCAACCTATTTACTTCATGAAGGTATGATAGGTATTGCAGGAGATTCGCTCAAAACTGAAAAATATAAAACCTTAGCAGAGCTTGACCCAAATCCTGATAATGGGCAAAAAAGCATGACTTTTTCCAAAGTAACAGGAGGTTGGATTGGTATTACCGATAAATATTGGGCTGTAGCAGTTATTCCCCCGCAAAATAAAGAATATACAAGCCGTTTTATTTATTTTGATCGTTTGCAAACGCATTATCAGTCTGACTTGCTAGGGTCGCTTTTAACGATTGCCCCAAATGAAACAAAAACTGTTACAAATCGTCTTTTTGCTGGTGCAAAACAAGTTGAAATTATTAATAATTATCAAAATGACCTAAAAATTAAAAAGTTTGCTCTTTTAATTGATTGGGGCTGGTTTGATTTCATCACCAAACCAATGTTTGCCCTCATTGATATTCTTTATAAGCAAACAGGAAATTTTGGTATCGCCATCCTTCTTGTCACAGTGCTCTTAAAAACACTTCTTTTCCCTCTAGCCAATAAATCTTATAAATCTATGGCGCGTATGAAACTTATACAACCGCGGTTGTTAGAAATAAAAGAAAAATATCCCGATGACCGAACCAAGCAGCAACAGGCAATAATAGATCTGTATAAAACTGAAAAAATTAATCCTCTTGCCGGTTGTTGGCCAATGTTGGTTCAATTTCCAATATTCTTTGCTCTTTATAAAGTTCTCTATATCACCATTGAAATGCGCCATGCACCTTTCTTTGGCTGGATTCAAGATTTAGCGGCACCTGATCCAACATCTCTTTTTAACTTGTTTGGTCTCTTGCCATACACAACGCCAACATTTCTTATGATTGGTGCATGGCCTTTGATTATGGGAATAACGATGTTTTTACAAATGCGTATGAATCCCGCTCCTCAAGACCAAACTCAAGCGATAATCTTCACATGGATGCCTGTCATCTTTACTTTTATGCTCGCCTCTTTTCCTGTTGGTCTTGTCATCTATTGGGCATGGAACAATATACTATCAATAATCCAGCAAAGTATCATGATGACACGCCAAGGTGTCAAAATTGAACTTTTTGATAATCTGAAATCCATGTGGAGAAAATCACCCAAAAAAGAAGTGCATTAATGACAAGAGATTCTTCCCTTTCTGGAATTTTTTCTCGCAATTGGATTTTTATTCGTGGTGTACCAGCAATACACTTTCTTCCCCCTGAAGGACCACCAGAAATTGCATTTGCAGGACGTTCCAATGTTGGAAAATCATCTTTAATCAACGCGCTCGTCCAACAAAAAAGCTTAGCACGTACCTCAAACACACCAGGACGGACTCAAGAGCTTAATTATTTTGTACCCGATGGCTTCAGTGGGCAGCTAGGAGATCTTCCCCCTCTAGCATTAGTAGATATGCCTGGCTATGGCTTCGCTGCTGCTCCTAAAAATCTGGTTGATGCGTGGACAAATTTGATTTTTAACTATTTACGGGGACGCACAACGCTAAAACGTGTGTATATCCTGATTGATTCACGCCACGGAATTAAAAATAATGATGAAGAGGTTCTTACTCTTCTTGATAAAGCCGCTGTTTCTTATCAAATTGTTTTGACAAAAAGCGATAAAATCAAATCAAAAGCCTTAGAAAAATTAATTATGATCACACAAACAAAGCTTCTCAAGCGCCCAGCAGCTTACCCTGAGCTTCTTGTAACCTCTTCAGAAAAAGCTCTCGGTTTAGAAGAATTACGTGCTGCCATTTTGCAAACCATCGCATAAGAGAACAGTTCCTAGTCATTAACAATTTATTAATTATAATTACTAGCAGCTACTAATGATCTTGTACTTCTAGTCAAGCATCTTTATAAAAATGATTACTTGAAAGAATTCTCTTCAACTCTATTTGATAGTGTAAATTATGCTGACACTTTTTCACTCTCCCCTATCCGCTGCCTCGCGCTTCATACGCCTCATTCTTGGAGAATATGGTGTAACCACTCAGCTGATTGAAGAACATGAATGGGCAAGAAGACACGAATTTCTAGCCCTCAATCCCGCTGGTCATGTTCCTGTTTTTCTCGATGAACACGAGGTTCCATTATCAGGTCCTCTTGTTATCTGCGAATATTTAGACGAAACACATGGAAGTTTACGACAAGAAAATAAGCTCTTTCCGGAAAATCCTTTAGAGCGTGCGGAAGTACGCCGTCTCAATGATTGGTTCTTAAATAAATTCGAAAATGAAGCAACGCGCCATATCGTACGAGAACGAATCCACAAACGTGAAATGCCACTTGCCATTGGCGGTGGTGCTCCTAATTCACAAATTTTACGCAATGCGCGTGCCAATATTTTACCCCATATGAACTATCTCAATTGGCTTTGTGCCTCTCGCGATAGCTTAGTGGGTTCTACCTTGTCCTATGCAGACCTAGCAGCCGCAGCCTCTATTTCTGTACTTGACTTTCTAGGGGAAATTGACTGGGAACAATCTCCTGCTGCCAAAGACTGGTATATGAGAATTAAATCACGCCCTTCTTTTCGTTCTCTTTTAACAGATCGCGTCCGCGGAATTGTTGCAAGTGCTCACTATGCAGATCTTGATTTCTAGCCTTCTCTCACAAACAAAAATAAAAGTGATATTCTATCTAAAGGATATTTATAGGTTTATGAATTTTTATGCATGCGTATAAACAATATAATAATACATTGATTTATGATCGTATTAAACAGAGAATAAAACCCATTATAATTGAATCACAAAAATCACTTTCTTATCGTGTCACAAAAAAGATCAGCACAGGGATAAAAAACACTTAAGAAAGGATTTTAAAGACTCTCTTTAAATACAAGAACTGTAGCATCATTGGAAGCTGGGCAAATAAAATAACAATACTTAACGCATGCTATACTCCATTCTTCCCAATATATGAAAAAACGCATTGCATAATATATGTCCTATTTTCTCTATAATAAACAAAGCCTCATCATGCGTTTTTACAACATAACAATTTTTTCAACTGACTTTCCTAAAAGATGAAGAATCCGCCCAACTCTTGTATGTAAACAATCCAACTTCTTGTTAGCCCCTTGTTTTTACCCCTTTTTACGTAATTTTATTTATGGATAACGTATTTATATACAATGATAAATAATCGTTTTCTTATGCGTCACAAATGGAATTGATGAGTGAAAATGACTAAGTTAAAACATTAAAGGCTAACAAAACGGATGATAATGCTGATTTGCTCTATTTATGTAGCATAAAGATAATGGCGCAGAATAGATTTTATATTATTCATGGATACTCTCTCGTGATACCACTCACGAGCACTATCATAAAATAAGTTTAGAAGAATTGATAAATATATTCTTTAAGAAAAGCGTATGAATTGACAACATAGGTCTATTTTGTTTGGAAGATCTTATTTTGCATGAAGAACGCTCCCCTTTAAAGAACGAAAGAAACAAAAGCGTAAAGTAATACACAATCTTCATTAGATTTCATAAGCAAACCTTACTTAAGAATATTCATCACACACTCTAACGAAAAACATCTCTATTTAAATTTGTAGATCTTATATCACTTGCTCTAAACAACAGTGTTTTACAGCACAACAAGATAAATTAAAGCAGGAAAAAAATTTTCTATAAAGAAAAAGAACCATTGGAAAGAAGACAAGAATTTGCCTATACTGCACAGTAAAGTATCATAAGGAGATAAAAATGCGCCTTACAGTTGTTGGTGCAAATGGAAGAATGGGACGTGAACTCATTACAGCAATCCAGCAGAGGAAAGATGTAGAGCTTTGTGCTGTTCTTGTACGTAAAGGTTCACCGTTTGTAGGAAAAGATGCCAGTGCATTAATTGGTTCAGATTCTCTTGGGATTAGTATCACTGATGATCCCGAAAATGCCTTTTCTAATACAGAAGGTATTTTAGATTTTTCACAACCAGAAGCCAGCATTCTTTATGCTAACTACGCTGCTCAAAAAAGCCTTGTCCATATTATTGGCACCACAGGATTTAGCAAAAAAGAAGAAGAAAAAATTGCAGATTTTGCGAAATATACAACTATTGTCAAATCCGGGAATATGAGCCTTGGAATAAATCTTTTAGCCAACCTTGTAAAGAAAGCCGCTAAAGCATTAGAAGCCGATGATTTTGATATCGAAGTTTATGAAATGCATCACGCTAACAAAGTTGATGCTCCTTCTGGAACAGCCCTTCTTCTTGGCCAAGCAGCAGCTGAAGGACGCAATGTTATGCTTAAAAATGTGTGTGTCAACGAACGTAATGGTCATATAGGTAAACGCAAAAAAGGCACCATTGGCTTTTCCTGTTCACGTGGTGGGACAGTTGTTGGAGAACACAGTGTCATTTTTGCTGGTTCCAATGAGCGCATTGTTCTTTCACACACAGCGCAAGAACGCTCTATCTTTGCCAATGGCGCATTAAAAGCAGCTTTATGGGCACAAAATCATGAAAGCGGTCTTTATTCAATGTTCGATGTTTTGGGATTGAACGATGAATTTTAAACAATCAATAGAATAGAGGCAATTTATAATGGGACGCATACTTACACTAATTCGTCATGGACAAAGTGAATGGAATCTCAAAAACCTTTTTACCGGTTGGAAAGATCCCGATTTAACAGAAAAAGGTCATGCAGAAGCGATAGCAGCAGGAAAAAAACTGAAAGAATATGGTTTGAGGTTTGATATCGCTTATACATCTGCCTTACAGCGAGCTCAAAAAACCGCTCAGCACATTTTAGAGCAAATGGGACAATCAGATTTAGAAGTGATAAAAAATCCAGCATTAAATGAACGTAATTATGGTGATCTTTCTGGTTTAAATAAAGATGAAGTACGCCAACAATGGGGGCAGGAGCAAGTGCAAATGTGGCGCCGCTCCTATACGATTGCGCCACCGAATGGAGAAAGCCTACGCGATACCGGTGCGCGCATCTGGCCTTATTATCTTTACCATATCCAGCCTTATATTTTGCGCTCCCAAACTGTTTTGATCGCAGCACATGGAAATTCTCTTCGTGCTCTTATTATGGCGCTTGAAGGTCTCTCCAGTGAGGAAATTATATCTCAAGAATTAGCGACCGGCATTCCTATTATTTACACATTTAATCCGGATTCAACAATTTTATCAAAGACAGTCCTCACACCTTAAACTTCTAAAATCATGATCTCCCTCAAAAGTTCAATGCTATCGTTTTAAGCTGAAAAAATAAATTCTATAATTTTATTGACAGAGTTACTTCATGCACTTAGATGAATTTTATAAGCCCAGATGGCGGAATTGGTAGACGCGCAGGTTTCAGGTACCTGTGCCGTAAGGCGTGGAGGTTCGAGTCCTCTTTTGGGCACCATTTTGTATCTTTAACATATTAAATATATAAATTTTTTCTTTAAAGAGCTATTTTAAGACCAACTTTTAGACCACCTTCTACGGTTTATATAACTTTAGCTAATTTATTCCTTATTTTTCTTTGGAGTGAAGGATAAGATCTCTTTCTTTCTCCATCTCACTGTTCTCTCTAGCTTATATAGCTCTGGCCCCCCTTGAAGCACCTAATTACGAATCGTGGTTGTGGATACACTAAAAAACTTTGCACACTCACGTGTTATTACATATCCATCTCCATCATCAAATATCATCTTATTACCTTTCTCTTTTTTATATTAATTAAATGGGCGGGGGTGCTGGGAAGCATGTGGAGCACTCCAGTTTTTAAAAATCTGCAAGTTTATTTTTTAGAGGTGCTTAATTTCATATTTCCAATCAGGTAATTGAGTGAGAGCTAATGCGAGTTGTCCTCTATGACACATGCATACATTGGCTTCAAAACAGGTGATTGCAACGCGCTTTTTGTTTAAAAAAATTTG
>NZ_JBHIQN010000012.1:0-42050 GCF_042196525.1 Bartonella sp. AC62GZZY
AGTCCACATAAAAAAGATGTGGTCCTAACATCAGCAAAGGATCTCTCATAGACGCCCTCCCCTTGATTGTATCATTACTCTGTCCCGCCATGCAGCGCATTAGCGCGTGCCCGTTGCAAAGCATGGGCAACCGCACGACCAGTGGCCATGGGATCACGCACGCCATTGACGTGCACCGTGACATTTTGATTGTGTGTGATGGGGGAACGGTCTTTGTCTCTTTGCTCTCTCACAGATGAATTTACAGGAGAAGCTCCCGCAAATTGCACGATGGGTTGGATGGCTGTTTTACCCCCCAAAAAACTTGGCAAAAACTCTCTTACATCAATGGAACCAATCCACCCCTTCATGCGGCTAGGCAAAGATTTACAAAAATCCATCAATTGTGAGATAGATGACATAAAGCCATCGACAATCGAATTAGCCAGATCTTCGCCCGCTTGTTCCATACCAGCCTTGGCACTCTCCGAGAGCTTTTCCTGTGTAAAAAAACTCTTCAACCATTGCCAAAAGTTGGAAAAGCTTCGTTTAACGCCCTCCCACAAATTGCCAAACCACTCGACAACAGAGGAAAGTCCTTGTTTAAACTTTTGCCAATGGGAAGAGAAGTCGAAAGCAGCAGCAATGATGTTTTTCCATTTGGTTATGGTGGTAGTATCGGCACCAAAAAAGCGCATAACGGCTTCAAAGGCACGCCCCCAAGCCCGAGATACCCCCTGTGCAAAGCCTTTGACAAATGAAGAAAAACGATCCCAATATTTCCACAAAGCAAAACCAGCAGCAAGGATGACCGCCACAACAGCAGCAATGACCGCCCCGATCGGAGTAAAAATACCCCCCACAACAGAGGAAAGACTTGCCCCAACCACTTCGATCACTGTCCCCATCCAACCAAAAGAGGCAGCAAATGCACTTCCTGAGACAGCAATCCCCCGTAAAGCCCCCACAAGTAAAGTCATTGGGCGAAGAAGACGCAGTGCACTCCCACCAAGCCCTGCTGCCATTAAACCCAATGAGCGCCCTGCAGCCAATAGCCCTCGCCAGCTTGCAGAAAGACCACGACTAACAGCCCCCATCTTGATAAAAGAGCCTATCAATTGAAGAAGCCCAAGGCGTGTCCCGGCCATAGTAAAGCGCAACACACGCAGAGCAATATTAAAAGCCATAAGGGCAGCAATGGTTTTGATAATGGCGCTTGTTAAAGCAGGATGGGCATTCGCCCATGCCATCAAACCATTGACAAATCCCCCAACACTTTCCATCAAACTGTTGAGAGGAGGCAGAAGCACTTCACCAATGCTAATCCCCAAAGCCACAATGCGGTTTTGTAAGAGTTCAAATTGTCGCATAGCACCGGTTGCTTGTTTGTCGGCTTCTTGTTCTACCGAGCCTTTAAAGACTTGTGGATCTTTCACATAATCTAAAGCTTGCCCTAACAATTCAGGGTTACCCACCAATTTGGCAAAATCGCCGGTAAAATCGCGCCCCGCAATGGCAATCAGCGAACGCATCCCTTGTTCGGATTTGCCCAACACATTAAAAAAGCGCACCAAGGTACCGGTGGCATCTTTGTCGAGATCTTGCATGAACTTTTCGCGGGAAAGCCCAATATTAGCAAAAGCATCTTCAATATGTTTGCCCCCAGCTTGAATACGCGCACTCATCGCATTAAAACCACGCGCGGCACTCTCAGGAACAATCCCAGCAGAAATCATCGCTGTACCAAATGCCGCGGTTTCGCGGGCTGTCAACTTAAACATGGTTGCTGCACCGGTGGCACGATTGGTAAAATCAGACACCTCACTGGCCTTTGCCGCCATGTGGTTAGAGAGATGATTGATGGCATCGCCTAGATCTTCAATGCCTGCTTGATTAAGCTTAAAGACATTGCGCAACTTGGCAAAGCGCTCCCCAATCTGATCCCCCGTCATATCAAAAGCAACAGCCGCTTTGGCTGCATAAATGCTAAAAGCTTCTAAATCTTGTTCACCAATCCCTGCTTGGCTAGCACTGGTCATCAATTCTAAGACTTCACGAGCCGCTAACGGAATCTTGGTGGAAGTTTCAAGCGCAAAACGGCGCAATTCCTTTAAGCGATCAAGGGGGGCATCGAGAACCTTTTCTAATCCCTTCATCGATTGGTCAAATTGCATGGCTTTATAGAGCGGTGCAATTAAGGTTGCGGTTTGCGCAATGGCACCCACCATACGCCCGCGTGCATGATTGAAAGCATTTTCAGCATTCTTTGTCGCATCCTCAAGATGCTCAGGGTCAAACCAATTTTTAAAGTGTTGCCTTGTCTTGTTTTGGAAATGCGCAACATCTGAACTAAAGGCTGCAAGATCTCGCTTAGCAGAAGCGATCCCCTCTTGCAGATGATTGACAAAACGCACAACAAGAGAAACATCCATGATCGCATCTTATCCTAACTTATGGCTTTCATATTCTTGAGCTTTCAGGCGCGCGAGTTCTTCTCGATAAGCAATCACATCCAGCCAATCCATCTGGTTAATTTCTGAAGGCGCCCAGTGATAATAAAGGGCTAGCTCTGCTCCAAATTGTCTGGCAGAGAGGATTGGCGTTGCGGAAAAAAAGCAAAAAAAGCCTTCAATATTGCGACAATATCTATCACATCAACTCGATCAATCAATTCAATAGATTCATGTGACATATCAGCCAAAAGTGCTGTGATGCCTTCTGTTGCCTCACTTGTGAACAAAACTTGAGAAAGCTTCGTGATAAGCACATCATTGCCCAATGTTGTTTTTTGCTCTCCAAACTCAGGAAGCAGCAGCTCTGTCAATTGTGGTCCAATGAGCACCGCTAATTGCTTAGCATGCTTAAAAGTGGGGCGATAAAAGGTCAGTTTCTTGCAGAGAGATTCTTTGCCTCCTTTATCCTGATAAGGAAGCGGAACCTGCAACTCTACATCAATGCTGGTTTGTAAACTTGTCATGATCAATTCCTATAAATTAAGAATAGAGCGGCGACGAGAACCGATCTCTTGCCCATTGCGCACAAGCCAACCGCCCCGTTTAAAGGAAAAGCGATGCAAAACAGAACCATCCCAAAATTCCGTATAGTCCCAAATATTTTTGATCTCGCAATCATAGCCTGTCGCTTTTCCAGCCGTTAAGCCTTCGCTATCCACTTTGACCAACCGCCCTGTCACATCAATGGAATGTTCATGCTCACGCCCATCTTCTTCAGAGATCACATGTTTTTTGCCTGTGAATTTATGATGAAGACCAGGGGGACCACTTATTTGCCTTGCACGGACAACATTATGAAATGAGCTGAGAGCTTTGAAAGATATTTCCTTAAGAAAACATATAGGTTTTAAACAACATGAATATTCTTTGCTACGGCATCTTTTTTTACCCGAATAACAATGCCATGGAAGGGACGATCACAAAAGTATGAAGCAATCTACAGGCTATAATGACCAAATATTTAAGCTTTATTCTGCATTGCTTGATTCAGCATCAAGAAACTGATGCAAATCTACAATGTAATAACGTTGCAATGCATTATCTACACTGCTTTGTGCCTTTGCCTGCCATGCTTCTTGAGCGGATTGATAATCTGAAAAAATACCAACCACATCTAAATCATCAGGATTCTTAAATTGATTACTGTTAAGACTTTTTAATTCCCCACCAAATACAAGATGTAAATATTGTTTTTTTTCCTTTGTTTCAGTCATATGTGCCTCCATATCATTCAAATGATTTTAGCGCTTTTTATGTGATTAAACTAACTTTGCTTGACGAACAACATCTATCATATCCTGACAGCAATTATTTTTACCAGCAATTAAAAGCCCATATTGGTAAGGTTCAATTCCATAAGATAGTAAAGGAGTATCAAGTGATAAAAAACACCCTCCACACTCCTGCAAAATAAGATCAGCAGCGGCAATATCCCATTCATGACAATTTGGACGAACTAATACGATATCAATTTCATCTTGAGCAACAAGAACAATACGATAAGCAAGAGAAGGAAGATAATGGTAAAGACTGACTTGATTGAGAAAATCATCTGGTAATTTTTGTGCGAGCGATTTATCAAGTGAAATTTTATATTTTCGATGAACCTCAAAGGCTAAACGAGGAAGTTTTATTCCATTTAATGTTGCTCCTTCACCCGTTACAGCTGCATAAACATCCCCTTGAGCCGGACATTGTAAAACGCCCACAATAGGACGCCCATTCTCAATAATAGCAACAGAAATACACCAATAAGTACTGCCAGAAAGAAAACCACGTGTCCCATCAATAGGATCAACGACAAAGGAGCGCTTATAATCTTGTTGTTCTCGATTATCTTTTGTTTCTTCTGAAATCCATCCATAATTTGGACGTGCTCCAAGAAGCTTCTCTTTCAAGAAATGATCGACAGCAAAATCTGCCTCACTGACCGGGGAATTACCTTCTTTAATCCAGACATCCAACGTGCATCCAAAATACCGCATTGCTAAATCTCCTGCCTCTCGACAAACGTCACGCAAAAGATTTAAATCAGAAGAATGATGCATGTTATTTTCCTGCAAGTGTCATCCCCTCAATTAACAATGTTGGAGCTGCTGTACCATAACGCCGATCAATATCATTGGCAGGTGTTAAATGTGCTAACATATGAAGCAAATCAGAGCCTAGGGTTACTTCACTCACCGGATAAGCAATTTCACCATTTTCAATCCAAAAACCGGAAGCCCCACGACTATACTGACCAGTAATAAAATCAATGCCATGACCGAATAATTCGGTCACATAAAATCCATTTCGCAAATCTTTTATCATATCGCAAGGCGATACTAAACCCGGTTCAATAGCAAAATTTGTACTGGTCGGCTGCACTAATGATGCCGAACGCATACCGTGTCCATTTGTTTTAAGTCCCAATTCACGCGCTGTAGATGATGAAAGAAGCCAATTTTTTAAAATACCATTTTCAATAATATTGAGTGTTTTCCCCTCTACCCCTTCTCCATCAAAAGGATGAGAAGCATTTCCACGTAATCGCAAAGGTTGATCGGTTACATTAACATTAGGCTTCATCACTTCCTTGCCTAGGAAATTCTGTAAAAGACTCGTTTTTCGAGCCACAGAGGCTCCATTGACCATAGATGCGATATGCCCTGCAATTCCACGAGCTGTACGCGGATTAAAAATAACATCAACGCCCCCAGTCGCCGCACGAACTGCACCCAAACGTCGAACTGCACCAAGCCCTGCATTCTTTCCCACAGTTTCTGCTGCCTCTAAATCAGAAAAATGTAAGGCTGTTGTATAATCATAATCCCGCTCCATCTGTGTTCCTTCACCTGCAAGAGCACTACAAGAACGTGAAAAACAACTGGAACGATAGGCTCCACAAAAACCATCACTGGTCACAAGAATAAGTCCACTACGGCCATAAGCTGTTGCAGCGCCACCAGAATTGCTTACACCTTTAACATCAAGAGCTGCTGCCTCCGTTTTTAAAGCATCTTCTGTTAAAAAATGACTGCTGGGTATAAAATCATCAAAAAGATCAAGATCTTTAGGGTTCTTAACCAAACACTCTTTATCTGCCAAACCTTCAAATAAACTATCGGGAGAAGCTTTAGCCATTGCAATAGCACGTTCCGCAAGTTCTTGCGGATAAGATCCTAAATTAGCAGAAACACTTGCTACTTTTTTTCCAACAAAAACCCTTAGAGTAAAATCATTGCTCTCTGCAGATTCTGTCGATTCGACTTTCCCAAAACGAACAGATACACTGGTGGAATGTGCATGAACAATAACAGCATCAGCAGCGTCGGCCCCAGAACGCCTTGCTGCTTCAACCAATGAAACAGCTTTCTCAATCTGGTTCTTGTCAGTCATTATAGACTCCCTAAAATATTTTATTATTTACATTGATAAGCATTCTGACAAAAGATTATGCACATTTCATGCATTCTTTTTCTTTTAATGCATTAAATCATTTCCTTTTTCGCTTCTTTATGAAAAGATGCAATATGTCGTAAAATCTCTTTAGTTGCAAGATTGCTCATTGGACCTTATCATTTTAGAAGCCAAATCTCCACTGACAATCAAATCAACAGAACATTGACAATTAACAAAAGTCTTAGCAATAACACTTGAATTTAAGCCAAAATCCTCAAAAATTCGAAAAGCATAAAATGATCTAAATCACAGGTCTTCCTTCCTCTGGGTAGTAAAAAACCTACCTCATCTCTTTCCTATAGCATTCTTTAATTTCCAAGCAAGAATCAAGAAAATGCCTTATATTTGTATACACTCCTTTTCTTCTATAAACTCTCTCATAATGAGACGGCACTCTTGTAAATGAAACAAAACTTAAACAGAGTAAAAAATATTTCCTTCCATTATGGTTTCAACAAAATGAGCAGTCATAAACTTCTTTACCCTAATGGGCGTAATATCATAAAGAACTCATTTTTTATATTTAAAAGTAATCAAAGAAATTATATTGTAATCTTTCAATAAAATTAATATTTTGATTTATACTTATAATTTATTGTTTTGTAATTTGTATAAAAAAGCCTAATAGCATAAAATTCTCTTTGTTTCGAACCTATTCATGTTGAGTCAATCACAACTATTTGCGAGCATATCATGAATAAGGGGCATATGAATGAAAACTATTTAAGAAGAAAACAAAATGCCTCTTATGAAGGTTTTAAATGCAAAAGCTATCGCAACGTTAGAAACCAGCAAATATCATGACGATATTGGCCTACATCATAAGAGAAACAATGAGCTTCTGAAACTTTCTCATTTTCAATGAATTTCATAAGATTTTTAGCGCAAAATTAATCCCGTAAGATGATTTGAATCGATTTCAACAGCTAACTAAAAAATGCTCCGTAGCTCATTGGTTTGCCGTATACTCATAACTGATTCCGTTCTAATAATAAGTTACAATTTCTGCACCTTTTTTAAGGTGTTAACTTCTTTATAAACGCACACCCTTACAAGATGGTTTTGTTTTCAGTAAGAGCACGCCTGCTCATTTCAATCATTGCATCGCGAAGATGTAACTTAATTTTTGATCCAATAATCATTCCAAATAAAGGAGCAAGTAAGCCAGAAATAATTACAGTATGACGAATTTTGTTATTTGAAGAACCCGATTTTGTTGAACAAATATATTCATGATTAAAACTCATACGTGTAAAAGGAAGTTTAGCATAATCAGAAAAGCAAATATTTTTTATAACTTTATCAAGTGTAAAAGTTACTGTAGGTCCTTTTTTAGGTTTCATGCGTCCTATAGTGCCTTCTTTGAAAGGACCAGAAAGTTCTACCCACTCAAGTTCACTATCCCAGCAAGGCCATGATGCCACATCTTCCCATATAGCCCAAATTTTCTCAGCACTTGCTTCTGTACTAATTTCTTCACTATATATCCATTTAAACATGATAATCTCCCCTTTTTTATAAATTACTTATCTTTAGTGATAAAAAATAATATAAAAAAGTATCCTTAAAGCTGCACAACGATAAGATACTTAATACTCTCAGATCTACTTAATATGTAATGATTAAATCAACAAGCGATACTACTAAACTAAACACACAAATATTCAGGATAAATGAACAATATTTTCAATACTAAACAAAATATCTTTTTTAAGTTTAGACAATAACAAAAAATAAAAGTTACGCATCATTAAAATATAAATGCAGACTGCATAGCTTAAAGCTTTCAACTGCTGATGAAATGTAATGATTAAGGTATAGCAGAAAGAAATTAGACAAAAAAGATCATAACTATTATCGAGGATATATATATCCTATTGGAGAAAAAACATCCTTCTGTAGTAAAGCTAATAAAACTTCATCAATTCCTTTAACATTAGAATCTTTTATTTACTTTCTGCTTGACCTTTTAAAAACCATATAAAATGAAGAAAACTGTGAAAAAACATTTTTTTATCTTATCGGATAAAAACAAGAACTTTCTCAAGATGTAAGCAATCGTAATTTATAAAGACGTATTGCTGTCTCACCATAAAAACGCTCATCGTCTAGATAAAAAATATCTGGTAAATGAATAATCGTATCTTTCTTTTCTTCGAGCACGAAAAGTGTATCAGCTTTTGCCCAACCTCCTCGCAAAGCTTCTACAAAAGCACGTTCACCTAAACAACGGCTATAGGGAGGATCAGCGCAAATAACATCAAATGGAAGCATTGTTCCAATATTGCCAAGTTTGGTTGCATCACGACGCAAAATCCGTCCAATCCCTTGCAATTCAAAAGCTTCGATATTTTTTTGAAGTACTCCACGCCCCTCAACTGAATTTTCAACAAAAACAGCAGCCTTTGCTCCACGTGAAAGTGCTTCAATGCCTAAAGCCCCCGTACCAGCAAAAAGATCAAGAATGCGTTTATTGGTCCAAAATTGTTCTTCACGGCTAGAAAGAATATTAAAAAGGCTTTCACGTGTACGATCACTCGTTGGGCGAATCGACTGATTAACAGGCGAAAATAAAACACGACCAGCAAATTTACCGCCTATAATCCGCACGTGGACCTCCAAATCGCTTCGAAGTTTTTGCACCATCACTCTGTGATTTAGATTTTTTCATAGAACCACCAAATGTTTTTACTTTTTTCTTTCTCTCAAAAGAACGCTCATCATGACCACCTTTTATCATTTTCTCTTTATCCTTTAAAAAGCGATCTTTCTTACCAAAGGGATGCGTCTCGTCATAAGATATTTTGCCACGTTTTTGAACAAAACTTTCCCTCTTCTCTTTGTGTGACGAACTTTCTTTTAGTTTTTCCTTGCCTCGATGAAAGGACTTTCTACCATCCAAATCGCTCTTATAACCATGCGATTTCTCCTCACTATAGGAAGGCTTTCTACGTGCACTTTGCGGACGTGCACCAGGAGCCATCCAAACATTAGCACGGCGAGAACGCGGTAGAAAACGCTCTACTTTTCCTTCTTCACTTTTCTCCTTTTTTACATTTTCATGAGATTTTGTACTTAATCGTGCGCGACTATGTTCAACAAAACCATCTCTTGAGCGACGTCGTATCACCCTTTCACTTGAGAAAACCCAACCATCATTTGCAACAGAAAGATCTTTCTGGCTTTTCTTTTCTGCAACAACTGCAGAATTTGAAAATGGCTTAAGAATAGGAGCATCAAAATCTGCATTGGCTTGCATAATCAAACGCTCTCCCAACTGATCTCGTAACATCCGCCCTTTTAACTCTTGCACAGCTCCTTCTTCTAAATCAGAGAGATGAAATGGACCATAAGATACACGTATTAATCGATTAACTGATAATCCCAATGCCCCTAAAACATTCTTTATTTCACGATTTTTTCCTTCTCGCAAAGCAACAGAAAGCCATATATTCGACCCTTGTTCGCGTTCAATTGAAGCTTCAATTGAACCATAAAAAATACCATTAATCGCAATACCATTTTTAAGGTTATCCAGCGCACTCTGTTTTACTCTTCCATGAGCACGGACGCGATATTTGCGGACCCACCCCGTTACAGGAAGTTCTAATACACGCGCTAAGCCACCATCATTGGTTAAAAGCAAAAGCCCTTCCGTGTTAATGTCAAGCCTTCCTACAGAAAGAACACGCGGCATTCCTTTTGGTAAATTACTAAATACTGTAGGTCTTCCTTCAGGATCACGGTTCGTGGTGACAAGACCTGCTGGCTTATGGTAAAGCCATAAACGCGTTCGTTCTATAGGAGGTAAAGGTTTGCCATCAACTTTAATAACATCAGAGCGGCTAACATTAAAAGCTGGCGTTTTCACGACTTTACCATTCACAGAAATACGACCTGAAACAATCATCATTTCTGCATCTCGACGCGAAGCAACACCAGCACGCGCTAATCTTTTAGCAATTCGTTCACTCTCATTATTTTCATTCATTTGCGTTTCAAACCAATCTTTGCAAGTATGTTCAGAAAATTATTCACATGCACCATACCGCTTATCCTGAAAAATGAAGTAGCATAATCATTTATCATTTTCTATCCTTTAACGACAATAATGTATCTGTTGACTTGCAAGTTTGTTTTAAACTCTTAAAAAAATAGAGGTATTCTTTTCATTATAAAAGCGTAATAAATTATTCATTCCATAGCATTCCTTATCGAGATAACCTTTAGATTTTCTATACCTTCAGTAGGAAGAATATTATGACTTTGACGCCCATGGAAATAGCCCTTTTAGAAGCGCAAGAAGCTGCAAAAAAAGATGAAGTTCCCGTAGGTGCTATCATTACACGTGGAAAAGCTATCATTGCACGCGCTGGTAACTTTATAAAATCTGCATATGACCCTACAGGACACGCAGAAATACGCGCAATCCGTATGGCTTGCAAAACATTGCAAAGCGAAAGGCTTCCTGATTGCGATCTTTATGTAACACTTGAACCTTGTGCTATGTGTGCTGCTGCCATTTCATTTGCACGCATACGACGTCTCTATTACGCAATAAATGATCCCAAAGGAGGTGCTATAGAAAATGGTCCACGTTTTTATCAGCAACCAACCTGTCATCACAAACCTGAGATTTATTCTGGTTTTAAAGAAAAAGAAGCAGCTCAATTACTTAAAGATTTTTTTGTACAAAAGCGATACTAAAAACAATTCTTCTTCCATAACTTTTACTCTTTAGAAACTATCCTATTTCTTAAAAAAGATTATTCATCCTTCTGATATAGCGAAAGCTATTTTGAAATATTTTTTCTCTCACACTCTTTTAATATTGAATATTATTTCTATAATACAACATATTGATTTATAAAAATAATTCATTGCTTTTTATATAAAATATTTTTATATAAACTATAAAGCTCAAAATATCGTGGAATATTCTCATTTCAAATGACGTTGAATCAATAAAATCTCTTTCTTGGCACTCATAAGTGAGGTTACTGTCTAGATAAAAAACGATTTAGAAAAGACTAAAAATGTCTTTTATGAAAGCTCTCAAATGCAAAAATTGTCACAACATTGGAGTCTGGAAAATAAAATGATGGTATAAGTTCTCTCCTTCATAAGAATAAAGCTGCTAATTTTCAATGGCTTTCACGTTATACTATCCACACAAACAACGTTGTGAAATGGACTTAAAAGATATTTCTGTTAAAAAAGTGACGCCGAACCACTCTCTCGATGCTATAGCCATATTGCTATTTCATGGAAATAACAACCAGCTTGCAGCAGCATTATAACGCTGCATGAACGAGAACTTGGTGTCATAAGTAATGAGAAGAATACTTCGCATACTTTTATTTTGTCTTTTTCTTATCGACCAATAGGTGCAATTTTTGCCGGTTGGCGATAACTTAAAGGTGGTTCAGTGAGATAGCGACGGTATTTTGAACTTCCAACTTGTGCTCTCTGACGACGTAAATATTCTTGTCGTTGCTTCGCACTCAACTGTGAAGGATTTTCTGAACCAGCGCCATTAACTAATGATCGCTTGTGAGGAAAAGGAGTACTTTCCCGATGCTGCTTCGATGCTGCTATTTTATTGACAGATTTATCTTGTTGTGGCACCGGTAAAAACCTGCGTGAACTAGGACTTGGTATTATAAGCTTTGGATGGGGTTTCATAACAATCTGGCTGCTGTTATTTGTTGGTGTTAATGAAGTGATATTAGCAACATCTTCAAAAAACTGTATCGAAACTGGTTTATTGGTACCATAGGTAGGCGCATTACATCCCGTTAAAACAAAGCATATACCTAAAATTCCTATTGGAAATATTTTTACTTCACATTTTCTCACTGCTTATCCCATTTCCTAAGTATATGGCTGATTAATATTCCCGTTATTTATGAGAGAACGGTCCATATACAAATTTCCCCCCCCTGCAGATAAAACAACGGAATTTTTTCGTACCACAAAAAACTATATTCATCAATACGAGAAATATACTTGCATTTCTTTCCTTTGATCTAAAACTTTAAATCTTGCCAAGAATCCGCAATTCCCGCAAAGCAGCTGCATCACGAGCAGATACATCCGGATAAGCTGGATCACTTCCAACATCTTGTGTATAACGCCATGATCGAGCACATTTTTTTCCCAACGCTTTCTTTGGATATACACTAACACCTTCAACATCATCCAAAGTAAACGCATCGGAAGGCATTGTATCCTGCGTAATTGTGAGTGCGCTGGTAATACAGATCTCCGCCATATCCACATTTTCTAATGCCTCTCGTAAAACCAGATTGGAAATAAAAACAATAGGCGCAGCTTCCAAAGAGGATCCAATACGCTTATTAGCACGTTCAAGTTCTAAAGCACCTGTCACAACTTTACGGACCTGCCGAATTTTTTTCCAACGCTCAGCCAAAGATTGGTTTTGCCATTCTTCTGGTACAGAGCGAAATTGTTCCAAATGCACTGATTGGCTTTCTGGGTAACGCTCTAACCAAGCTTCCTCCATAGTAAAAGGCAACATTGGAGCAAGCCATGTTACCATACGCTCAAAAACCTCACGGACAACCTGCAAGGAGGCCTTGCGTTTTTTTGATGAAGGCGCATCACAATAAAGAGAATCCTTTCGGATATCAAAATAAAATGCCGATAACTCAATGATTGAAAAATCCAATAATGCACGCATAATCTTTTTAAAATCAAATTCATCGTAAGCGCGATTAATCAACTGATCAAGTTCAAAAAGCCTATGCAATATAAATTTTTCAAGATCCGGCAGTGCACCATAAGATATTTCTTCTCCATCATCATGTGCTAAAGTTCCAAGCATCCAACGAATTGCATTGCGTAGTTTACGATATGAATCCACATTTGTCTGAAGAATTTTCTTGCCTAAACGCTGATCTTCCCAATAATCTGTTGTCATCACCCAAAGACGAAAAATATCAGCTCCAGATGTTTTAATGATCTCTTGCGGAACAACCGTATTGCCTAAAGATTTAGACATTTTCTTACCATTCTCATCCAAAGTAAAACCGTGTGTGATCACTGCCTTATAAGGAGAGCAAGCACGCGTACCACAGCTTTCCAAAAGAGAAGATTGGAACCATCCACGATGTTGATCAGAGCCTTCAAAATAAACATCTGCAGGCCATTTTAAATCAGCCCGATCTTCTAATACAAAGCTATGGCTTGCTCCAGAATCAAACCAAACATCCAAAATATCATGAACCTGCATCCAAGGCTCATGCGCACGGTCACCTAAAAAACGTTCACGTGCTCCTTCAGCAAACCATGCATCTGCCCCTTCTACTTCAAAAGCCCGTAAAATACGTTCGTTCACGCTTTCATCTTTCAAAACAACACCATCCTCATTCGCAAAAATACAAATAGGAACTCCCCAAGAACGCTGACGAGAAAGAACCCAATCAGGACGATCTTCTATCATAGAGGCTAGGCGGTTTTGCCCAGAAGGTGGTATAAAACGCGTTTTTGAAACAGCATCCAAAGCCCGACTGCGTAAAGTTGAACCATCCCCAAGATCTTTATCCATTGAAATAAACCATTGCGGCGTATTACGAAAAATAACGGGTTTTTTCGAACGCCAACTATGGGGATAGGAATGTTTCAAACGACCGCGTGCAAATAATCGATCTGCTTTAATTAAAGCGTTAATGACCCCTTTATTGGCATCACCCATTTTCCCATTATCATCAATAACACGTGCTGCTCCCCCTTCACGATCCGGTCCCAAACCCGGAACATCTTTCGTATAGAAACCCGCATCATCGACAGGAAATGGTATAGATGAATCAATCCCTGCTTGCTCCAATAGAGGCTTATAAGCATTCCAAATTTCAAAGTCCTCACGCCCATGACTTGGTGCTGTATGGACAAAACCTGTACCAGCATTCTCTGTCACATGCGACCCCTCAAGCAATACTATCTTATAATTATACCCTCCCGCCAAACCTTTGAGTGGATGAGAAAGAGCAAGAGCTTTCAATTCATCAGCAGAAATAACACGCAAACGCTTCAAAACAAGTTTGGCTTTTTCTGCACAACTCATCGCTAGAGCATCTGCAAAGAGAAGCTTTTCTCCCACTTGAGGACCAAAATCATTTTCAGCACTTTCAACTTCGTAAATACCATAAGAAATCTGCGAAGAATAACTCACTGCACGATTGCTTGGGATTGTCCACGGTGTTGTTGTCCAAATGACGACATAAGCACCATATAAATCATCAGAATTTGCTTCAAAAACAGGAAACTTAACCCAAATCACCTCTGATTCATGATCATGATATTCAATCTCAGCCTCTGCCAAAGCCGTACGCTCCACAACAGACCACATCACTGGCTTGGAACCACGATAAATCTGATCTGACATAGCAAATTTTATCAATTCACTAGCAATGCGTGCTTCTGCATGAAAAGCCATTGTAGTGTAAGGCGTGTTAAAATCTCCCACAACACCAAGGCGTTTAAATTCTTCGCTTTGAACGGTTACCCAATGTTGTGCAAATTCACGGCATTCTTGACGAAACTCATTCAGAGGTACCTCGTCCTTATTTTTTCCCTGTGCTCGATATTTTTCTTCAATTTTCCATTCAATTGGAAGCCCATGGCAATCCCAACCAGGAACATAATTTGCATTAAAACCGCGCATTTGGAATGAACGAACAACCACATCCTTTAGAACTTTGTTTAAAGCATGCCCGATATGAATATGACCATTTGCATAAGGTGGACCATCATGAAGAATATAAAATGGACGATCTTTTGCTTGTTGGCGCAATTGCGCATAAAGCCCTATATTTTCCCAATGCGCCATCAATTCAAGCTCTTTTTGTGGAAGACCTGCACGCATGGGAAAATTTGTCTGTGGGAGATAAAGAGTTTTTGAATAATCTATTGTTTCATTTTTCACAGTCATTGTGAAATATTCCTGTCCACTTTTACGAGTTTACTTTTGCATAACTTCCCTGAACCCTGCAACTCTGGTTTTTATCTATAGGGAAAGCCGAGCTTATCATTCGTATTAAGCAGCGATCAGGAAAATATATCATCACACTCTATGGGCTTTATCATGAAATTCACAAGAAAAGAAACCAAAAAGTGATCTTTAAAAAAATAAAGGCTCCACTAACAGTGGAGCCTCTTAGAAATTTACTCTTTAAAAAATTAGAATTTATAAGCTACACCAACACGGAAATCATTGGTTTTGTAGTTAACTTCAAGTTTTTCCTTTGCAAATTTCTTTTTACCAAAATCAGAGTAACGATATTCTGCACGTACAATCACATTATCCAGAAGCGAGAAATCAACACCACCACCAAGTGTGTAACCAATCATGGTTTTTGTTTCATCAGCTAAGTTCTTAGAAGAAACGACTCTTCCATCCTCATCCTTAACGGATATTGATACAGTGTCTTGGAATTGCCCATAAGCAATACCACCAGCGAGATAAGGCATAAAGCGATCAGCAGCAAAACCAATACGGACCCGTGTAGCACCACCCCAATTTTGCTTGAAAGTATGATTTAAAGTTTCAGCTTCATCCTCTTGACCAAGACCAAGTTCAGAAGCCATCTTTTTTATTTGTTCTATACCATATACACTGGAATTGTTCTTATCCACCGCTTGTGTACTTTGTGCACCGTGTCCAGCCATATTCTGTCCACCATGAGAACGAGAAGCATGTGGATTAGCACCAGAGCCATGCCCACCTGCATGAGATGCACCATGCGAATTAGCATTTCCGCTACCATGGGCGCCATGATGACCTCCCTGTTGAGCTCCGCTTGTTCCATTGGAAGCTTTTGCTGTTTCAGAAGATGATCCTGATCTCGCGAGGACAAGTGATGAACTCGGTACTGTTTTTTCTGCTGCTGATGATTGTGATACAGATTGTACCGGTGTAGGTGCTTTTACTGCTGGCTGACTTGCTTCTGTTCCTGTTGATGATCTAGAAGATAGTGGTATTTTTTCAACCATTTTCGCAGACCTTCCTCCACTTGACTCTACTGCTGTTGATCCTGTTACTGTGCTGGAAGATGTCGGGTCAGATGCTGCTAATGATTCTGATCCATTTACTACCGTGCTCGCCAATGCCAATCCTTTATCTGACTTTAAAGACGATTGTGACTGCACTGATCTTGTCCCTGTGCTGGGAACTGTTACTTTAGATGCAGAAGTTAATTGTGCCGTGCCGTTTAACTCTGTTACTACCGTTGACGTCCCTCCTGTTTGTAACTTTGCCGATTGGCCGGAGGAAGTTTGCTGCGCCACTGATCCTGCAGGTTTTGACGGGCTTGATGGTAGTGCTGATACGCTTGGCGTTCTTACTTCTGTTTTAGGATTAACATCGCCACCACCACTAGTTCTTACTAATGACTCTGATCGCTGTGTTCCTGCTTGCAATTGTTGCGTTGGATTTTCTGAGGCAGGTTTTGTCGAAGCAGGTTTTGTCGAAGCAGGTTTTGATGAGCCGACTTGTGACGTTACTTGCTCCGTTTGTGTTGTTGCTGCTGATGTTAGTGTAGTTCCTGCATCTACTACTTTTGATGCAGATCGTCCTGAAGCAGCTGTTTGTATTGATGTTACTTCTTGTGTGCTTGGAAGTATTGGTGTTCCTGCGGATCTGCGGGATCTTACGACTGCATTTTCTACTGTAGTGTTATCAGCCACTCCTATAGTAATGGTCTTTGTGTGTTTTTTTCCAGATATCATTAAATCCGTATCGATGCCAAAAATAAAGTTATCACCGAGATCAATATTAGAACCTGCATAAAAACCACCTACAAAACCTGAAAGTTTAGGAGAGAACTCTTTATCTAGTGGTAAACTCTTTTCTTGACCAACAAGAGCCATATCAGCTTTGCTCGAAAAACCACCAGCTTGGACACCTAAATAAAGACCTGTCCATGAAAAAGTAGGCGCAACAATGGCAGAAGAAGAAGCAGTCGATGATGCTGGTTGATGAGGAATCATAACATCAGCAGCTAGTGCTGTAGACGCTGAAATTAAAGAAAAAATAGACGCTGTTATTAAACGTTTTGTATTCATAAAATCTCTCCAAATATCCAAAATGAAATGTATATAGAGCATCTTTTTTGAAATATCTGTAGCAAAAATGACACACTCACAAAAAAATAAAGAATTTTTGAAGATTATCAAAATACAACTCTCAAGAATAATTCTTGTGCAATAAACAAATTATATCAAATTTTTTTAAACAAAAAGCGCGTTGCAATCACCTGTTTTGAAGCCAATGTATGCATGTGTCATAGAGGACAACTAGCATTAGCTCCCACTCAATTGCCTAATTGGAAATATGAAATTAAGCACATCTAAAAAATAAATTTGCATATTTTTAAAAAATGGGAGTGCCCATATGTCATCCAGCACACCCCTACTCATTCCTAACAACTTTTAAGTAATGCATGATTCAGGCTACGGGTGGATTGTGCCAAATCAAGGAAATAAATCATGGGGAAAAAACTGATGAAACAATAGAGTTTGATGGATAAATTACGCTTTACCGTATCCATGAATTGAGAGACTTTAGAGATAAAAAGGCAGGTAATCTTGACAGCTTTATAGAGGATGAAGACAGTTTAAGTCATGAAAACGATTGTTGGATTTATAATGATGCCAAGGCGTATTCCTTTACCAATATTTACGATAGCGCTAAGGTTTTTGATAACGCACAAGTTGCTTATAATGCACAGATTTTTGAAAACGAAAAAATTTATGATAATTCAGAAGCTTGTAACAAAACTATGACCGCCCAGAACGGCGTCCCTTTAACAAAAGACGACATTCCTTTCTAACACCAAAAAACTAACCTTTTAACACCAGCGTGATTCACGCCATGGTAAAATTATATGGTATGTGCGTATTGGTCGTGGTCAACGCATTAGAGTACGTGGAACCTATGGAACGCAAGAGTTTGTTGACAACTACCAAAGTGCGCTTGCTAAATTACAAGGGCTTATACTTCCAAAATCCAAAACCGGTAAACTTATTGAAAGGTTATTTGCATGGCTACTTAAACAGTATTTTAACAGTATCAATTGGCATAGCTTCTCTAAAGTCATAAAAAGAACTCATCCTGATGAAGGTGTGGATTCTATAGGTCTCATTTCATAGCAAGCAATCGAAAAGAAACATATTATAGCCGGTGTTGAACATCGCAAATAAACACTTGGAATGGCTAGAGACTTTCTGAAAGGTCTAAACGGACTTTTTAAATGGGCCATTGAACAGGGTCTTTTTGAAAATAATCCAGCTTTAAGAATCAAAAGACCTCCTCTCAAAAACGAAGACGGATTTCCAGTCAAAATAGAAAAAAGTAAATTCCAAACAGATGTTTTTCTGCCAATTTTGTCTGAAATAGCCCAAACCCTTTAAATTGGTCCTATTGGAGAAGAAACATTCATTTGTGGTCAAGTTAATCAAAAACTCTCGAAAGAAAGCTTTGGCGATACATTTAGATAGACTTGTAATACTGTAGGCATTAAAAAATCAGCGCGCATGGTTTAAGAAAATTAGCAGCAACACGCGCTGCTAATTTCGGTGCAACAGTCTCGCAACTCAAAGCAGTTTTTGGCTAGACAGACGACACTATGGCATCTCTTTACACAAAGAGCGCAGACCGTAAAAACTTGCTCTTGAAGCCATAAAAAAGCTTCAAAAAGATGAGGAAAAGAGGACTATAAAACTCAATAGAATCAGGAACAACCTATTCTCTTATATTAGACATAAATATTTTATTTTACACATATTTGTGAATGAAACGGCTTTTAAAACCTTTTCTGTTAAAGTTTATGCTTTTTTCCTCTGCATAATTTAGCGTTTTTAAGTTCTATTCTTGAAAAACTATGCAATACTTTAACAAACTATTTATTGATCTAAGCGTTCAATAATCTTTTCTTCCATTCAAATTACCTTTTTGCTTATCCTAAAGAAAAAAGCATTATAAATATACCTAATTTTCAGTCATATCTGGAAAAGGTTTCAAACTGTCGATGCAAATCTTACACAACATTTTATTCAAATAGTGTAAATCAGCCCTTTCCTCCAAGATACCCTTTAGACGCATTAAATATCTGAATATTTTTATTTAAAAAATAAAAATCTTTTAAAGAGCTTTCTTATTGAATTGTACTTATTTAAACTCAATAAAAATTTTCCTTGAATATATATCCCATTCTTACAAATTTATCTCTCATAAACTGTCAAAGCAATAACATTTTCTTTTCGCAGATATGACCGATCTAAATAGAATAAATATCTGTAAAGGTAAAATAATTTAAAAATACACGACCGAAATTTAATATAATTTATCAAACATTTTCAACTGAACTTTTCTTATTATTACGAAAACGACCATTAGAACTTAAAAAATATTGCTTTGTGAAAAATTTTCAAACAGGAAAAAGAAATGATAAATATCATAATTACCTTTCATTTTTTCAGAAAAAACTATCATATTTAAAAATGAAACTCTTAGATAACACACTAAAAGAATTAACTTATGAAGAATTATTTTAATTGAAACTTAAATAGTTTTACAAAGAACGCTTTAAAATGCGTATTAAAATGATTGACCTTTTGCAAGAAATTTGTCAAAAAGCATATCTAGTTTGGAGGGGTGGCCGAGCGGTTTAAGGCACCGGTCTTGAAAACCGGCGTGCAGGAGACTGTACCGTGGGTTCGAATCCCACCCCCTCCGCCACAGCACTTTTATGGCGCTATAACTTTTTGATTTTATATGACTTTTTTAAAGGTTCGGGATAAATAAATAAAGGTTCGGGAATAGAATTTTTACACTTTCCTTTACAAAATGCATTCTTTTTGCCAGCTTTCTCTAATAATTTTTTTAATAGTTCTAAATCTTCTTGTGAAATAATGTTTATCAGTCTAGAAAACATACCAACAGTTTCACATCTGAAAGTATCAGAAGGCTTTATAATAAAACTTTTGCGACAAGAATCCGACTCTCTTCTCAAAATTTCTGCTACCTCTTGATCTAAAGCATAGAGTTCAATTATCTTTTCCTCCAATCCTACAGGAACAGATTTTTTGCCAATTTCTACAGATGATAAAAATGCTACAGATATATCTAATTTTTTAGCCATATCTAAAAGGCGTTCTGAATGATCAATGCGAAGTTTACGTAAAATTTTGCCAAAGGATGTAAGCATCTAGAAAGTCCTATTAGAGAAGAAATATTTCTTCTGATTCTAACAAATCTTTTTATGATTTTCTTCAATTATTACGAATCAAGAGTTCTTTTCGGGGTGGTTTTTTAGTAAATCCTGATGTCCAAAGAGTCTCAACTTCTAAAAAGTCAAAATCCCTAAAGATCTCTCGAACCGCATCACAATCATTCAGACTCAAGACAAATTTGCCTTGAATACTTTTGAGAACTTTTGCCATACTTACAAAATCATCTTCAACAAAATTCCCAGAGCTATAGCACTTCTTCTTTACAAGATAAGGAGGGTCTAGGTAAAATAAACTGTCGGGTGCATCAAATAGCTCGATAACCCGCTCCCACGACAAATTTAAAATCGTCGTATCAAGAAGCTTCTGTCTAACACGTTTCATCCTCGCTAAAAGCTTTTCGGGATTAAACTCTGCCAGTCTTTTTCTTCCAAAGCTAAAAGAGACATACTCTTTTTTCCCATACATCACACAACGCTGGAGAAATAAAAACCGTGCGGCTCTTTCAACTTTGGAGAGCTCTTCTGGGTCAATCGCAGCAAGATCAAAAAACAACTGTCTTGAACAAACAAACCACTCCAATCGTTTGGCTAAATCATCAAAATAGTTTTGAACGCATTGAAACAGATTCGTGATCTCTCCATTCAAATCATTAATCACAGAATATTTTGCTGGTCTTTTATTTAGAAAAATAACACCAGAGCCTAAAAATGGTTCAACATAGGTTTCATGGTCAATATTATTTAAAATCGGTATAATTTTCTTACGCAGATAGTGTTTACCACCCATCCACGCAAACAGCGTTTGTGTAAAACTTTCCTCTTTCATAAGCGAAGTTCATTCCCTCAAGCTTTTGCAAGCCTAATCATTTTTTCATATTTTAAGGATAAATTTAGTGAGACTAATTCTTTGAAAACCACTGCTTTAAATGTGCAATGACATTATCTAACGCATCCATGAGGCGTGCAAAATCAAGGATAAGCAAAAAAAGAAAAAATGCTATCCACTTCATCAAGCGAGACATCATTTTCACGCTTTGATAAGTGATGATCATTTCTTGAAGCATTTCTTTTTCCGATTCTGTAAGCTCTGTATGTTTTTCAGCTTTTTTTCTTACCATGTTGCCACCCACACAAGCGTTCTCCTTGCTTATTATGTTTTAAGATCTCTCTTGCTAAGCTCGAACTGATGGTGTCGACATCTTGCTGGCTTAAATAAATAGGTAACCAACCAACACAAGAAGAGATATATTTATTTGTCGTGCAACCAACGAGAGAGAGCAGCACGCACATCAGTATCACTTTTTTTGTTAATTTCATTTTCTACCTCAAGACGGGTTGTTGCTGCTTTTAAGGTTTTTTCTGTTTGCTTTTGCTGTTCAGCCTTTTTTCCAAGAGTGAAAGCTTTGGCTAAAACTATAAAAAAAGCGGCTAAAGCCGCACCTGTTACCATCAAGTTTCTTTTCATCCATAAGATCATAGGCGGTGCTCCTGAAAGCGTTTAGCAACAAAGAAAATGCCAGTACATGCGGCTAAAACCATAATGGCGGCTAAAGCCCATTGGATTGGTCCATTGCCCGCTAAAAACCCACCAAGACCTGAGAAAGAACCAATAATCGGTGCCAATGCTTCTGCTTTGAGAAACCCTGTTGGTTGTTTCGTTTCTACTGTTTGATAATTAGAAGAAACATAAGCCCCTTTCGCCCATAGCCCTGCCTCAGCTACACGCCGGTGTACGAGACCTTGTAAACGTTTGCCTCCCGCTTTGGTCCATTTCTGCAATTCGGTTGGTACCGCTTCATAATCCCCCCGATTAAGCCTTTTAAGCAATGTAGAGTTTTGGAAAGCTGCAATACCCACATTATAACAAAAGGAAACAAGAGCGCCGAACTGCTCGTCGCTTAAATTCACACAAACTGCTTTTTCTACCGCCCTCTCATATTGCCGCAAATCTGCTAAAAGCATGTTTTCAGCTTTTTTTTCTGTAATCACCATACCTTCAACAACTGTTGGTTGACCGGCTTTTTTCGTATGACCATAACCAATCGTCCATATGCCAGAAGCATCTTGATAAGCCTGCAAGCGCAAACCTTCCCACTTTTTTAAACAGTATAAACAGTCTTTACTTATTTTCCGTACCATTGTTCAATTCACCTTATAAATATACTTTTATGAGTACTGCTCCGTCACCACCGTCGCCGCCAATTTTGTCGCCTCCGGATTTCCCATCGAAATATCCCCCGCCGCCGCCGCCAGCTCCATTGCCGCCACGACCACCTCTACCACCTTTGTAACTCTCACCACCCTGCCCCATGATAGAACCCTTACATTTACCGCCACCGCCGCCGCCGCCGCCAAGAAAAGAACTTCCACCAGTACCAGCTCTCTTGCCGTCTATTCCACTCCCTCCACCATTACCACCAGAAAAAATAAAGCTTTCACCACTGCTGCCGTCCCTGTTTCCTCCTCCATCGCCACCTTTCCCTCCAAAGTTAACAAAAATCATGGAGACGGAATATCCTCCTTCTGCAGTAACAAGCCCTTTGATAATTGTTTTACCACCATTGCATAAAATGTTACTGTCATTGCCTTTACCACCACGACCAATGTAAGCTGTTTTTAATTTATCTAAATCAGAACCTTTCATTTTAACATGCACGCATTGACCGCCGCCTCCGCCGCCATCTTTAACACCACCACCTCCACCGCCCCAAGCCCATACTTCGATATCGGTGTCAGCAGTAATACCATCAGGCAATAGAATATCTCCGCTTTCTGTCATCAGAATTTCAACAGGTTTTCTAACCCCGCCATCATTGTTGCCGCCACTACCGCCGCTGCTATTGCTACTATTTGCTTTGATTGAAGCCATCAGTTTGGCTGGTGAAATAAGTGCATCCACTGTTTTTGTGCCATCAATCCAGTCTTGTTTGGCAAGAGGTTGAATGAGATCAACTTTTTTCTGTACACTATGTGCTGTATCTTGCGCTTTATCGGCTGCTGTTTGCGCAATATTTGCCTCAGCTTTTGCACTGTCTCCCGTTTTTTGTGCTGTCTCAGCCGTTTTTTTTGCATCTACTGCATAAGCTTTTGCATCATTTGCTGTTCTTAATGCACTATCTGCAACGTTCTTCGCTTCACTTGCAACATGAATCCCTTGTTGTGCAACATCTTCAACTTTATCAATTTTTGCAATCTGTGCACGTTCTGGAGGAGTTAAGATAAGATGCTTTTTCCCTTCCTTCATATTCTCCATATCAAAGGCATCTTTTTCTATTTTATCTGGATCATAGACTGATTTTGACATACCAAAAGACTTTGAGCCTACAAAATAACGAATGGTATTTTTGAGATCTACCGGAGATATGGGATAATAAACACCTTCATCCCCCATACGCCATTTTTCCATTGTTGGCTGCGTAGCACTCAACCATCGTAACTTTGATCTTTCCTCTGTGGTTAAGATCTTTTTTGTAGGACCCTCGTGCATATTTTCCATAGAAAATGCATTTGCCCCCACATTGTCGGGATCATATGTAGCAGCCTTCATATCGCCAATCCCTAAAGGCGATATTTTTACCCAACCAGCGCCTGATAAAATCGCATTCTCATGCGCTTCACCACTTGCTTCAATATCGTGAATTGTGACCTTATTTTTGTAAGCAAGGGCTCCAATATCTCTCTTTGCAACAGCATCATCAGCCTTTTTTCCTTGAGCAGCAGTTGCAAAATATTCTACCTCATAAGCTGCTGCACTCCCCACTGAAACTGGTGCAAGAGCCTTACTATTTAAAACACCTTCTTTGACTTCTTTCTTTGTTGCTGGTTCAAGCTTAAATATATGTGTGTGATAGGGTAATGGCATCGCGTTTCATTCCTTAATCAGTTCGTTGTCTTGTTGTGTGAAGAGAGGACTGCAATTCATCAATAAGTTGTTGCATGGTCTCGAGACGTTTATCTGTCGCTTCTTTATATTCTGCCAAAGCGCTTAAAAGATCATGCTGTATGTCGCTTTTGACAAGATCAAGCACCTTATTTAATGGTGCATGGACCATTCTATTGCTTGCATAAAAAAGGACGCGGATTTGCTCCGCGTCCGCAATATCATCAATAGCAGACGGATTATTGATCATTTGAAAAACTCACGATTTTATGGCATAAACAACCGGTACATTAACAGGGCGTGTTTCTGCCTCGCCCGTTGAAGAAAGTGTTATCTTGTGCGTATGCACTCCAGCAGGTTGTGTTGTTCCTCCAAGAACGGCATAGTGATAAGAGGGGTTTCTTCTACCAATATCATTGGCACTCCATCCCACTCCATTATACTGAAACTCGTGTGTATGCTGCCCCGCCGATTCAACACTACAAGCATGTGTGTGCGATTTAAGGCAATCTTGCTGTATATCAGCAAATTTTCTACTTCTGTCTAAACCGCGACCATTATCAAAGCCGCGCAAAAACATTCCTCTAAAGTCTGGAACTTTAAAGGTTGTATCGCTGTTTTTTCCCCATTTATCCCCTATCGCCTTGAATAATTGCGGATAATCCTTGCGTTCATAAGTAGCGCCATCACATAAAAGCCAACCGTTTGGCACTTCTTGCATAGCAAAGGTCGCAATAAAACCGCAAGGAAAGGTTTCGACCTTTGGTAGTGGAATGGGGGTAGGGTTTAAAAGATACCAGCCATCAAGACCTTTTGTTGATACGCCATCATTATAGACTATTTCATAAATACCGCCCGTTTGTAACTCACCACCTATCAATGGTACTATCCCCGTGCTGGTGGCTTTATAGAGTGGCTTTGCTCCTATATTATTCATGTTTATTGTTGTCGTACCAATATTTATACCACGCGCCTTAAAGCGGATAATGATATCGTTTTTATATTTCGCTATCGGCGACACCGTCGTCAACGTGATTGATGTTGTTTGTTCCTTTCCATTCACAATAAACTTTGAGTCAAGAGAACCACCATTATCGGCAAGATATTCACGTATACGCTGCATCATGACCCGCGCACTATCATTAACAGAACTAGGTGGCTGCCCTTCTGCCCAATTAATGATACTATCGGAATTGGCATTTTGATCAGCTGTGAGTGACCAGTCATAAATATCAGACATGATAAGCCCCCGTTCTTCTTAATAGCTCTTCGCGCAATTGCTCTTCTTTTTGCCGCCCATAGGAACCAACAGATTGCCGCCTAGAGGGATCAATGAGAGGTGTTAAATCTGTCGGTCCCCCAGTCGATTGTGAGAAACCCGCCATGACTGGTTGCTGTAACATTTGTTGCTGTACCATCTGTGCCTGCTGTTTTTGTCGTTCTCCATTCTCTCTCATTAAATGAAGCAAACCGGAAAAGCCCTTTTTAAGAGCACCTGCATCAATACCTTGTGCTTGTAATGGTGTAGTTTCCATAACCTGTCCTGTTAAATTGTCTCTGCTTTCAGGTGCCATCATTCTGTTTGGGAATGGCGTGTCATATGCCATCAATTGGTTGCCCCCTTGATCACCTTGCCCCACTTGATTACCTTGAATTGTCTTTTGAAGCCTCTCAAACCCACGCAAAGGCCCCATCTCGTTTGGTGCTGCTTGTCCATTGCTTTGGTTTTGCTGTATCGTTCTCTTCAAAGCATCTCCCGTTTTATTATAAAGCCCATAAATATGATTCATAAAATCCCCTGCTGTAGCTTCCATATTGCCACCGTTGAGTGTGACTGCCTGTCGACCTAAAAGCTGGCTTGCTGGAATATGTGGATTTTTGATAAGCTTTACTGCTCCTGCTGGTCCTTGTTGGTGTGCGAGGTAAAGCTCTGCCTCTGATGGCTCTCTGCCTAATGCTGTGACTAAATAACGCGTATTATCCTTCGTTAACCGTGCCATAGCATCGGTTGCTTGAAAGGGATCAAACTTGTCATTCAGTTGATAGTGTTTTGCTGTTGAATCTAAAAATTGATACAGCCCCCCTGCACTGCTGTTCTTATTTCTTGCATTTGGATTACCATTACTTTCTATCATAGCAACACGTTCAAGAAAGCTTTCTGGTAAACCATATTTTTGTGCTGCCTGTGAGATAGCACGCTTCACATTAGGATGAAAATTGATCATTAGTTTATAACCGTTCTATCAACGCTGCTATTCAAAATAATGCCAACAAAATTAATGAATTTCGTATAATTTTCTCGTGTTATTAAGCGTTTCTTTTCTGCTTCATGAAACGTCTTAATTAATTCAACAGCTTTTTCTCTTGCTAACCCAAAATCTCCTTTTTCCCGCGCTGTTATAAGCGCTGCAATATCTCTCTCAGTATCTTTATGGACGCTTGAGAATTTGCGTCCAAATTCTCTTGCGAAATTTTTTACAACTGCCTTGATGAAAGCAATCTTTCCTATACCCATAGTCTGTTGTTCCCCCCTCTCTTCCACTTCACCTATATGGTTTGGCAAGCGTGCAAAAAGCTTTGTTCTTTCCACTTCTGGTCGCAACACTTTCATAAGTTGCTTAGCTTTATCTTCACCAAAAATACGCTGTAATTTTTCTTGACCATTTTTTGTGTCAAACAAACTCAAAAGATTGTGGTCAAAATTCTGTGCATTGCCTGCCGCATGTTCTACTTGCGACCGTATACCTTTTTGAAACGCATCTTTTTCCATCAACCCAAAATCCGAAAGTTGACTGTTGATTGTGTCGAGATTAACGCTCTTCTTCAGCGCTTGCTCTCCCTGCTCGAGGGCATCACCAATAGTACGCTCGTCATAATAAATTTTCCGTGCTTTAGCATAATCTGGAGAGGACATATCCAAAACGTCCAGAATGCGTTGTTTGAACAGAGTCAAATCTCGCGCATATCCTTGTTTTCCTTTGATGCGCGCAGAATTAATTTGATCATCCAAAACCTCTTTCATCTTATGTAAAATTCGCATATTCAGCTTTGGATATCCATTGCTCCCTATAACTGTTGCATCCGCTTCATTTGGCATTTGCGCAATTGCTTTTTTATAGGCTTTTTGGAAGGCAGGAGTTTCTTGCAACCGCGATAAATCTTCACGAACAGCATTAGAAATGGGAGAAGCTTTCGCCCTCTCATAAAATGGTTCAGCCTTTTTCTGTGCTTGTTTGATAATCTCTTGCTTTAAATTAAGCGTATCTACTTTTGGACCCATCACATCTGTCAACGCATTCTTTACCCGCAATGCACTCGCATCTTGCCTTTCATTCAAACGATTACTTATAAGCGAATATGTATCAGAATCTTTTTTTGCTGCCTTAAAAGCTCTTGTAGCAAGCTCATCATGAAGATCAATAATCATTGAATCAGGACCTCGCTGTTTTAATGCCCTTTCAAGTTTATCAACACCTTCATCCCCTAAAGTTTGGCTTACATCCCTAAGCGCTCTATCGCTTATCTGAAATGCTTCTTTTTCTACACCTTGTGTTATTGGTTCAGTTTTACCAAACAATTTCTCAGCTGTTTTTTTGACAACAGCAGATGTGTTCTTAACACCAGAAGCCGTTACTTTGAATGGTTTTGTAACAAAAGGTGTAACCTTTAAAGCAGAATGTGCCACAAATGGTGTTGCAACGCCTAGCCCTGCACCAAACCCAGCAGACACTAGAGTATCTGCAAGCCCTTCCCCTTCACCACTGCCTGCTATTCCACCATAAATGGCTCCAGTTTTTGCTGCACGCCCTAAGCTAAATTTTGCCGCCTCTTTACTTGCTACTGCTTTCATTGCTGCTTCACCTGCAGCTTTTGCTGCTGCCCGTTCCGCACCCTCTGCTAAAGCAGATTGCACCGCCCTTTCTCCTGCTGCTAAAGCTTTACTGGTTATTTGTGCTCCTGCAACACCAGCTCTACCTCCCAGCACAACATCAGCCCCAATTGCCGCACGAGCAGCAGCAGTAGCCCCTGCCGCGGGTGGAAAGAGGGCAGAAGCAATTACGGGTGCCGCAGCACCCGTTAAATTCCCCGCAAGAGATGCATAAAAATGATCTCGGTTCGCCGCTCTTTGATAATCACGCCATCGCTTTGTCACTTCATTATACTTTTTGACTGCCTCTTTATCTCCCATCCAATAAGCAATAGGACCCGCTTCTGATATTCCGGCTATTTCATCATCATAGCCCATAGTTAACCCGTGAAGAGCTCCCCATCCAAAAGCACCCGCAACACTTGGATGTGGACCATCTTCTTCTGTTTCCTCTGTTGCACCATTATTTCCTGTAACAGAACCACTTAGCCTTTCCTTATTCTTCGCGAAAAGCTCTTGAAGCTGTTCTGGTGTATAGTCACTTATATGCCCAATGACTCTTGTGTTTTTACGATTAATAAGAGGGGGGATTACTTCAGCCATTGGTTTGTTTCTCCTTAATGCGTCCATCTCTATCAACGAACAACATGCCTTCCGGCAATGCTTCTATCTGTTTTTCTAGTGGATCATTTGACTGTGCATGATTTCCCTTATAAGCATCTTGCCCATAGGCGGCTCGAACGAGCTCGTTTGTTGCTTCTGCACCACCAAAAAGAATTGCGCGCGTTGCTGCATTGGATTTATTGAAAGTGTCAATAACTGTTTTTAAAGATTTCTTCATTTGCTCTGCAGAAAGATCTTGATACAGTGCTGCTACAGAGTTTTGCAATGCTTGCAATTCCATATTAGACAAATTCCCAAAACCAGATGCGCCATTTGGTGAAAATGCTTTTGCTTTTCTCAAGGCATCAAGCCCGATACTTGCCTTCAATGAATCGAGCATATGCCCAAAATCTTTTGCCTTAGAATTAGGAAGGAACGACCCTATAGAACCCGTGAAACCAACAACATGCGGGTGTTCCTCAATAGTTTTTAGCAATTCTTTAGATGCTGAGAGTATACGATTTGACCTGTCTGCTGTTTCCAGAATTCGCATTTGCATTTGTTGGTTTTTACGCTCCTCCTCCTTCTGTTCTTGAATTAATTTATGTTCTGAACCACTGCCTGCAATTGGCACCGCACGTATGCCACCAAGTGCATTTTCATCCTTAACATACATATAACCTGATTCAGGCTTTGACAGCATGCCATCAGTATTTCCCCCTAATCCAGAAGCAGTGGAACGTTGTCCCCCTTGGACTGGGATAATTTTCCCTGTGCTTGTTGAGACTTGGAAAGTCATATCCTCAGGCAATCCTTGCTCTGCCTTTTCTTCTGATGTCAATGTTCTATAGCCTTCTTGAGGGCTTAACGTGTTGCCTATAACTTTCATGGCAAGATCTGGATATTGCATGATTGCTTGTGCGTCTTTATCATCGTATCCTTTAGAGCGTAAAAACTCAAAAATTGGTCTATTTTGAGCACGTACATTATTGCCCTGCCGCATAACAAGCGCCGCATTTGAAAAGCTTTCTTGCGGTGTTTTTCCTGATGCTAACCCCGCAAAAAAATCCATGAGATGCTCGGAAAATTCTGATTTTCTAAAACGCTCCCATAAGCTGCTTGGATTTGCATCTTTATGAATAAAGTTCCCAACGGCGTTTACATAATCGGTTGCCTGTTCTGGCATATCATTTGCTTTTAAATGCTCCTCTTCTGGTAAGTGTGCATTCAAATGTTTTTCTTCTCCTATAGGTGCATCAAAAAGCTTTTCCTCATCATTTCCAGAATCGTTTTTCAAAGAGTTTGCCGCTATAGATTTCTCATTAAGTTGAGCAATATAATCCATCACATCTTTTTGCTGTCGCCCAGCTTCATCCCCACTATACTGATCAATGTTCCCAACAAGTGGAGATTGAGGAATCATTGATGCAACACCTCCCTGCTCTGAGAAGTCATGCTTTTGTTGCTCTGGCGCCTCTTGTATCTTAACAGTATCCTTTGAAGCATCCGGTAATGGAGGCATTTGGCGCTTTAAATCATCTGTAGACATAATCAATTCTGCGGGCGTTTTTTTCCCAGCTTGTTCTGTCCCTGTTTGAGAACCACGAATAAGCTCTGTAGGACTCAATTTTTGTGGAGTATCAGCCCCATTGCTCGCATCAAAAGGGTCTGTGCTAAAAGCAGCAAGTTCCAACGCTTTACGCTTTCTATAAGCTTTTTCACGCTCTAATGCATTTAATTCTTCTCGCCAAAACATCACTGCACCCTTTCCATTTCAAATCCAAGCTTGCTATAATCCACATGCAAAAAGCCTGTCGTCTTATGCAAAAAAACAGCTTTAGGATTTGTCTTCAAAACATCCTGCGCCATCACCCCGCGATAGCGCTCTGGATAACCTTTGTAGTTGTATTCATAGAGTGTATAGCCATTTCTCTGCCCAGCCTCTCTGATGTTTTCTTTTGCTCTGATGTCACTAAGCCCAGCAAAAGTACCAAGGATAGTTCCAACATTTCCAACAATCTCCCATGGATTAGGTTTTGGCTGTGGAGTCAATGTCGTCATTTGTCCTGTTCGCGTTCCGTAATTTCCAGCAACAGCCCCACCAGCTGCAAGCAACTTACTTAACTGGTCCCAATCAAGATTGTTCTGCTGCTCCCATTTTTGCCGCTCTTCATCCAATTGCCGTTGATGATTGGCATCAAGCACACTCCCTCCCGCCAATGCATTGAGATTTGCCTGTCCTTGACCTTGAAAGAAGTTATTAGCGCCCGCCAACTGATTTTGATTGGCTTGATCAATCATTCCATTAGCTTGCATCATATTGTTGACATCTTGGTTATATTGCTGTGAGAGAGCTTGTGTTGCTATGCCGCCTAATTCATCAGCCAAAACGCCCGTATGTGCACCAGAACCATAACGCCCCGCGCCTGCTAGCGAACTGTTAATAGAGCTTGTTGCTTTATTTAATGCGTTTTGAAGTGCTTCATTAAAGTAAGGGTTATTGCCTATTTGTTGCCCTGAAGCCATATTCTTTAAGTTTTGGCTTGTTGAATTTTCCCCTGTGGCTAATCCATTTAAAGTGTTATTATCATAGTTATGCGTATTATTGCTAAGCCCTTTAATCGCATTCTTTGTTTGATCACTTAAACCCGCAACACGCTGCCCGTCATAAACGGCTTTTCCGCTGCCTTGGTTATAAAAAGTCATGGCATCTTGAGCTGCGTGTTCAAAAATACCTTTTGCCCATGCAGGGGGTTCATTTGTTTGCGTCGTGTTTTGGGTATTCTGGATTGGTTTAGAACTTTTTCCCATATTAAAGCTGCTTTCTATATTCTAAAAGATTAACGAGATATCCATGCGATTTAAGAGATTTTTCCCACCCTCGCCTGCCTATGATGACAAGCTCTTTTGCCCCTTTTTTCTTGTAATAGGCTTCAATCTGAGTGATAAGCTTTGTTAAGGGCGCTCCTCCCTTTCCACCAAGCGTGACAACAACCGCCCTTAATGCTCCAGTGACGAGTTCTTGTAACTGTGTTGTGACATGCGCCATAAAGTTTTCATGCGCATCAACGATAATCCAAAGAACTTTTTCTCCCTTCAAAATATCGTTTAAAATGGTCTCTGTATTATAATCATCAGGGAATTTTTGATTAAAATAAGCTATCGATTTTATGACATTGTCAAAATAGGGCGCCATTTGTTCAGCGCTCCATTTTTCTGTATTATAGATCTTAAAACTCATCTTATGCCCGCGGGTTTCAGCGTTACATCAAAGCCTGTTATATGCGTCCATGGCGTACCTTCTGGTATTCTCAGACGCAAAGCGTGATAACGCGCCCGTGAGCGGATATTATACATCCCAATATTATAGCCGGCATAACGCTCTTTAGCCCAATTTAATTGGTTCTTGTTATCAATGATAAAAGCCGCTCCAACACTTAAAAAACCATTTGTGGTATCCGCTTGAACAAAAGCCTCACTCATCAGGTTGATTTGCCTGCCCGTATCCCCCACAATTTGTGAAGCAATAACTGCTTCCATCGGAGGACCTGCAAAAAAACCAAATGTGTTGTCTGGCGTAAAGGCTCCCAAAACAGGCGCACCATTTTGCCACATTTTACTATCAAGAGAAGCTGGTAAATCTTTCAAGCTCTCTTGTACTTCGTCTAAGCCTTCTAATGTATAACCAGCAGCAAAGAGGGGAAATAAGAGAAGGTTCTGCCCCTTAATGACACTCCATATTTGCAAGAGCCAATCATAAACATAAATATGCATACCTTCAGTGTTATCATTGATAGAAAAATAAACACGAGAATAGACCGGATCAATACATGCCCTCATCTCATCAATGGCAAAGTTATTGTAAAGTGTGAAGATGGTTTTATCGACTTTGCCAAAACCAATAGGGAGCATTTCACCAGCACTGTTGATTTGATAAAAACCATCATCAGAGACAAAAAAAGTACAGTCTCCACGGCTTGCAATTGCTGTGCTGCTTTTAGCTCCTATTTTGTCTTTTATTTTTGCAAAACTGAATATAATTTTAGAGCCTGGTACAAAGGTTGCGTGATAAATGGCGGAGCGCATGAAAATAAGCGGATTTGTTGATTCCGTAGATCCTTGAACATATTCTCCATCGGGAAAATCTTGATAATCGCAATTTTTCTCCCCAACCGTCCAATGTGTCGCATCATTCAAACCTGACCACTGAACACGGTTTGGCTTATCTGTTAATTGCATCAAGCAAACAAAATCACCCCACACACGTACAAGTCCAGCACGCGGAGGATTACCGCTCAGATCACAAAACCTTTCATCCGTTTTTAACGAAAGCATTTGTGGTGGATCATTGCTATTAACAGCAATGATATGATCACCAAAGGAGGCAAAAGACCAAAGTGCAGTTTCATTGGCGTGATATTGTGTGTAAGGTTTGCTAATGTCTTTCCAGCCGCGCGTGCTGTTGTCATATTCATAAAGTTTTGTTGGTGCCCCCACAATGATGCGAACACCACCCAATGAGCGCACCGCATAGACCCCCAAAACCACATCCGGAAAAGGATCTGAGACCGGCGCCACAATAGGAAACGGAATATACGAATTTGGTGCAGGTAAAACGTTCACAATCTCACTAGAATAACCACTATTAATAAATGCAACATCTGGTCTATACTCAGCAATAGGAATAAAGGTCATCAGAAATCCGTGTGTTGAATTTTTAACAAATTCTTGCGCCGTGATGTTTCAATTTGTAGCGCATCGAGTTGCTCTTGAAACATGGCAAAAGCTGCCGCTGCCATCTGTGGTTCTTTAATAATATTGGTATAAATTTCATACTTTGCACGCGTTTTGATCAGTTCATAGGCTTCTAAAAACCATATGGACGCTTCTTGTGCACTCTCAATATCTTTTATTCTTATAGGGTCAAGAATAAGCCTGATAGAATAAACTCGCTCTGGTGTTGGATACAATACAAGCTTTTGTTCAAAATAAGCATAGCGTGTCGGCATGCCATGGCTACAATCATCCTCAAGATTCTCAATAAAAAGCGGATCTGTATGCAAAAGCTTTGATTTGCTGTGATTATCTTCATAAATGTAAGCATCAACAATGCGAACAGCCCCTGTCATTGAAGGATGTGTCTCTGCACCATAACGGCTTTTTCCCTTTATAGTGGTAAAAACAACTTCGCGGCTTTCATTGAAATAAAAAGGCAATCGTTCACAAAAGCGAATAGCCGAAAATATCGCCCTTTGCACTTGATCAACATACTCATCTGTTTGATCATCTATTTCATCCTGAATATCGTTTAACATCTGGATAAAATTTTTATCCCAAGGAGCAATGGTCTGTTTGTCTCCAATCGGACCACCTGTCTGTACTATTATTGTCATATTACCCTCTTCCAAATGTCTTGCGGCATCTTGTATGGGAGGGGGACGCAAGCAACAAACGCCCCCTTGCCTTTAACGATTTGTATAAAACTCAACAATCACCTCAACATCACCTTTGGTGCTTTTCTTGTCTCGTGTCATGTAAATCGCACTTTCAGCTTCTAATGGAACATCTCGTTCCTTCATAGGGAGGTACAGATTGCTATTGGAATATTGCGTAAGCCCTATATTTCCATAATCATTACCATGAGGCTCTTTTCCAAATGTAGCTTTTACATCTTCAAAATCCTCCATGGGATAAGCTGTAATACTTTTTATAAAAGCCCCTCGGGGTAGAACGCCAATTTTCGTTATCAACCCTTGGTCCGTACATTTAACACGCGCCCGTAAATAACTAACCTGCTGCGTAGAGTTGTTGCGTCCCTGCAAAACAGGTGGCAATCCCTCATCTGTCATCTCAACAATTTCAATAGGTTCAACAATTTCAATAGGTTCAACGGTTTCAATAGGTTCAACAGTTTCATCAGGTTCCTGTGTAATTAGCGATTTTTCTGCCATAATTGTCATCCTTTAATAATTAGCTTGCTTCAGCAAAAGAAGGGATGACAATGGTACCAAAATCCTGTCCCCCTTGATCAGAATGAGGCAAGGTGTAGCGTGATTTTTTCATGCCGATAATGGTCTTTGCCGCCAAACCAAATTCACGTTGATAATCAAACAATTCTTCAACAAGTTTATAACGTGTACCACCCTTTTTATCATCACCTCCTGTTGCACCATTGCCAATGCGTCCATAAGCCATGATGATACTTTGCGCACCAAGCAAAATAGCACGACGAACAGAGGGAACAGGCTCTTGTGTCTTTGAATTAACACCATTGGGGACATGTTCAGCTTCACGCAAAATAACACCATTATACATCCCTAAAGAACCATTAAAAATTGGGTTCTTAGCTCCAGAGCCATCATAAGCTGCCTTGGTAATGTCTAACCATTGACCACTCTTTGTATTGGTACGCAATTGAGTTACCTGTATTGGGTGGAGATACATCACATATGCCGATTTCCCATCAACACGAACCGGACGCAAACGTGGATTAGCAAGTTTAGCGCGTTCAACAGCCCGATCTATAAGATCTAATGTAAAAACATCATCTTTTGTAAGCTCTTCATCAGTCTTTTTCTTATTCGGACGAATAACACGCAATTTGCTTGGCTCTGATGGCGCGTTAAAACCATAATGCACCGGTTTAAGCGTTATGCTGCGCCCTTCAAAATGCATCCATGGTGCTGTATAGCCTGCAGCCTGAATGAAAAACATCATACTTAAACGGTCTGCATACCAATCAACCAACCCATCTTTTGCTTCCTTACGCAAATTAAAGGGAACACGTTGTTGATCAATAGAGCCTTCATATTTGATGCGCACAGCATGAGTAAGCTCGTTGATGCGCACCTTTTCATTCATAAATTGGAGGGCTTCTTCATTGCCTTCCAGCGTTTGTCCCTCGCTAACGCCATCCCCCATAAGTTGGACTCTTAATCCGCTCGTCACAGAGTCACCAGCGGATTTTCCTAGCACATCCAACACTTGGATAATGCTGTTTTTGCTCTCCCCCATCAGCGGTGTAATAGGCAACGCTTTTGAGGTCTCTGTGTTTAGCATCTTAGCCCAAACGCCAACGGCTAATGGGTCATTGAGCTTTACTTCTGTTACTGCCATTTCAATCAATGCCTTTCTTGGTTTTTAAAACTCGCCTTGCGGCTATCCCAAACGATAAAAATCACTTGGTTCTCTCTGTTGCGTCACCACGCACATCTCACGCTCTGCTCATAATTTGTTCAAATTTTTTGGGATTTTTCTCAACCCATACAGCAAATTCTGCTTCCGGCATGGAAAAAAGCGTTCTCACATCCATACCGCCTGTTGGAACTTGTCCGCCGCGCGCTGTAAGTGTCCGCGCTGCTTGAGAGCGCTCTTGAAGGGCTCCCACTTCGTCCTTAACGGGCGCTCCACTATAGCCAAAAGCTTTCGCTTTTTGCACCAGCACCTCTATTGGGTTTATACCGGCTTTTTGGCATTGTTGGCATATCTGACGCAATTCAACACCAATTTGCTGTTGCCGAGCCATGGGGTCTTTCCATTGTGGATAAAGATCTGCCTGCGCTTGTAGGACACTGTCTGCTCTTTCATAGAGATAATCGGTGATACTGTCTAAATCCGGATATTTATCTTGTACCTGCGCTTTGGCTTCCTCGAAATAATCCCCTAATTTTTGGCGTTCATATTCCTCTTGACTCATGCGCTCTTGGCTCTCTCTCATATGAGAAAACTCATCAAGCAATTTCTGTTGTTCTTGTACCTTATGACTAAGCCATGCAACATGTGCTTTTGGGTTGTCTTCTAGGGAGGGAACATTTTCCTCACGGCGGCGCGTGACTTCTTCCTGCATTGCGGCATATTTTTGCGCAAGTTCAATAGCCAATTCACGCGCTTCAATGGCGCTTTGTTCTGCCTTTTGGCGTGCTTGCCGCTCTTGCTCTAGTTTATCAGATTCTATTACATCAGAATTTGGCTGCTCCTGAAGCGGTTCTACAGCTGGCTGTTCAGAACTTTCCTCTGCATCAAAAACTTCCTCAACTTGTTCAGGCTCGACCAACTCAACAGCATTATCACTGGCAAAATGTTCATCATAGATTGCTTGTTCTTCAGGCGTAAACTCTTCTTCCATATTCTGTCCCTTCAATGTGTTATTATATTTTTTGTCAAAACTCGATAGTGTTCCAACTGTGCCTGTAAAGCTTTGCGTTCTAAATCACGCTGTGCTATCTCATTTTTTGCCTGTTGAAGTTCGAGCTGCATACGCGCTTGTTCTTGTTTCAAGAAAAGTTCGATATTTTTCTGCTGCAATGCCGTTTGTTTCTGCTGCGCATCAAGTTGATAGAGTGTGCTCTTTGCTTGCGCTTCCTGCTGTAAAATAGCAATCTTTGCTTGTTGCTCTGGAGTTAATTGTGCCCCTTGGCTTTGTTGTATCATCTGCTGTTGCTGTTGTTCTTGTTGTGCTTGCTGTGCCTTTGCGGTTAAACTTGCTACCAATGTTGCTGGCAGTGGGGAAAGCTTTAAAAGATCTGGAATCATCTCCGGTGTTAAGAAGCCACCAAGCAACGGCAACATCTGCGTAATTGCCGCAAAAGTTTTTTCTTTTTCATTGGGGCTTGTCGGTGAATCATCAACAATAATGTCGTACTCAAGCGTTGTGACAGCTTCACGCGTCAACGGCACATATTGGGCATTCTCTTGTCCAGAAATACGTACCAAACGCCCATCAGAGAGATAATTTTGAATAAGATAGAGAATAATCTTTCCCTGCCTACACCGATAAAGCTTGAGATTGTCAAACAACCCCGCAAGCAAATTAAGCGTTGATTGCCGGCGTGTGTTTTCCAGCACATTGGCTTGGTTGACCTCCCGTGTTCCGATAAACTCAGCTGATAACCCTGTTACATGCGTTATCGCTTCACGCGATTCATTAAACAGCTGAAAAAATCCATTGGGAAATTGTGCACTTGGCTTTGGTTGAATTTTCCCTCCTATAAGCGCGCCATTTTTAACCCAAGTAATCGTATCCGTTCGCGCCCAGCTTTCCATAGCTTGGCGATCATCATCGAAAGCGTCTCGTTCTGCCATCAAGCCGCCCTTAGACTGGCTATTAAGGATATACATCACTTGGCTAAAATATTTATTCGACCATTTTTGTGGATCTTTTGCGGGGCGAACAATCCCGTAAAACTGGTTTTTAAGCTTATCCAGCGTGCCCGTGATACACTCCCACCCAAATTGCCCATCAGGTGCTAATGGCTTATCGGGCTTTGCTAAAAGACGTCGTCCTAGAAAAGCGCGCCTCACCACTTTTTTATTAAAACACACCCCTTGTAGTTGTGGCATCACCCTTTGAAGCTGTTCAAACTCCTGTTTGCTATAGTTGCGCATCTGGCCGGTTTGAAGATCAGGCGCCTTGTAAGTGATCTCATATTCAAACCAACGGCATTCAACCAGCGTAACATAGCGTTTCCTAGAACACGGCTCTGATAGAGAAGTCGCATTGGAGTCATCTTGATACGCATCAAGTGACACATGAGAATCCTCAGAAGCGGTTGTACTATCGATAGCCCAATCGGCGTTAAGATCTTCAACAGCAACATCAGGAAAAAGACTTTTAGCATCCTCAACAGATTTACGATCAACATACCACATACGCTGTGCGTCAATGAGATTTGGTCTTACAGCATTGGCATCCCAAACCATTTTTAAGGGATCTAAACGTTGAACAGCAGGTATCCCTTCGGGATCTGTATCATAATCAAGCCGCGTATCTGTCCAGCCCATACCGCAAATGACCATATCCTGAAAAGCATCGGAATCGGCATATTCCGCCTCCGCCTCATCACGAAACCATTCTGCTGCTCCAGTAAGCAATTCATTGGGTATTGCTGCTCCCATTTGCCGTGGTTGAAACTGTACTTCGCGCTTATTATTACGCTCCGCTCCAACAATAGCATTCACAAGGGGCGCAATGCGGTTAAAAGTCATGACAGGACGGCGTTGCTCTTTTAAAACCGCAAGATCTTCCTCTGCCCATTGACGACCATTATAAAAATCAAAATCTTCACGCGCCTGTTCACGCCATTTATTGACATGTTCAATATCTTCTGCGTACCAAGACTTTAAACGCTTATAGATTTCATATTCATCGAGGATTGTCGTTTTTTGAAAGTCTTGATCTAGAATGCCATCCATGATGCCGCTTCTCTTTCCATCGTGCAATAACGCTCTTGCTTGGGTTTGACACTGGGTGCTTCATAGACAACGCACATTAAACCAAAGGCATCCGCCCCATGGCTCGACCAATCATGCTCTGCACCCAAACCAATGCCGCGCTTCTCATCCCATTTCTCGTGATACCAATTCAGTGCTTTGCGCCCTGCTACCGTCATCTCTTCATTAAACCAAACAGACGGCAAAATACGCCGCACCGCCTCTATTCGCATCTTAACCGCCCCCGCCCCTTGATTAGGGATTACTTGCGTTTCAAAACCCGCATCATTTAAAGCACTCTCAAAACTCACATTGTGCACACGATCTCTCGTCGCACCATCATGGGGTAACACCATCAATGCCTTCTCATAACCATTTTGACGTAACCAACCGATATGTTCCGATAATGGCTGTCCCTGTGCTTCGTAATAATTAAGCACTCTGATTTCTCGCCCCACAAACTGTGCTATCCATATCGCTGTTGCATCTGCCTTGGCGCCCGTACCCCCAATGTCCCAAAAAGCCCGTATCTGCATTAAAGGGTCACGCGCAACACGCCCTATCCGCCCCTCTTGCTCGGCTGCCAACATTTCCCTCTGATAATAAGCACCTTGAACCGCTTTCAGATAATCCCCTTCCCAGATATGCTTATAGGTCTCTGGACGGTTTCTCAGATCATCCAATCGTGCTTCATTCAAGATCTTGGGAAACTTCGGATTGTCTGACCAATTGATCTCTACACGCTTGATTGCCTCATTGTCTGAAAAGCGAAACCGCTTCTCAACGGGTGCATTCTCTCGCAACGGGTTCCATGTGACCCATAACTCTGCTCGCCACCCCTCTCCCTCTTCTCGCAAAGTCGGTATAAGCGTCTGCCAAGCCGTCTCTGTAACCGGCTCTGCTTCATCAACCCAACAAAGCAAAATACGCCCCATGGATTTGATACTGGCAATATTACGGTCTAGTCCAGAAAACTGAAAGGCTATACGACCATCTATCGATTTAATCGACGACTCCCCAACCTTGTAATAGTCCTTTAAAAAGTCGTGCGCTTCAATGGCGCGCTTAATCTCCTCCAATGAACTCTCTGCTAGCGAATTCTGAAACTGACGTGCACAAAGTATAGTGCCTGATATCCCTCCCATACCAAATTGATAGCCTTTTAAAGCAGCCATCAAGGCAAATGATCTTGTCTTTCCAGACCCTCTTCCTCCCCAAGCAGCACGCACCAAAGCCTTACCTGTAAAAATCGGTATAAGCTTTGGAACAATATTAATCTGTCGTGTCGTCATTGACCAAAGGCGCGATTTCTACACGCGTTATCATCTTAATGGCGCCCCCATCTTCCCCTGTCACTTGAAGAGGCAAAATCTTTCCCAACAATGACAGATAAGCAGCGGGGCATTTGATTGCCTGTTTTTCTAGATAAGAGATCAAACCATCATCACCATATTTCTTACCAGCGCGCTCAGCTGCCTTAAGCACTGCTTCTTTCAAAATACGTGTCGTTTTATTTGGCACACCTTTTACTCGCCCTTGACCTGCCTTTGGGGGCGTTTTTTTTGCAAGTTTTTCAGTGGTTTTCATGTGTGTTTCTTTTTGTAAACAAGACAATAAAAAAACCCCGCAAAAGCAGGGCTCTGAACAATCATATAAACTTATAAGAAAGGTTATACCTTTACCGTAATTCTAGACACAACTCGACTAGTACAGCAACGCCATAAAACACTATTTTTCATATCCTGTCAACAAAAAAATCACGATATTGTATATTTTTTATTTTTTTACCTAAATCTAGTGTCTTTAACAACCAACCACTCACAATTGTATCATCTAAACGAATCAATTATATGACTAGAAACTAATAAAAAGCGGGGGAGAACAATGCGTGATATTGTCATAGTAATAGTGGGTATACTCATCCTATGGGCTATAGTCTCTGACATGCGGGAAGAAGCAGAGAATGGTCGGAATACAGAATTTCAAGGTACTCTTTTATTAGTCATAGTACTTGGGGTGCTTTGGTATCTTGAATTTTCAAGAAACTCTTTATTAGTAGTAGCAATTTTGTTGTTTGCTTGGAGAAATTACCTAGGAATAATAGCAAATTTTGAACATGATCGCTTAGTCGAATACTCTCAAATGGCGTTTGATTATGAGAATGAAAAAATTAATAAAGCGATTATACAACGAAACGAAGCAGTTAAGGAAAACAGTAGGATGGTCGATAGACACTACAAAGCGATTAAGGAACAAGAGAAAATAATTGAGGAATTATACGAAAAGCTTTGGCAACAACAGAAACAGATAATGATAATGGAAAAACAGAATGAATCTGGTTGAGAAAAAAATCAATTAAAAATTCAATACTATGATTAATGATTAATAAAAAGGGGGAGAAAATGTGGTTTATTATAGGAATTGTAATCCTTATCTTAATAATCCCAATATTAATTGATATTATTATATTAGTAATTTACGGCATTGGATTATTTCTAGGGGGCATACTTGAAACTCTAAAAGAGTTCCTAAATTTAGTAGGAAAAATACTATTAACAATAATACTGCCAACGTTAGAAACTATCGATTATGCTTTTACAAAGGATAAAAGCAAATGGAACGAAATAATTGAAAAACGAGAAAGATTTAGAGAACATAAAGCGATTAAGAAAAAAAACGGAGAAAAAACAATAAATTATTACTTTCGTTTTGCTAAACGTGGCTTATTTCTACTCTTGCGCCTAGTGGGGCTCTCCTATTTCACAGCAGTGGTTACCTTTATAATTATGTTTTCTACAGGGTACATCATTGCTACGTTTTTCCCCCGCTCTTTTGCCCCTTATTTGTTAGGGACAATTATTTTAATGCTTACTCTTCCCCTTACAGTCTGTATGGCACCAATCCAATATAGAATACAATCGCTACCAGTTTCATTTTTACTACAAATGTTAATTCTTTTTATTGAGTTTCACGAAAACCTCTCTATGGGTATTGTATTCTATATCGCATTCTTTGAGCTATTCGTATATATATTATTTAGCTTTTCTCACGCAGTATTTATAGCCGAACTATCAGAAGAGCAATCAACTGCCTTTGAAACATTATAATAAACATTTACCATTTAGTTTTTCTGTCAAAATATTTATGAAGCGCGTTAAGAGCGACCCGCAATGAATTCACAAGATGTGGTAATGTTTGGTCTTCGACAACAATATATTGTATTGCTGCATAAAGATTATACTGTCTATAGAGATGTTGTGTTTCTTTTATCGCCTCTTGCATATTAGAAAACTGTCCTGTTG
>NZ_JBHIQN010000013.1:0-38318 GCF_042196525.1 Bartonella sp. AC62GZZY
ATATCCACTAAACCAGCATGAAATAAGGCATTTGGCAAAAGAAGATAAGTTGGAACCTGTGGAACAACAGCTCTAATACCTAGCTCAGGCGGAACATCAAGCGATATAGAGAGATTAGACGAAGGTTCCAAAGCATCAGAGGACTCAGAAGGCTTTGGTTCAACAGGGGAAGAAGCAGAAGGAACAGAATCTGGAGATGAAGGTGATACCGGAACAGAGGGCGGTAATAGAAGCTCCATGAAATGATTATTAGATAGAATTTTCTAGGCAAGAAACTAAAGTGTAGAAGGCTGCTCGTAGGAAACTTTGTTCTTTAGAGGGGGAACTCAAAAAACTTTTTATTTAGGAAAATAGTGTTGAATTCCCTTCTTCTGATCGTAGGAATAAATCGTTGTTTTTATGATGAGATCAGCTATTTTTTGCCAAATTTTTAAGAAAAATGCTGTTATGGAAGTATGTAGCCTATATAGATGTTTATAGGGAGATAGGGGGCGGTCTTAGGGGTGATGTTTTTATTCTTGTATGGGGGTAGCAATGTTAAAATGTCAAAAACATGTTTAAGGTATTTTCTTGTCGAAAGGGTGCAGGAAAGGAAGAGGGAAGATTTAATGATTACGAAGATTTTAGGAGACTTTTGGGGGGGGAGATTAGGGAGGTAGGATTTCTGAGAGCTCTAGAGATGCAAGGGGATAAGATTTCTGGAGGATTGTGTGGGCATTTTTTATCAGCGATGATTGCGCTTGTTGGTGTAATTTAATCAGTGATATTGATTATACCACATTCACCATTTTCGCTTCCAAAGGCGAGGTTGTGCCCTGCTTGATCCCAGTTGAGTGCTGAGATAGCGCTTTTCCCATAACCTTTTAGAAGGACTTCTTTTCCATCATGAAAATATGCGGCTAAAATCATTCCATCATTGAAGCCTATTGCTACAATTTCTTTGTTTGGGTGGCATGAAACGGTGCTCACAAGCGCATTTGCTCGTGTGCCTAGTTCTAGAGGTGTTTTTCCCATGGGGCCGTCTTTTGTATGAAAGGGCCAAATAATTGCAGCAGAGGCACCTGAGGTTGCTAGCCATTTTCCTTTGGCGCTCCAAGACCAGCTTTTGACTTTGCTTGGGTAGCCACTCATGCGGAGGTGCTGATTATCAGTCAGACGCCAGCCATGCAAGGCATTTTCTTGCATCGTGGAAATGACATAGCGGTTGTCTGGTGAAAAGGTGACACCACAATGAGCTCCTTTCCATACCAATGTGGTAGGAGATATTTGCGTTGATAACCAATGAAGAGTAACACCATTGTAATGGGCAACGGCAAGTCGTAAACCTTTTGGGGCAAAAGCTAGGCCTTCTACACTGCGTTCATGCGTGAGCTCTTGCTGTTCTTTTCCAACCTGTGCAAATGCGAGACGAGAGGAGGAAAAGGCAAAAGCTTTTTGTGGTCCAAAAGCAACGTTGTTTATCCATTTGCGTTCTTTTTGGCTTAACACTTCTGTGTGATCCTCTGCGGTTGTTTGACAGACTTTTCCATCTTCTCCCCCTGTGATGATTGCGGTATTGTCATGGGAAAAATGGCTTGAAATTATTCCTTGGTGAACTTCAACGATTTGTGGGGTTGGGGTTAAAAAAACAATGAAACCTTCTACGGAAACAAAGGCTGGTTTATTGCCTATAAAACCGCAGGAAAGGCAGTAACTTTTGAGATAATAATGGGTAATGTTTGGCATTATTACTTACTCATGCACAATTTTCAAAACCAGTTTTTAACTGTTTGGCATCAAGAGAGCGTCCGATAAAAACAAGACGGCTTTCTCGTTTTTCATCTTCACGCCATGGGCGTTGATGTTGTCCCTCAAGAAGCATATGTATCCCTTGAATGACGTAACGATCATCGTCTCCTTGAAAGGCGATAATGCCTTTAAGACGCAAGATATTAGGCCCCTGTTGCTGCGTAACCTGTTGAATCCAAGAAAAAAACTTTTCTGGTTGCAAAGCGCCTGTTTTTAAACTTACAGAAGTGATGGTAATATCATGAAGGGTGGATACGTTATGATGGTCATGATCGCAATCGGGACCACACACATGGTCGGCGTGTTGGTCTTTATGTTGGTGATCGAGAAAATGAGGCTCATGATCGAGAGTCCGTTGGAGATCAAAAAAACCACGATTAAGGAGTGTCTCAAGAGGAATATCGGCGCGCTGTGTTGTATAGAGTATAGCGCGAGGATTAATAGCTAGAATGAGAGATTCAGCATGGCTGCGTTCTTGTTGAGTAACAAGATCAATCTTATTTAAAAGAACAATATCTGCGAAAGCAATTTGATCTTCAGCTTCACGATTTGTTTTTAGTTGAGAGGGCAAATGCTTTGCATCAACGACCGCTATGACACTGTCGAGAGCTGTTTTTTCATGGACCGTATCATCCATGAAAAAGGTTTGTGCTACAGGGACGGGATCAGCAAGCCCTGTTGTTTCGATAATAATCGCATCAAATCGATGAGAACGTTGTATGAGACTTTCCAAAATGCGAATGAGATCACCACGTACGGTACAGCAAACACAACCATTATTCATTTCATAAATTTCTTCGTCTGATTCAATGATCAGGTCATTATCAATACCAATTTCACCAAATTCATTGACAATGACGGCATAACGTTTGCCATGATTTTCACTAAGAATGCGGTTGAGAAGTGTGGTTTTTCCTGCGCCAAGATAGCCTGTGAGAACCGTAACAGGAAGTTTGTTGGGCTGTATTTTTTCCATGGAGGGACCTTTTATTGTTCTTTATTGCCATGTGTTTATGTTAAATCGATGGATATCATCAAGTAAATCACGAAGCTGAGACAGAACATGAGAAAAGATTGCTTCACCGGCTTGTGGTGTTGCTTTGCTTGCGTCTCCTGCTGCACCTTGCGTGTTTAGATCATGCATTGTCCAACCAAAGGCATGAGGACCATAAGCGCGTAAATATCGATAATTGGCAATCATATCTGCTTGCTTATTATGAAAATTTTTTGCCTTCTCCATATGAACTTTTTCCGGTGCTAAATAAAGCATGAGAGAGGTTTCGATAAAACCTCCATGGATATCAAGATGTTGTTGAGATGGCTCCATGAGACCTTGTGGTAAACCAAAACGGCTCCAGCTTGTTGCTACAGCGAGCATGGAAAGACGCTTTCGTAATTCGGTGATAACAATGCTCATTAAAGGTGAATTGCCTCCGTGAGCATTGAGAAGAAGAAGACGGTTGATCCCTTTGTGATAACAGTTTTCACCAATCTTTATCCATCGCTTAATCGCATCAGAAAAGGTAAGGGTTTGTGTACCTGTAACATCCATATGTTCTATGGAATAGCCAATCTTTTCAACTGGTAAAAGTGCGATAGGGAATTGCTCTTTTGTTTGTAAAGTGAGAGCTTTTGCAAATGCTTCAGCTATAATCCAGTCGGTTTCAAAGGGAAGGTGCTCTCCGTGATATTCATGTGCACCTAAAGGTAAAAGAGCGAGAAAAGGTGGGTTAGATACCATAAATTAATGCCCAAAAGAGAAGTCAACAGAGACAAAGTGATCAAAGGCTTTAGAGTTATTTTTTAGTCTATATATAAAAGAAATGCAAATATCATATTTTTACATTACAGAGGGATGTTATAAAAATGAGAGCTTTGTTAAAAACAGTGAAGCTTTTATTGAAAAAAGCCAATTCAATTGTTGATGTAATATGAGGTGACTCTTCTCAAGATAGATATCTCTTGTAAGATTTTTGATATGTATTCTTGTTTTTGACAAGTAAATCTTCGGGCATATTAAATACTTCACATCATGTAATGAAAACTGATTTTTCTATTGTCTATTAAAGTGAAAGTTTTGATAAAGCTGCATATGCTTCTTTCTGCTATGGAGCAAGAATAGTCAAAGTATTTTTGTTGTTATGAGTACTACGATAGAACAGATTTTGGTTTCAATCAGCATTCCTAAATTCTTAAGTTAAGTGTACGTATCTATATTACAAAAGAATAGAAATTGATTGATTTTATTTTGGATAGTGTATTAACAGACTTTAGTGTTCATGAGAAAAAATGAATATAAAGGGAAGAATTCACTAAGATAGAATTTGCTCTCTCAGAGAGCAGTTTATAAGATGATTCAAAAAGAAACACCGTTGGATACATGATAAACAGAACGCCATTGTGTTGCACATCGACACGCTTGTTTTAAAGAAACATTTAGTACACCAAAGCCTATTTCACGACGCAGCTTGTGAATGGTATAAGGGTAAAACCTTATAATATAAAATCTATTGTGTTCCACCATCTTTACACTTTAAAAGTAAAAAGGGGCACCATCATTCACTTTGCCAGTTTTCAATACTATGTTAACAGCGCTTGATAGTTAAGATACCTCATAAGTAATATTTTCCTTTCTTCAAGTGTATTTATACACACATCGATCTCGTTTGTGATTTGCAAGTGAAGAAATTTGATTGATTCAATATAAACAGAGTTAAAATATAAGAGAGTTTTATAATCGTTAGCTTTCTCATTCAACAGGCAAAACAATAAATTTATTATTCAATATCAGTTTTATGGCGTTATTTTTTCAATGCGCTACTTAAGTTAGTATTTCAAAAATGTAATTTTTTAGTAATTTTCTCTATCACTTTTCCTTCAAGCATTTGATCAATTCTTTATTATTATTCATTTTGCACAAATTGCAGACAGTTATGTGAATATTACAAAAATTTATTTCAAAGAGAATTATTTTTTACTAATACAGAGTAAATATAATTACTCAAAATATAAATAAGGCTACGCTCTACAATATTGACGAAAAATATGGAATAACTTTTATAAAAATTAATAAAGAAAGTTGTTTTTCAGTATTTTGTGGGATCAACTTATTTTTCATGACTCTCTTTTTATTTAATTTTAGGTAGTTTGTTGGAGATCAATTATTGCTTATAATGTTTTTGTCAATCTGATAGATTTACTTATTTTATGCGTTTGTTTTGTTAGGTTTGAAAGTCAATATTTTGTTACAATTTATACCTATTTTATAGAAAAATAGTATACTATTTAAAGATTTATTTATTATGATATATTTGTTTTAGATCAAGTTTTTTTATTCTCTACCAATTTTATTTTTTAATATTACTGATGAGTGATATAATAAAAATCCATTAAGTGCTATTTATTTTTATTGAAATAATAGACAAGCACTATCATTATATTGAAAGTTTTTAATGTTATAATTCTTTAAAATTAATTACATTTTAAATTATTTATAAAAGCTCTATTATATAATTTTTTAAATGAATTTGTTTCGTAATATTTCTTATAATAATAAATTTAACAAATTCTTATTATTTTTATCATTTATTGTTTTTTATCTTTACATGTAATACATAATGTGTTATATGTTAATAACAAAATTACATATAATATTTTATTTATGTGTAATTATATAAATGATTAAATATAAGTTTTGGTTTTTATATATGTGAATATTCTTTCATTTTTTCAGTGAAGAAAAAGAGGAGCAAAGAAAGCTATGTTTAAAATATTTAAAAATCGTGTATGTTCATTTACTTTTACACTATTTATTCTTTTTTTTGTACAAACTATAGAGGGAAATGCAAGTTTTGTAAAAAATCAATTTCAAGAGGGAGGAATTGTTTCTACATTAGAAAAAAGTGCGGTTGTTAAAGCGGTAGATAGGGTTGTTATCCATAACATTGAAGGACAAAATGAAGTTGCTTTAGGGAAACCTGAAAAAGCTTCTGCCTTTTCAGGTTCAGCCTTTTGGGGGGGGATAGGTATTTTATCACTTCTTGCTTCTTTATGTATTGGGGATGTATTAGGTGCTGTTGTATCTCTTTTTGGAATATTCATTACACTTTAGTAGAAAGCTCATCGACAGAGTCGAGGATTTTTTGTTCACTTCATTATTTAAAAAAATAAATATTTTATTATTTATACTATACTAGATAATAAAATCACTACTCTTAATATTAAATGTAGCTTTTATTAACATTATTAAAGTTCAAGATCCTACATTTATGTTTTTTTTACAAATTAGTGTAACCTGATTTTTTTACAGTTTATGGTTATTTTCTAGTAATAAGGATAGTATACTTACTATCTTTATCAGTCTTTTAATATTGTCTACCTTTTCTCATATGAAGATTATTCATCAAAGGTATATTTTATCCTTTTTAAATTTTTTTATCTTTCATAAGGGGATAAAATAAAAAAGTATCCCTGTATTCATGGTTCTCACGCAATAAGAAAAATGAGAAATTATTATTTATCATTTCAAATTTGTTGATGTTAAATCCATAAAAAGTATTTTTTATGTATAACAAGTTGTGTTCGTGTATGGACAAAATTATTAAAGAAAAAAAGAGTAAAAATTCTTCTCATGAATTATCTCTAAGGTTCAAGGGCTGTTGTAATATTGGCAAATAAATGATGATGCTGGTTTGTATCTTCATAGAGTAAAGATAGTGATACACAATGAATCTTATGCCATCTCATGGGGTGGTTTATATTGTCGCATTTACAGGACATATTGTGAGAGGGAAGTGGTGATGTGCATCGTTGGAAAATGCTTTTATTAAAATATAAACTTGTATTTGCGATAGAGGTGTATTCTGGGTTATTCTGTTGCTTAAGGGAAGGATACTGTTAAGTAAGGTAATTCAGGAGCATTTATAGCTTAGTGGAAGAAGGGTAATGAAGTAAAAGGTCTTGTTTAGCACGAAGACGTGCAATCCATTGATCTTCACGAATGGCTGTATTATGTACTGTAATGAGTTCGTTTTTTTTAATTGCAGCTGTTACTGTTGCTTTTTCCAAAAGACCACAAGGAATGGCGTGGTGAGCGCGTGCTTCTGCGATGTTCATTATCCAAGCACGATAAGTATAAAGACCGATAAAGTCTAGCTGATCACCTGGATGTAAATCTTTTTTAGCAACAGCACAGACTTCTACTACGGGATGGCTAAGAGGGACCATATCTTTTTTTCCATAAAGCATAATACGTGCGCAGGTAAGGGGAACTTCCATTGCTGTTAAATGATAGGGGCGATGAAAGGTGAAGTAAGGCCCCTGACCAATTTTTAAATCTTCCATACGCTCGCGTAAACGTGGGTGTGCTATTTCTGCAATCACAAAAACACCTGGTGAAACACCTTGACCTATTGAATAATCTACAACACCATATCGCTGTAAAATGCCTCCATCTTGCTTTGGAATAAGCACTTTATTTAAATCTTGTAGCGCTGCTCGTGGTCCATGCATTCCTGGGCAATCGGGGAGAAGTCCGGTGGCATTGGCAATGGCTGCCATTTCAACCATCGTTTTGGAACCATCAATAAATTCAACCAACATGCGTACATTCATATTACGCTGGAATGCTTCTTCTTCGTAAGCATCAGGTGTAGCATCAAAGCGCAGAGGATTATTTTTTCCTTTACCTGCTGCAACAATCTTATGTCCAAGAGCTGAAACAAATTCTATGAGTTCCATACAAGAAGTTGGTTCATCGCCGGCACCAAGTGTATAAATGAGCCCTCGTTTTTCTGCTTCATGTTTGAGATAAGCGCCAATTGTAACATCTGCTTCAACATTCATCATGACAAGATGTTTGTTATTCTCAAGCGCTTTGATACCAATTTCTGCTCCTGCTTCGGGATAGCCTGTTGCATCAATGATAATATCAATTTGTTCATGGCGCAAAACAAGGTCAATATCATCTGTCGCTGCAATCAAACCATTTTCAATGCTTTGCGTGAGAGCATGAGCATTTTCAATTTCACAGACATGTCCATCTTCGCCATAGGCTAGTGTAGCGGCATCAAAAATACGTGATGGTGTCCTCGTGGCTACAGCAGCGACTGTTATACCATCCATATGCGCAATACTTGATAATAAATCTGTCCCCATTTCACCGCAACCAATCAGTCCAATACGGATGGGGGGGTGGTTTTCTGCACGTTGTTTCAAATCATGCGCTAAACCTGTTAGGTTCACATTGCTTGCCATTCTTTTTTCCTATTTGAAAACTATTCTGCTAAAGAACTTTTCTCATTCATAAGGTGCATTTGTTTTTAAGACAATTAATCTTTTATTCTTGATGCTCTAATCAATGGATTTTATAAAAGCAAGAGGGGGGCTTTTATCGAATAAAATAGGAATAGCGTTATGCAGCAAAAAATAGCAGTACAAGATATCACCAGTTTTATTGGGAAGGAAGTAGGATTATCGGAGTGGCGTCTTGTTACACAGGATATGATTAATCAGTTTGCATGCGCTACAGATGATCATCAATGGATACACGTTGATGAGGAAAAGGCTAAGCAAACACCGTTTGGTGGCACGATTGCTCATGGTTTTTTAACATTATCGCTTTTGTCTACGCTCGCTTATGAGACTCTTCCTGAGTTGGAAGGGACCACAATGGGGATTAATTATGGTTTCGATAAAGTACGCTTCATGAGTCCTGTGAAAACAGGGGTACGGATACGTGCGCGTTTTGTGTTAGACGACGCAGAAATTCGCCCTTCTGGTCGAGTGGTTTTCCATTATGGGGTTACGGTGGAAATTGAAAAGTTAAAAAAACCAGCTCTTACCGCTCAATGGCTTATCGTTGCTGTTGTGGAAGAAAAACCTTCCAATATCTAGATTATTTGAGTGCTTTATTTTACAAAATTTTTATACAACTCTATTAGAAGTTTCTTCAATGATGATATTGAGAATAATCTATAGGATAATAGATATGATCGAGCTATCATAGCGTTGATAGCCATAGCAGGTTACTATCTTTCCTAGATCGTTTTGAAGAGGAGTTTTCTAATGAAGATAGTGCATTGCTTCGCGCTTTTATTTATAGCGTTCTTTATGGGATCATACCCATCACGTAAAACAGAACGCTTCAAATGGAATATACTTACGTTGCCAATTCACAGGCTTATTTTAAAGCAATGTCTCTCAACGCTCGTCACACCCATTTCGCAATGGCGCCTGTGAATAGTATAACGATAAAGCCATTGAGCACCCTCATATTTTTATGCTTGTGAAGAAGAAAACCGATACTATTATCATATTATATGCTAGCCGCCAATGTTAAGACAGGTCTTGGCGCTGGAGATAATTCATAAGAGGCATGCCTTCCTTTCTTGTATGTTTTTACTCACACGGCTCTTCCCGCTTGTAACGTGCAAGAGAGAGGTTTTGGTTGATTCTATATGGAACAAATTGGGAATGAGAGGATCTTACGGTATTCAGAGTTCTCGTTCAATATGAATAACACCATATTATCATTATAAATTCAATGTGTTATCTACGGTTTGGAGAGGTTGTGGTCAATGTCTTAATTTAAAGAGAGTCTCACATACTATGAGATCTCTTATTTTATCCCCTTTTATATTAAAGCCATTAAAACTATTTTCTTTCATGTTACAAACGGATGGGGAGAGATAAAAACTGTTTAAGGAAAAAGTTCCTAATCTCTTATGAGCGTTTTCGATAGGCAAGGGTTGGTACACTTGGAAAGTGGCAAAGAGGATGATGGTATTGGCATGTGAAATTTTAAGTCTTTTAATGTTTCGTTTTATCAAGTTTTTGTACGATTTTATCAGAAGTCCATTGGGTTGTAATATTGAGCACGATCAAAAGGATGATGACGATGGTCATGATGAAGGTATTGTAGCGTTGGTAGCCATAGCGGATTGCCATATCCCCTAAACCGCCTCCACCAAGATATCCAGCAAGTGAGGTGGCTCCTATAAGAGAAATGACCATGACTGTAAAACCTGTAATCAGGCTAGGGAGAGCTTCAGGAATAAGAACATGTCTGATAATTTGAAGACGACTTGCACCCATCGAGCGGATCGCTTCAATGAGACCGTTTTCAACGGTTTTAAAAGAGAGTTCCGCCATGCGAGCATAAAAAGGGATAGCTGAAATGGTCAGTATAAAAATTACAGCAGGCATTCCTATCCCTCTTCCTACAACGATACGCGTTATGGGCAGAAGATAAAATGCAAGAATAATAAAGGGAATGGCACGAATACTGTCAATGATCATGCTTAAAGGGCGATTGATGAGAGATGAGGAAAAAATCCCTCCGCGTGCTGTTGTGTGAAGAAGAAGACCAAGGGGAAGCCCTATAATAAATGCCATAACAGAAGCACTAAGTGTCATCAATATTGTATCAATAACAGCTTGGGGAAGTTCATGAGACAGAACATTAAACATAGCCTAAGACCTCACAATATCGTCCTTTTTTCGTTAACCATTGAACAGCTTTTTCTAAAGCTTCTTTATCTTCTCCAGGAAGAGCCAAGAAGAGTCGCCCGATGGTTTCATCTTGAACTGTATCAATGCCACCATGCAAAATACGTGCTTTTAAACCACTCTCATTTTCTAGAAGATGAAGAAAAGGCTGCTGGGCAATTTCACCGGCAATATTAATTTCAATGACAGCTTCTCGTCCGATTGGTTTGAGATTTTTCGCAAATTTTTCAGGAAGTTGCGGGGTTACAAGCTTGAGCATGGCTATGGTTGTATCGTCTTGCGGTGATGTAAAGATGTCTTTCACACGTCCTTCTTCTACAATGTTCCCCTGATTAAGAACAACAACGCGATGCGCTATGGTGCGCACAACTTCCATTTCATGGGTGATGAGCACAATCGTGAGATTGAGGTGTTTGTTAATATCAGCAAGGAGCTCTAGAATAGATTGTGTTGTTTCAGGGTCAAGAGCAGAAGTGGCTTCATCTGATAACAATATTTTAGGATTAGCAGCAAGAGCACGAGCAATGCCAACGCGTTGTTTTTGCCCCCCAGATAATTGTGCCGGATAGCAATATTCTTTCCCAAATAACCCAACTAATTCAATCAGTTCAAGGGCACGTTTGTGGCGTTGTTTTTTATTTACACCACTTAATTTAAGCGGCAATGCAATGTTATCAAGAATATTTTGCGATGAGAGAAGATTGAAATGTTGAAAAATCATCCCAATTCGTTGACGGTAAGGCGCCCATTCTATCTCTGATAGATTGGAAATATCAACACCTTCAAAAAAAATGGCCCCTGCATCAATCTTCTCTAACCCATTTAAACAGCGGATAAGTGTTGATTTTCCTGCTCCACTGCGCCCAATAATGCCAAGGATTTCACCAGCATGGATATTTAAAGAGAGATTATTAATTACCGGAACACCAGCCGTTTTGTTAAAACAACGGCTGATGTTTTTTAAGGAGATAAGAGTAGGTTTTTCCATTCACAATTACTCGGACATTTGGCACAATTACTCAGATACTTGGCACAATTACTCAGATATTTGGCACAATTACCAAGATGTTTGGGCGGTTTTGCCAAAAATCTCTTTGATTTTTGTACGGATAAGATCGTTGTTGTAAGCGGCAACTAATTTTTTAACCCATGGTTCATCTTTTTCGCTCGTGCGTACAACGATGATATTATCATAAGGATTATTTTTGGCGCTCTCCCATGCAACCACATCTTTTTCAAAACTTAATCCAGAAACAATAGCCCAGTTTGTGTTTATAATTGCAAGATCAAAATCGTCAATAGCTCGCCCTAACATACCGGCATCGAGCTCACGAATTTGCAGATTTTTAGGATTTTCAATAATATCAAGTGGAGATGCAAGAATATTATGAGGATCTTTTAACTTAATGAGACCTAAAGAATTAAGAAGAAGTAAGGCTCTTCCACCATTAGATGGGTCGTTCGGAATACCAACATGAGCACCATCACGAAGATCTTTTAAGTCTTTTATTTTGTGTGAATAAACACCGATTGGAGCAATAAATGTATAGCCGACAATTGAAAGTTTATAGCCACGTTGTTTCATTTGTTCATTAAGATAAGGGGCGTGCTGAAAAGCATTCGCATCGATCTCTCCTGCGTTAACAGCATCATTAGGCAAAGCGTAATCAGAAAAATAAACGAGTTCAATATCTAAACCGGCTTTTTTAGCCTGTTCCGCAGCAGTTTTCCAAATAATCGCATCCCGCCCTTCCATAATACCAAGTTTGATCTTTGTTTTGTCTGCGGCCATGGAAAAAGCAGTAGACAAAAAAAGTGCAAAGAGAGAGAGGAATAATCCTATAATCCGACTACGAAAAATTTTTTTTAATGTCATATGCTTTTAACTTTCTTTTTCGAGAAATTTTTTGAGGGAAGTTTCAATATACTCTGTATCTTTTTAGGCAGATTTAAAGTTATACAAGCTTTAGAGAATATTCAATCACTTTTATTTTTAAAAGAGTATTATTTTTCCTTCTATTTTAGTTGTTTTGGGGGCTGATCATCTTTTGTTCATAGAAATTCTCTGAAATTCAAATAATTAATTCTTTTATTGCAATCATTTGTTGAGGGAACCAATGCCCCTTTAAAAACTTCTGTAAGGGACAATTGGTTGAAGAACTGGACAATCAGATGATGTTTTAGCCGTAAATTCATGAAGAACATACTGCGCAATCAAGATCAAAAGGCCGTGTTCGTGTAGGCGATAAAGAGAGGTTTTGTTGCAATGTTGTGGGATTTTTTGGGGAAAAAGGTTGCTGATCATTGGATTTAAACGCGGCAAATTTTTGCAAAGGCGAATTTTTGTCCTTCATATGTTTTAGAGAGGAAGAAAAATAATGTTAAGAAAGAAATTTTTATCAACAATGATGACTTTATGGGCTTTAGGAGCGTCAGGGGTGGCTGTGACTGCTTTTCACGCGGAAGCTGGAACCATTACAGGAACAGTTGCTCGTGTTGCATCAGGTCAGGTATCTTTACGCACAGGCCCTGCGACAGCTTATAAAGTTATCGCAATGGTTCCAATGGGAGCAAAAGTGCAAATTTATGGCTGCCTATCCAATAAAACTTGGTGTTCTCTTGGTTATCATGGAAAAGTTGGTTGGGCATCTGCACGTTACGTCAATGTTAACGATGTTCCTACCATTGCTTTTAAAAAGATGCCAGCAAAATCAAAATCCATGGTAAAATCACCAAAAGAAAAAGTGAAACAGGCTGTTTCTGATTTTAAAGCTCTTCCGGCGATTCAAAAAACACGCAAAAACATGCAAAAACTCTATAGAACAGATATGATTATCGATTCCACCGGGGTAAAAAAAAGAGATGAGCGGACAATTTTAAATCCGTCGCCAAAAGCGCAAGGAGTTTCTGTAAAGCGCGTGAATGCTTATAATCCCTCCTTTCCGGATGATGTCAATTACAAAAACTTTGAACGCAATGAAACGCGTTACCGTGTCGTGACTTATCCTGCTCGATAAGGGTAAAGTTAATTTCACAACCGGAATGACAAAAAGGATCAGCAGCATGAAGCAAACAATGCTTATGCTGCTGCTCTTGCTGTTTCGTAAAGCGGCATTAAGGTGGATATTAGTGCAAGCTCCTTCAAAAGTGTGATTGTGTTCAGATTGGTGCAGGGAAAGAGCTTCATTCTTTAAGGCAGAGAGAGCTAAGAATATTCAGGGTGGAATTTGCCAGTGCTTTGAAATAATAACCTTTTAAGATGGTGTTAGAGGGAAGCTGTTAAAAAAGCCGGACTTTTTAACAGACCGGCTTTGTATAAGGTTCCTTGTCCTGTCGGACAGGAAGATGATTAATTTATCGACTTTGGCTTGATCAAATTACGAGAAATGAGCAATTCAGCAATTTGAACGGCATTCAATGCTGCTCCTTTTCTTAAATTATCGGCAACAACCCAGAAAGCTAAACCATTTTCAACGGTGATATCTTCACGAATACGGCTAATAAAGGTGTCATCTTCTCCCGTACATTCATAAGGGGTGGTATAGCCACCATCTTCGTGTTTATCGATAAGCTGACAGCCGGGTGCATCGCGTAGGAGCGCTTGTGCTTCAGATGCGCTTAGTGGTTTTTCAAATTCAACATGGACAGCTTCGGCATGACCGATAAAGACAGGAACCCGAACAGCAGTGGCTGTTAATTTAATTTTCGGATCGAGAATTTTTTTTGTTTCCACGGTCATTTTCCATTCTTCTTTTGTATAACCATCTTCCATGAAAACATCGATATGAGGAATGACATTAAAGGCAATGCGTTTAGTGAATTTTTTTGATGTAATTGGATCTGCAACAAAAACTGCACGTGATTGTTCGAAAAGTTCGTCCATTCCTTCTTTACCAGCTCCAGAAACAGACTGATATGTAGAGACAACAACACGTTTAATGATTGCAGCATCATGGAGAGGTTTTAAAGCTAAGACCAGTTGAATTGTTGAACAATTAGGATTTGCTATAATATTACGCTTAGAAAAGGCATTTATAGCTTCGCCATTGACTTCAGGGACTATCAACGGAACATTGGCATCATAGCGCCACGTGGAGGAATTATCGATGACGACACAGCCGGTAGCAGCGATTTTAGGGGCGTATTCTTTGGAAATGCTCCCTCCTGCAGACATAAGACAAAAATCTGTGTCTGAAAAATCGTAAGTATCCAGTGCTTTTACTTTTAAAGTTTTATCTCCATAAGAAACTTCTTGTCCTAATGAGCGTCGTGATGCGAGAGGGACAATTTCATGCGCAGGAAAACCACGCTCTTCTAAAATTGTAAGCATTTCACGACCAACATTGCCGGTTGCGCCAACAATTGCAACTTTAAAACTCATTTTCTATACTCCTCATGTCTCTCCACGTTTATTCCCCGTGCTATACTCAGGAGAGAGTGAGTTGGTCAAGGAACATCGTTAAATTATATTTTTGATTTTCAACAACTCAATTTTGTGCACACCAATCATCATCGTTAGCACAATAAATTGTTTTATTTCAAATGATACGTCTCTTTTAATCTTTCAGAATTGAAAAAATTGAATATTTTACGCTAAACTATTACCTCTTTAGAGAGCACTTTAATTAAGTGAATTCCTTATCTTCTGTCAATGTTTACCTTCATACTTTTGAATTTTTTAAAGATGGTATTACGTATCGCGTTGGTTGAATCTTTTAATACTTTATTTGTTAATTGTTGAATTATTTGATTTTCTCCCTATGCCTTTAAAAGCGAAACTTCCTATTACAGTCTGTAAACAGCTAGATTCTAGCGGCTTCCCATTTTTCACTTAAACTAAAGGCTCAACAAGCAGGCCTAAAAATATTTCAAAAGATATTGGGTATCTAAAAAACATTTGAATGTTTCAAGGAGGTATGCGTGCTTCATATCCTCATACCTTAAATGATAGAATTCATAGCACAACAGAATAAACTTAAGTATTCGTATATATAAATTCTTATGAAAGTTATATATATATTTTTCGTATCTATTTTTTACTTTATATTTCTTATTTTTACTTTAATAATATTATGATATAAAATATCATTATTTGGAGTATGATGGTATAAGATCTTTAAGCTTTCTCGATATATTTAAGTGTTTTTTAGTGTGTGGGAATATTCTTAGGCTTGTTTGGCAAGCCTTTTTTAAGTGACTTATATGAGTGGAAAGCCAGCCGTTGAACACTCCCATATTTACGTTTAATAAAAGAGAAAGTTAGCACCATCATCCATTTTCCCAGCACCCAATATCGTTACAGCTCTTGGTCTGTGAGACGATTCAATAAGAGGTATGCCTTTTTGTACATTTTTACTTACACGCCAACTTTGCTTGTAATGTGCAAACAAGAGATTTTGATTGATTCAATATAGAACACGTTTGAAATGAAAGAATTTTACGATATTCGGAACACTTATTCAATATCAATAACGTTAGATATATGATTATAAATCAAAGTGCTATTTCTAAGTTAAACTCGTTAGAATTCCGATTATTTACATACCAGATTAGATTAAGCATTTTCATTCTCATGAGGTATGGGGAGACAGGCAAAATTCTTGTCAAGATTATTAAGGACTTTGATTATCCTTGCAATGAATTTATGAAAATAAGGGGTTATTTTTTTCATCAGAAATCAACTGCAAAATTGCTCTTTGTTTTTTGCGGGTCAGTATTCTGAAATTTTTCAAAAGTAAATATTCTGCTTTGCTTGCTATTCTGTCATCACAATGATAGAGGTTCTCTTCTTTTTTGCGCTATCAGCATAAAAGAAGGAAACGGGAACATCTAATATATGAGCAATTTCCTGTAAACGTCTTGCACTTACGCGATTTAAGCCTTTTTCATATTTTTGGATTTGTTGAAATGTTACGCCTAAATGACTTCCTAATTGTTTTTGAGAAAACCCCCATGACGTTTCTTCTGAAGCGAATTTTTTTGCCTAAAGAAATATCGTAAAAATGTAGATTTTTAGCTTTCACTTGATGTCCCCACCGGTTGCGAGCGCCCTCGCATTAGTATTCCGGGGGCTGGAAGTGCTGACTCAAAACAGCCTCTTGCTTTTAGTGCTGAAAGCACTTGGACATAACAAAAGCCCCCGGAAATTCCGGGATATCCGCAAAAGCGGTTTTATTTCTAGTTTGAGTTTTTCGGGCTTCCAGACCCTATTTGATTGTTGCGTATACAACCAAAAACACAAGCCTCCTTCATAAGGCAATTACTTTCAATCGTCAATTGAAATTACAACAGTGTTTCTTGTTTATTTTTTCAAGTTTTCACGTAATTAATGCGTGTATTATACATAAAAATATTGCTTGAGATACTTTAGATACTTTTAAAAATTGTAAAGCGGAATTAAAGGGTGATGGCAAGGTAATGGGGTGATTTTCTCCTTTACGATTTTATGTTTTCTCTCCCAAATTAGGTTGCGTCTTCATTTCAAAGATTATGCAAACAGATAAATATTCTTGTCTTCTATATGGTATACAGAAGATGATACAGCTTATCGTTTTTATTCATCTTAAATTGAGGTATCTCAAACATGTTGCTCGTAAATAGTATAAATTAAAGTCCATGAAATATAACAATCTTTATGTTTAATATAATAAACTTCATTCACTTGGGTTGATTCAAAATGTTATTATGGCTTTTGTATTTAAAAGGTTCATAAGAGCCATTTTTATTCCCTTTTTAATTATTTTTATTCAGATGCTTGTGTTGTGCAAGCGAATGGTTTTGATTGCTTTAGTATGAACAGGCTGGAATGAGAGAATCTGGTGATATTTTTGGCTTTTGTTACAAGGTGTAAAGCGATATAAATATCTTTATTGTAAAACGCTTTTTTTCAGAATTCGTCAATACTTGAGATATCATATTGATAGAGGCTTGATAACAGTGGGCTTGTAGAGGGAAATTGCATGAGGATTTTTTATTTTTTATGCGTTATTTCTTCATTGTTTTGCAAAGAGCGCGCTTCTGAGGCAAGCATAATGGGAACGCCATCACGAATAGGGTAGGCAAGTTTGGCTTTGAGAGAAATGAGCTCTTGTGTTTTTCGGTTGAAAGAGAGCGTGCCTTTCGTCATTGGGCAGACGAGCAATTCGAGCATTTTGGGATCTGTAGTCATTTTTTTCATGTTTGGATATTCATTAGTTTAAGCGGTAATCTGTTCCTGTTTGTTTCATGAGCGAGCGTTCTGTTAATGCAAGAAGAGTTTGGGCACGGCTTTCGATATCTGGAGCTTCAAGGAGAGCTTGTTTTTCTGCTGGTGTAAAGGGGATAAGGGCAGAAAAAGCATTAACCAATATAGGTGTAGGGGCTTCTATGATGCTGCTCCAATTATATTCCATTTCATGGATGGTTAGATATTTTTCTACAACGTCGAGTAAGTTCTCTCGGTTAATGCTTTCTTCAATATCAAATTCTTGCAAGTCTTTTATGTTTGATTGGATGAGAGCTGTTCGATAGGATTTTGTGTTTTTCAATTCTTGTTCTAAAGTGAAGCGGCAAACACCTTGTAAGATAATGAACAGTTGTCCATTTCCTGTTTCACTGTAGTTTGTAATGCGCCCTATACAGCCTGTTTTATAAAGTTGTGTAGAGAAGCGATCTGTATCCGATGAAAGTGGTTGAATAATGCCCAATAGACGATCAGTTACCATAACATTTTCAATCATTTCAAGTGATTCTGGTTCAAAAATGTTAAGTGATAAAAAACCACCGGGTAGTAAGAGTGCACCTTCTAAAGGAAAAAGAGCAATTTGCTTTGGAAGATCATTTTCGCAATTGTAAGAGATATTACCAGCTTTCATGAGTATTTTGTCACCTTTGTTCGGTAGTTTTATTCTGTAAATAGTCGCTATTTATGACACTATTGAGAAAGCAGAAAACCTACTTCTTGTGCATTAAAACCATACTTATAAAATATTTGAAGTCCTTATTCTCAAAAAGAATATGAAACCCTATCTTTAAGGTTGAACTGTACGCGAAAGAATATTGCTTGCGATCTTTTTAGTGTGTGACGTTTTGCATGATTTTCAAGAGGTATTTTTGTTTATAGCTTTTGATTTTTGTCTTAAATTTCCTAAAATGTGTTCCTTGCAATTTTTGTAAGGTTCAAAAGGATAATATTATAAATCTTTTGAAGCAGCTTATGCAAGTTTTAAAATGAGAGTATTTTCATCACTTTACTAATGACAGTGTGATAAAGATAGGCTATAGGTTTAAATATGCTGGAAAGAGCGTTATCGTTTCTTTCATTCTTTTGCGGGAGAGTGCAGATTGCAAATTTTCGCATTGCCGCCGAAGGGGAAATAGCCCATAATCTCTCAGGCTTTAAGGACCGTAAAAGGAAGAAGGCAGATCTGGAAAGTCGGGAGAACCCGCGCCGAAGGTGTAAGCGGAAAATTTTTTCGCGAGTCTCTCAGGTTGATGACAGAGGGGGCAGAGACGACCATATTCTGTGGGCGTTAGCGCAGCTTTGGAGTTATTATGGGCACAGCACAAGAAACATCTTTTTTAAAAACACTTCCTTTATATGATTTGCATGAAAAAGCAGGAGCAAAATTTGGTGCTTTTGCGGGCTGGAACATGCCTTTAACTTATCCTCTTGGCGTTTTAAAAGAGCATCTTCATACGCGTGCACATGCAGGACTTTTTGATATTTCTCATATGAAATTGATTGCAGTTGAAGGGGCACAAGCCGTGGAATTTTTGTCCTATGCTTTTCCCATTGATGCAGCAGCTTTAAAGATTGGACACTCACGGTATAATTATTTGCTTAATGAGCAGGCTGGTATTCTTGATGATCTTATCATTACCCGTTTGGAAGAGGGCCGTTTTATGTTGGTTGCCAATGCTGGGAATGCACAGGCTGATTTTGTAGAATTGGAAAAGCGTGCGGTTGATTTTGAATGTCAAGTGATTGCCCTTGAAAGGGTATTGCTTGCGCTTCAAGGTCCTGAAGCGGCAGCTGTTCTTGCTGATGCGGATTTGCCAGGGAATGAATTGTTCTTTATGCAAGGATTCGAACCACAACAGGATTGGTTTATAACGCGTTCTGGTTATACGGGAGAGGATGGTTTTGAAATTGCTTTGCCTATAGGGCATGCGCATATGTTGGCTGAAAAATTGCTGAGTGATTCTCGTGTTGAGTGGATTGGACTTGCAGCACGCGATAGCTTGCGGTTGGAAGCGGGGCTGTGTTTGCATGGAAATGATATTACCCCTGATACGACACCTATTGATGCGGCTCTAACATGGGCTGTTCCTAAAAGTGTTCGAGAAAAAGCACAATTTTATGGTGCAAAGGCTTTTCTTGAAGCACTGCAAAAAGGACCTGCTCGTTGTCGTGTTGGATTAAAACCGCAAACGCGCCAACCTATTCGTGCCGGTGCGCTGCTTCTTGATGATCAAGGTAATGAGATTGGCGTTGTAACATCAGGTGGTTTTGGTCCTTCTTTTGAGGGGCCTGTCGCGATGGGTTACGTTCCTGTTGATTTTAAAGTTGAAGGAACACAAGTCTTTACAGAACTGCGAGGCAAAAAGATTGCACTATCAGTTCATTCTCTTCCCTTTGTTGAACAACGTTATTTTAAAGGATGATTTTTTATGTCTAAAACTTATTTTACACAAGACCATGAATGGCTTAGAGTTGAAGGACAAGTAGTGACTGTTGGGGTTACGCATTATGCGCAAGAGCAATTAGGGGATTTGGTTTTTGTTGATTTACCACAAAGTGGAACAAAACTTTCCAAAGGAGAGGCGGCGGCTGTTGTGGAATCAGTGAAGGCGGCTTCAGATGTTTATGCTCCTCTTGATGGTGAAGTGGTCGAAAGAAATGAAACATTGGCGGATAATCCTGAATTGGTAAATCAGAAAGCCGAAACAGAAGGCTGGTTATGGAAGATGACATTGCAAGATGAAACTCAACTGGACGAGTTGTTAGATGAAGATGCTTATAAGGCTTTGATTGGATGAGTACCATGATCGAGCGTTCTTTTTCTTCTCGACATATTGGGCTTCGTCCTGATGAAACACAAAAAATGCTTGATGTTTTAGAGCTTGATAGTGTTGAGACACTCATTTCTCAAGCTGTTCCACACTCTATCCATTTGGGACGTTTATTGAATCTTCCAGAGGCCGCTAGTGAAGGACAAGCCTTAGAAGAACTCTCCAAGATGATGGAGCGTAACCATGTGCATAAAAGTTTTATTGGGCAAGGATATCATGGAACTTATGTGCCTCCGGTTATTTTACGAAATCTGTTTGAAAATCCTGCTTGGTATACTGCTTATACGCCTTATCAAGCAGAAATTAGCCAGGGTCGTTTAGAGCTTTTGTTTTATTTTCAGACATTGGTTAGTGAACTAACAGGTTTGCCTGTTTCTGCTGCTTCCCTTCTTGATGAAGCAACTGCTTTAGCTGAAGCCAATGCCCTTGCTTTTCGCTCTTTCCGTGAGAAAAAAACAAAAATTTCTCTTCAGAGTCTTTTACATCCTCAAACTTTGAGTGTTGCGCAAACGCGTGCTGAAACACAAGGGATTCAGATTAGCCAAAATGGCGAAATTGATTCTGATACAGCGGCAATTGTTTTATCTTGGCCAGATACAAAAGGTTCTTTTCATGATTACAGTGAGATCATAAAAGAGGCAAAGGAAAAGGGAGCTTTAGTTATCGTTGTAGCTGATCCTTTAGCGCTTACCCTTCAGGAGCCACCTGCTCAATGGGGGGCAGATATCGTTGTTGGCTCTATGCAGCGTTATGGCGTTCCGATGGGATTTGGTGGTCCACATGCTGGTTACCTTGCTGTGAGTGATGCGTTAACGCGTCTTATTCCAGGGCGTATTGTTGGTCAATCCGTGGATACCAAAGGACGCGTTGGTTTTCGTTTGGCTTTGCAAACACGTGAACAACATATTCGGCGTGATAAAGCGACGTCAAATATTTGTACAGCGCAGGCTTTGTTGGCTAATATGGCAACCGCTTATGCTGTTTGGCATGGGCCAAAAGGCTTACAAGAAATTGCACAGCGAATTCATCATTTAACATGTCGTTTTGTTGCTGGTTTAGAAGCAGCAGGGGTTCATGTTGAAGGGAAAAGCTTTTTTGATTGTGTGAGTATTTCTGTTAAGGGAAAAGCGCGTGAGATTGCGCATCAAGCCAAAATAGGTGGGCGCCTTATTCGTGTTCTTGATGATGACACTATTGCAATCAATTTTGATGAATTATCAACAGAAGGAGATGCTGGTGCTTTAGCGCAGCTTTTTGGGGCACAATTAGGCGATAAGGCTTCTCCTCGACTCTTTGGAAAAAAACGGGAGGCTGCTTTTCTTTCTCAGCCTTTTTTTCATGCGGTTCATTCAGAGACAGATATGATGCGCTTTTTGCGTCGTTTAGCGGATAAGGATTTGGCGCTGGATCGCGCTATGATCCCTCTTGGTTCTTGTACAATGAAGCTTAATGCTGCGGCTGAATTAATGCCTGTAAGTTGGGCTAGTATGGCCAATATACACCCCTTTGTTTCACAAGAGGATGCAGCGGGATATTTGGAGATGATCAACCAGTTAAATGCGTGGTTGTGCGAAATTACAGGATTTGCGCAAGTTTCTTTTCAGCCAAATTCTGGTGCTCAAGGTGAATATGCTGGGCTTTTGGCTATCCGACGATATTACCAATCACGGGGAGAGCATCAACGTACAGTTTGTCTTATTCCTGCATCTGCGCATGGTACCAATCCAGCCTCGGCCCATATGGCAGGGATGGAAGTCGTTGTGGTAAAATGTTTAAGCGATGGTGATGTTGATGTAGACGATCTCAAGATGAAAGCGCAATTGCATAAAGATAAATTGGCTGCTCTTATGATTACTTATCCTTCAACCCATGGTGTTTACGAGGAAAGCATTAAGGAAATTTGTTCTATTATTCATGAAAATGGCGGACAAGTTTATTTTGATGGTGCTAATCTCAATGCCCTTGTGGGTCTTGCTCGTCCTGCGGATATTGGCGCTGATGTTTGTCATATGAATCTTCATAAAACATTTGCCATTCCCCACGGGGGGGGTGGTCCTGGTATGGGACCAATTGGTGTTGCAAAGCATCTCAAACCATTTTTACCAGGTCATGAACAGGATGGGACAACACATGCGGTTTCGGCTGCTCCTTATGGAAGTGCGTCTATCCTTGCGATTACATGGATGTATATTCGAATGATGGGGGCTGATGGCTTAAAATATGCAACACAAATAGCCATTTTAAATGCCAATTATATTGCTGCACGTCTTTCACCAGTTTATTCCATTCTTTATCGGGGCAAGCATGGGCGTGTTGCGCATGAATGTATTGTGGATACACGCGTGTTGAAAGAGCAGTATGGGGTGAGTGTTGATGATATTGCAAAACGTCTCATTGATTATGGATTCCATGCGCCCACGATGTCGTTTCCTGTTCCGGGAACTTTGATGATTGAGCCAACGGAATCAGAACCAAAAGCAGAGATTGATCGTTTTTGTGATGCTTTACTCTCTATTGCTGAAGAGGCTAAGAAAGTTGGTAGCGGGGTTTGGCCAAAAGACAATAATCCATTGGTGAATGCCCCCCATACAGTGGTAGATACTTTAGATGATGCTTGGGCACGACCCTATTCGCGACAAGAAGCTGCTTTTCCCAACAGTTTTCTTGATCCAGCCAATAAATATTGGCCTCCTGTATCGCGTATTGATAATGTTGCGGGAGACAGAATGCTTATTTGCTCGTGTCCGCCATTGGGAAATACCTATTAAACGAAAAATATATATTTAATTGGTTTATTTGCATGAACAAAAAAAGCCCACACATTTTGTGTGGGTTTTATGCTTATTGGTTCTGTTGCTATGGCGTTATTTGTCTGTTTTCTAGAATTTTGCATTGTTTTTTATAACATGAGCAAAATCGAAAAAGTTGACAAAAAAGCTGTGTTTTGTCGGCAATAGGTATGCTCTCCTTTGCCTTCTACCGTATGACATGGTTTTAGTGACTAGGCCATCGGTCTAGCCAGCTAATCATGTAAACGAGAGCGAAACCTATGAGGATAGGTCACGTCTGTTGCATGTGTTGTGATATACTACTCGTCACTAGGGTGACGACGACCGGTTGTAGAAAGAATAAAATCAATTTTAGTGTTTTTGATGATAAAGACACGCGAAACTCTGTTGTTGCATCTTTTCGAGTCAAAAATTGTCTAAATATTTCTCTTTAATCTGCTTTTTATAAATATGACGCAAAAATATATAAGAACATCTGTTAGAATGAGCAAACGCAAAGCCAAATGTATTATGGGTATTTTTTACAAGGTGTCTTATAAAAAGCCGGCACATCTTTCCACTTCATTGCAAGTCAGTTTGTGACTTTACGGCGCTGTTTTCCTAAGAGCTCGTGTGCTTTAGCTGTTTCCTGTAAATCAACATCCAAACTTAACGCAGCGAAATTTTTTGAGCCAGAGATTGAGAAAAAAGAGCTTTATGAGTAATTCCTGCTTTTGTTTGTCAGATGAGGGCGAGGGAATTGCGTATTTTTGTTGACGTAACCTTTTAAACTGGAAGACAATCTAATTTTGGAAAAATGTAAAGCCGTAAAGATAAAAATCAATCCTCAGTTTATCATCTCCTTTTAATTCAGCTTTGCGGCTTTCAAAAGCATTTAAAGCAATGTTTTTTAATAATAGGGATTGCACATTGCTCCATGCTTTTATTTATTGTGTTCTTTAGTGGGGGCACGATCCTCATGTGAAACAGAACGCTCCAAAAAGAATATACTTGGGTTGTTAATTCAGATGTTTGTTTTAAAGACACATTTCGCTTCCAATCCCATTTCGCGACGGCGCTTGTGAGTGGAACGATAAATCTATTAAGAGCCCCCCAATCTTTACACTTCATAACGGAATAAGCCGGCACTATCATACATTTTGCCAGCGCTTAATGTTATAGCTCTTGGCACTATGGTTCATAAGAGGCATTAATCTTTTCTTAAATCATTTTTATCTACACATAATCCAGTTTGTGGTATGCAAGCGAATGATTTTAATTGGGAAATTAATTTTAAAAAATTTGTAGTAGATTCTTTTTTGTCAATTTATGGGGAAAGGTTAAGTTTTTGTATTTTAGATGAAAGCTACTTCCATAAAATAGTCCATCAACTTGTCTGTTTTGAGATTTCTGTGAATGTACGGTGTCTGTGACCATTCTGTGTGGTTGATTGTTGTAAAATCTTTTGTAAAAGCCCCTCAATTTTCTAAAATGATGATTTTTATCAATTTATTTCTTTATGGCTAAAGAGTTTTTATGTGTAAATGTATTTATAGCGTGGTCCAAGAGATGTTAGAATTTCATTGGGAAGGGTATTGGCATCTATAGATACTTTTTCAAGTGTTTGATGGGGACCAATGAGTTCGATCCAGTCACCTGTTTGAGGTTTTTGATCAAGATCAGTTGTATCTACAATAATGGAATCCATAGAAACCCGCCCAACCATGGGAAGTTTGTGCCCGTTGAAATAAACAGTTCCTTTATTCGAAAGAGCACGGAGCCAGCCGTCTGCGTAGCCTATAGAAATGGTTGCAAGAGTGCTTGGTCTGTTGGTTATAAAGCTTTCTGCATAACCAACAGGTGTATCTACATCAACAACACGGTTTTGAAGAACTTGAGCTTCAAGTTTTAAAACAGGTTTTAGAAGGGATGCGTGTTTTCCTGAGGGGGCGCTTCCGTAAAGTGCAATACCGGGGCGAACAAGATCAAAATAAAAATCTGATCCTAAAAAAATACCTCCAGAATTGGCAAAGGAAGCTCTACAGGTTGGTAGTTGCGCAAGGGCAGTTTTGAAAGAAGTTAATTGGGCATAATTTGATGGGTGGGTATCATCTTCTCCGTTAGCAAGATGACTGAGAATATATTTTATGTCTGCTTTTTTGAAAATTGTAGGGTGTTTGATGAGCTTTTGTAATTCTTTTTGATCAAGTCCTAATCGGTTCATATGGGTATCGATTTGAACAATTGCTGGAAATTTTTTATCTTTTTTTTGACAAATTTTTTGCCAATTTTCAATGGCATTCCAAGAGTTCAAAACCGGAACAATACCAGACTGTGCGACAAATTCTTCTGCTAAGTGTGGAAGTCCATTCAGAATGGCAATCATGACATTTGATGGTAAAATGCTTTTTAATTGGAGTGCTTCTCTGATTTGTGCGACAAAAAAAGTGCGACAACCAGCTTGATAAAGGGCAGGAGCAATTTTGTGAACGCCTAATCCATAAGCATTTGCTTTTACAACTGCTGAACATTCTGTTGGGGCTACACGTTTGGCTAAAGTGATATAATTGGCAACAATGGCACTGACATCAATGGTTGCGACAGCTGCATAGAGTGATGTATTTATTTCGTCATTAACGGAATTTTTCATTTTAAAATCTTATCTGTATTCGTGAAATACGCAGTTTTCTTTGGTTATTTTATAGAGGTTACTTATGAGAGATGAAAGATACGGTTTGCTATGGTCAAAATCATAAGAAGCCTATACTGCCATTAAAGTCGTTTTTTATGTAAAATGCTACTCTGGATATAAGAGATACTTTAGTTTTATTTGTGTTGTTATCAACATGGTGTTTTCTGATAATTTGTGAAGCATAGATTTTTATTTTTTTATTTATTTTTAATTGAGGCTTCTTAAAAAAGAAAGCATAGTTTATTGTATTGTATCATTTTGAAGAGTGCAATGTTAGACTATTGTTGCTGGTATGATTGTTTTGATTAAATATTGCATTGGCTGCTTATTTAGAGAAGGTAAAATGATTAAATTAACCACGTTAAATCAATGCATTACAAGTTTTTACCATAAAGGGGAAGATCACTCATCTGTGTAATTTTGGATGTCATCTTATGCATTTAAAGTTACTTTTGTTAAATGGGAAAGAGTGTATAAACACTTTCTGATACATCAATAGCTGTTGATTTGGACATTATTTCTTTTCAAGATGAAGTGGGAATACGATATTTGCTTTTTATCGTTTGATTGGTTTTTAGTGAAATCAATTTATCGATCATAGAAGGTGTTCGACTCATTTATTTATGGAAAGGGCAGTGTAAAAAGGTCAGTAAAGAAAACAATGGATGTAATGCCGAAAACTTTGTTGTGGAGTCGTGCGTTTATCGTTCGATCCACAGATGTTTTTTCTCTCTTAATTTTAAGGTTTTCGGTTATAAATTTTGCAAAGAGAATAAAGTGTTGTAGCGGTACACTGTATACTATGCATTATGTGTTAAAGTGGAAAAGAGTACCGTGATTGCTTAACACTCGATGTTTTTGTTTCTCTTTGAATATGATTTGTATTCACATTTTTTTCATTCGATTAATTTTGACATAAAAGTGTTAATCTTAAGGCTTTTGGTTTAAGAAAATTGTTGGCAGATGATTATACAAGGATTATATCACGTCAGGGATTCGAAATTTAATAGTCAATAAAGATATGGGGAAGAGTATGAATACGTCTGCTACCAATGTTCCGTCAAACATCAGCAGCGTTGCAAATTTTCCGATTCCTGCGAATGTATTCGCTCTTACTGTCCAAGAGGTTTTTCACTATACAGATCGATTATTTAAATTTCGCCTGAATCGTCCGGAAAGTTTTCGTTTTCGTTCAGGTGAATTTGTTATGATCGGTTTGCCAAATGCAGAAAAGCCAATTTATCGTGCTTATTCGATTGCAAGTCCTTTTTGGGATGAACAGCTTGAGTTTTTTTCGATAAAAGTTCCAGGAGGGCCATTAACCGAGCATCTCCAAAAAATTAAAATTGGTGATACAGTTCTCATGCGTAAAAAATCTACAGGAACGTTGGTTCTTGATGCTCTTATTCCTGGAAAACGTCTTTATCTTCTTTCAACTGGGACGGGGATTGCTCCTTTTGCAAGCCTTATTCGTGACCCTGACACTTATGAAAAATTTTCAGAAGTTGTCCTTATTCAAACAACGCGCGAAAAGAATGAGTTAATTTATGCAAAAGATCTTGTTTCCTCTTTGCAACAAGATCCACTCATTGGAGAGTATGCACAACAGTTGAGATTTTATCCTATGACGACTCGTGAACCTTCTGAGCATATGGGCCGTATTACGACTGTTATGGAAAGTGGAGATTTTTTTGAAACAACAGGCCTTCCTAAAATTCATCCTGATGAAGATCGGGTGATGATTTGTGGTTCCATGGCAATGTTAAAAGATTGCGCAAGGATGTGTGAAGGTTTTGGTCTTGTTGAAGGGGCTAACAATGCCCCTGCTACTTATGTTGTAGAGCGCGCTTTTGTGGAGTAATGAGTGGGAAAATTGGTGCTTTATCTTCTTTCAAACCGGTACGGGGTTTTTCCTTTTGCAAGCTTTATTCGTGATCCTGACATTTATGAAAAATTTGCAGAAGTTGTTCTTATTTAAATAACGCGAGAAAAGAATGGATTAATTTGTGCAAAAGATCTTGTTTCCTCTTTGCAACAAGATCCACTCATTGGAGAGTATGCACAACAGTTGAGATTTTATCCTATGACGACTCGTGAACCTTCTGAGCATATGGGCCGTATTACGACTGTTATGGAAAGTGGAGATTTTTTTGAAATAAGTGGCTTTGAAACAACAGTCCTTCCTAAAATTCACCCTGATGAAGATCGGGTGATGATTTGTGGTTCGATGGCAATGTTAAAAGATTGCGCAAGGATGTGTGAAGGTTTTAGTCTTGTTGAAGGGGCTAACAATGCTCCCGCTACTTATGTTGTAGAGCGCGCTTTTTTCGATAGAGAGGAGAGTTGTGTTGCAGTATGCGCTAATGCAGTAATCGAATCCCAATCACTTATTGCGATGAGCGGTTGGGGTGCTATCCAAGAACCACCAACGCAGAAGACATTGGGTAGTTGGAGCCATTGTATTGCACTTTTTTGTGTAATACCGCCTGTTGGGCAAAACCGGATATCAGAGAAGGGAGATGCTAAAGCTTCGATGAATGAAATACCTCCAGCAGCTTCAGCTGGGAAAAATTTAAGATATGAATAGCCTTTGTTTAATGCTTGCATGAGTTCACTTGGGGTCATTGCAGCGGGAAGAAGGGGAATTTCACTATTTTTTGCACAATTGATTAATTCATTGGATAATCCGGGGCTTACAATAAACTTTGCGCCTGCTTGTTCGGCTTGCTCGTAGTGTATCGTGTTGAGAACTGTTCCAGCGCCAACGATTGCTTCAGGGACTTCTTGGGTAATTTTCTGAATTGCTTTGAGGGCATTTGGTGTTCGCAAGGTGATCTCAATTGTTTTTAATCCGCCTTTGACAAGAGCGCGTGCTAAGGGTACAGCACTTTGTAGATTGTCAATGAGCAAAACAGGTATAACAGTTTGTCCTTGGAGATATAATAAAAGCTTTTCTCTTTTTTGGCACATGATATTTTTTCTTCTTGGAGATGATATTATTTGTATCGTTTGATTAAGCACAATATGTTAAAGAGTACATGAATAAATCTTGAAATTGAATGAAACGCGCGTTATGGCAAAACACATGGAAAAGAATTTTAAAGTTGCTGCACTTTATTGCTTTGCAGATTTGAAGCATTATCGTCAATTACAAAAACCTTTGCAGGATTTATGTCAAGCAAAGGATATCAAAGGAACCCTCCTTTTAGCACAAGAGGGAATTAATGGAACTGTTGCTGGTTCTTGTGCTGCGATTGAGGCATTGGTGGATTTTATTGTGGCGGAGCCAGCGTTTCAAACGCCGGAGATTAAATATTCATGGGCATCAAAGATGCCTTTTCATCGTATGAAAGTGCGGTTGAAAAAAGAGATTGTGACAATGGGGGTTGAAGGTGTTGATCCGCTAAAAGTTGTTGGTACTTACGTCGATCCTGAAGATTGGAATGCTCTTATTCAAGATGAAGAGACAATTTTGATTGATACACGGAATGACTATGAATATGCGATTGGGAGTTTTCAAGGAGCGATCGATCCGCAGATTAAAACATTTCGCGAATTTCCTGAATGGGTGCGTAAACATGAGGCTGATTTAAAAAAGAAAAAGAAAATTGCCATGTTTTGTACAGGTGGTATTCGGTGTGAAAAATCAACAGCTTATGTTCGTGATCTTGGTTATGAGCAAGTCTACCATTTAAAAGGTGGCATTTTAAAATATTTAGAAAAAATTCCAAAAGAAAAAAGTTTATGGTGGGGTGAGTGCTTTGTTTTTGATGAGCGTGTTTCTGTTCAACATGGTCTTGAAGAATGTGGACGCGAATTATGTCGCGCATGTCGTTCTCCTCTCAATACTGAAAGCAAGTTATCGCCTCATTATGAAGAAGGTGTTTCCTGTGACGCTTGTTATAACACACGCAGTGAAGCTGATAGAGAACGCTTTCGTGAGCGCCATAGGCAATTCCAATTGTTGAAGTTGCGGGCAATTGATTCTCATCAAGGGACATAACGATATCGTCGTGTAGGGATTTAAATTCTAGCTTTTTTCTCTTAAATTTAAGAGAGAAGCGTTTTTAATATTGGTAGAAAAGTTTTATAAGACCGGATGTTGTTCGGTCTTTTTTTTACGTTAATTTGTTGATTTACAAATAATGATTATAGATCGTTTGCTCTTCTTGATTTTATAGGAGTGAGTTCTCCAATATTGTTCATTTTAAAATAAAAAAGCTGTTTCCCAACAGCGCAGAGGAGCGGGATCTATAGTTTTAAGAGAAGAGTGTGTGAATGAATAAGATATGATTCACGAGAGAAGATAAAAGAGCAGCAGCAAAGTTAAGAGAAATAGAATGATAATAGGAGCTTATGATTTTAGAATTTCATATAGTACATTGATTTATAAATGATAATTTATTTAAATTTGAATAATAAGGGTTGAATATCGTGAAATTTACTTCTTTCGGATTTGATGATGACGAATTACACAATCTCATTCATTTGTATATTACAAATGGGAGCAATGTATGAGCAAAACTATTTAAGATAATATGACACATCTCAATGGAGGAGTTTCTGCAATATTGGAAGTTGGCAGATAAAGCGGGGACGTTAGTTATGTCACTTCATAAACATAAAGATGGTGATATGCCGTTGATCTATATCATATGAGCTATATTATACGGGGGCATGATATCTTTCTTAAGCGATGTTGTGAAATAGATGTAGAAGCAGGGATGTTTTTAAGATGTAGATGAGAAAGATAATGGCGTTTTGTGGGGAGATATCATGTTTTTTAAAGATGATGGTGCTTTAGTCGATCCCCGCCCTGTTTTCCATGTTACTAGTCCTTGCATTTGAGGGGATATATTAAGGGGGGATTTTACTCTTTTTTTCAATTGTTTTTTATTCATATATTGTTTTCTGCTTGTGATGCGCAAGAGAATGATTTTTCTTGATTTATTATTAAGGGAGGGAAATGAGAGAATTTTATGATGGGATTTTTGTTTAAGAGCAAAATAATAAATTATCGTTATAAATTAATGTGTTGAGTAATTTATTTTGTGTTATTTTCTGCTGCAGATATTAGGAGATAGAATAGGGTAAAGAAACGAGGGGCTTTTAAAGCAAGATAGTGCTTGATGTCGTACGGATGGTGTAAGGGGGGAATCCCATGAAAGCAGAGGGATGGTTTTGTCTGTTAGAGGAGGAGAGTGTTGTTTTTTCGCATCATTTTATCTTTAAGAATTAAAAAATGTTTAAAATTAAAAAAATGATTGAAATGAGAAAGGATTCGTTTTATAGGATGCCTTGCCCAAAGTCGCACGTGCCTGTGGGTGTCCGCTGGTTCTCAAATGGTGAGATTAACCGGTACGGTACCTGGAACTAACCGCTCCAGTCATTCTTACAGCCAATTGCAAGAATGAGGACATCTTGAAGCAACGACGGTGCGGGCCTTTCTGGTGTCTTCCAGTTTTTAAATACTGGGATAACTATAGAGGCACACCTCATTGCCTTCAGTGCGGAAGTGGTTTTCTCAACTCCAATCAAAAAGGCAGATAAAATAGAATAACGCGGCTTCGCGCTGTTCTTTCGCTGCATGCAATGCTAATTTCTGATTTTTTGTAATCAGAATGGGGATAGTTGTTGTGTGTTTTTTGTCCTTTAGCTTTTGGCAGTTTTGGCTGTCTAAGCGTAGAGTGAGGAAGCTTTTCCTCAAGGAGAATTGCAGATGGCAACACAACGTATTCGCGATTTTCTTGCAACACATCGTTCTGAAGGTCCATGCTTAATTGTTGACCTTGATGTTGTTCGTGACAACTATTTAAATTTTGAAAAAGCTCTACCACAGTCTCGTATTTTTTACGCAATAAAGGCGAATCCAGCTCCTGAAATCTTGCGTTTGCTGAGTTCTTTAGGATCTTCTTTTGATGCGGCTTCTGTTGCAGAAATTGAAATGGCTTTAAAAGCAGGGGCAACGCCAGAGCGTATTTCTTTTGGAAATACGATTAAAAAAGAGCGTGATATTGCGCGAGCATATGCATTGGGTGTTTCACTTTATGCAGTTGATTGTGTTGAAGAAGTGGAAAAAATTGCGCGTGTTGCTCCAGGAGTGCGTGTTTTTTGCCGTGTTCTTACCGATGGAAAAGGTGCAGAGTGGCCATTGTCACGCAAATTCGGTTGTGTCCCTGCTATGGCGGTTGATGTGCTAAGACGGGCACACCAATTAGGTTTGCAAGCTTATGGTGTTTCTTTTCATGTTGGGTCGCAGCAGGTTGATTTGAGTGCGTGGGATCGTGCTTTATCAGATGCTGCTACAGTATTTAAGCGTTTGGAACAAGAAGGTATATCACTGAAATTGGTGAATATGGGAGGCGGTTTTCCAACCCGTTATTTGAAAGATGTTCCTACAGAGCAAGCTTATGGTACCGCTGTTTTTGATTCATTGAAAAAGCATTTTGGTAATCGTATCCCTGAGACGATTATTGAGCCAGGGCGTGCAATGGTTGGCAATGCTGGTGTTATTCGCACAGAAGTTGTTTTGATATCTAAAAAAGCTGACAATGATAATGTACGATGGGTTTATCTTGATATTGGGAAATTTAATGGCCTTGCTGAGACTATGGACGAAGCTATTCGTTATCCCATTGAGACACCTCATGATGATAAGGTGATGGAGCCTTGTATTTTGGCTGGACCAACATGCGATTCGGCAGATGTGCTTTACGAAAAAACACCTTATCCACTTCCTCTATCTCTAACGATAGGAGATGAGATATTGATTCATGGAACGGGTGCTTACACAACAACTTATGCATCCGTTGCTTTTAATGGTTTTGAGCCTTTACGATCATATGTGATCTGACGTTTCTTTTTGACGATAGGGTTATTAGACTTTTGCGATGCTTGTCATTACGCTATAAGAGGGCGGTTATAGAGATGAACATGATTAATTTTCAAACAAAAAATGGGACATGTTTTACACTTTTATTGGAGCAAGAAGCCGATAAGCCTTATCGAGAAATTTTGCTTGATTCAACGATGGGGTATGGACGTAAACGTAAATCATCAGAGACTTTACGGCGTGGTCGGCTAGCTGCTCAAGGGCTTTCTTTTGTGGTTAAAAATGCTCTGGGAGAGCTTGTGGGAAGTGTACGTCTTTGGCATGTTTCTTTTTTTAAAGAAAAAAATGAAACACAACATGCTTTACTCTTGGGACCTTTGGCTGTTGCCGCTGAATGTGCTGGTATGGGAATAGGATCAATTTTAGTCCGCCATGCAATTGAAACAGCAAAAAAATTGGGATATGGCGCTATTTTATTGGTAGGGGATTTTGAATTTTATCAACGTTTTGGCTTTTCAAATCGCTTAACAGAAAATTTGGCAATGCCTGGTCCTTACGAAAAACATCGGTTTCAAGCGTTGGAACTGATACCAAACTATCTTGCTGGGTGTTATGGCACTTTGGCTCCTAGTGGAGAACGAGCCGTTACAAGTCGTTTTCAGCATCATAAAGTGGCTTGAAGATTGTATTTATTGCGTTTGCAACAGTGCTGGCATTGAGGTGGGTTATACTGTTTTGATTAGTGTCAAAATGTTGATGCGGTACAAATTTTGGGGGTCGTTGCATTACGATTGTGTTATAAAGCCTTTTCTTTATGTGACAGGTTTCTTATTTTTAATAATTTCAGTTAAGTGACTAGAAATATATTAAAAGCGCATTTTTTTTGAAATAGCGTCATATTTTACAGGATTAAAGGAAACATATTTTTGAGTGGTTTTGTATTCTTTTAAAGCCGGTATCATCATACAATTTTTTAGTTCTCAATATCGTTGGTAGATCTTGCATAGAAACGATTCGGTATTTTACTCTTTTTTAAACCGTTTTTATCTCTCTGCTTTTCGTGCGCAAGGGAATGATTTTGATTGATTTATCATGAACAGGTTTTGAATAGAAAACTCTCACAATATTCAGATTGCTCATTATAATAGACAACATCATAAATTATGATTATAAATCAATGTCATGACTACGAGAGCTTTTCGTTTATACCACTGAATTTTTCACATCAGAAATGATTATTTGCCTATCGGGAAGAGAATCTTAGAAGCCTTTCTAAAGTATTTGGAGGTGGATTCAATAGCGACGAATGTGCATTTTTGAGAGGTTAAACAAGTGTCTAGACGTTTACTATTGAAGATGTGAGGGAATTTCTGTCATTAACAGTTATGGAGCCACCATGGTAAGAGTAGGGCATAGAAGGGGATCATTTATTGATCAATTTTATTCAAAAAGAGAGATATTTTAAGAAGTTTTATATAATTTTAGCGCCTATCGAAAGAGAAGAGGCTTTAAGAAAGAAAAATACGCGGCAGTAGAATCAAAACTGTAAATATTAGCTTCTTTAAAAGAGTGTAAAAAAATAAAATTACATGTTCAAAAGCAGCTTTTTTGAAAAAAAATATCATTACTTTTTTTGCTATAAAGGTAAATCGTTTTGCAATTGGCATGAGAGGATCAAATACAAAATGATTTTTTCATGTAAAATTTTGCATTCAGAATCAAAAAACGTTATCCTACACATTATAAGGGAAATAGGTGCGTGAATAAAAATCACAAGAATCATAAATCTTTTATGAATATTCTTGTAAGACTCAAAAGAGTAAAGGGCAAAGAATCTTTTAATCTTTTGTGCCCTATGGTGATAAATCAAAAATCTGATAGAAATAGCTGCTTTATCTTTATAGTGTGGAGCATGTTAGGTAAGCTCTTTGTTTATTATCATCTAAAACAATTTTTATATGCGAGACGTTATTTTAAAAGTGCGTAAAGAGCTCGCATTGAAAAGGATTTTTATCAGAAGAATCATTTAGAATCACATGTTAATTTATATTGTCTCTTGAGAAGAGATAAAGTGAAAAAATCGAGGAAAGTGATAAAAATCAAAAATATTCTTCAATTTTAATGAATCTTAGTGTCTTGGTGGTGAATCCATGAGGGATGGTATTTTTTTGAGAAACATGGTCATAAATGCTAAAACACCAAAGATAATGGTTATGATAAAGAAAATATCACTAAAAGCCATAATCATTGCTTGTATGCGTGCTATATTAAACAATTGAGAAAGAGCAAGAGTGTAGGAATCAAAGGTTTCTGTTTTGAATAATAAAATAAGCTTTGAAAGCATTTCAGTTGCTTGTCTGTTTGCGTGGTTAAGTGTTTCGGCTATTCGTTCATAATGAAAGTCTGTGCGTTTTGTCATAAGAGTGCTGATAATGGCAAGCCCTACAGCACCACCTAGATTCCGTGTGAGATTAAAGAGTCCAGAAGCATTTTGCATTCGTTCTGGTGGAAGTGTTCCCAAGGCAATATTATTAATAGGAACCATACATAACATTACAGAAGCACCACGGAAAACTTGCGGCCAAAAAAGCTGCCAAAAATCCCACTTATCTGTGATAGCGCTAGCCATCCAAGTGCCTATTGCAAAACCAAAAAGTCCTATTGCCATCATTAAACGTGCATCCATTCGTGCTGAAAGGAATCCTGCAAGGGGAGCAGTTAATAACATGACGAATCCTGAAAGAAACAATGTTTCTCCAATCATCAGGGCATCATAATGGCGGATTTGGCTTAAATAGACAGGATAAAGGTACGTGAGTCCATAAAGACCTATTCCCAAAGAAAAGGAAAAAATGGATGCAGCTGAAAAATTAAAATTAGAAAAAGTAGAGAGATCTACAATGGGTTCTTTTGCTGTAAAAGCACGCCAGAAGAATAAGGCTGCAGCAAGAATCATGATAATAAATAAATTCCGAACCAGCTCATCATTCAGCCAATCATGACGTGCGCCCTCTTCTAGTACATACTCTAAAGTTCCTAGAAAAACAGCCATAGAAATGAGCCCCAACCAGTCAAATTTAGCCATGAGAGACGGATTTGCTTTATCAAAATCAATCAATTTCCAAGCGAGAATTGAAATAATAATCCCAAAAGGCACATTAATGAGAAAAAGCCAGTGCCATGATAAGATATGACAAAGATAACCTCCGACCGTTGGACCAATAGTGGGGGCTAATGTTGCGACTAGTCCAACAATAGGGGTAACAATTGGGCGTTTGGAAGGAGGAAAAAGAACATAAGAGGCGACAAAAACACTTGGGATAATTCCTCCACCAATAAAACCTTGCAATGCACGGTAGATAATCATCTCTCCAATAGATGTTGCTGTTGCACAAAGAACAGAAGTAATCGTAAACCCGATCGCTGATATGGTGAAGAAAACACGTGTTGAAAGCAATCGTCCTAAGAATCCAGAAAGGGGCAACATGATGACTTCAGCGATGAGATAGGAGGTTTGAACCCATGAAATTTCTTCAGAGCTCGCAGAGAGACCAGCTTGAACTTCGGCTAAAGAGGAGGCAACGATTTGTATATCCAAAATGGCCATGAACATGCCAAAGGCCATAACTATGAAAATCACAATGCTACGGATTTCTATACGCTCTTGAGACTGTATGGGCTTTGGTATTGAAGATGTCATAATAATGAGGTCATTTGCTTGTTATTATAAGAGACTTTTATCTTGTGGTTTTGTACGTGTATCAACTTCTACTGAAACACTCATTCCTGCTCGGATATGTCCGGTCTTTAAGACTTCTTCTGGAATAGAAATACGTACAGGAATGCGTTGGACAATCTTTGTAAAGTTACCGGTAGCGTTTTGTGGAGGAAGAAGAGAAAAAACAGCACCTGTTGCCGGTGAAATAGAAAGCACTGTTCCTGTAAAGACCTCCTTTTTGAAGGCATCAACAGAAATATAAGCCTTTTGTCCCGCATGAATATTTTGCAACTGTGTTTCTTTATAGTTTGCTTCAATATAAAGTGCATGGATGGGGACTAACGCTGCAAGACGTTGGCCATTTACAACAAAATCTCCCGTTTTTGCTGTTAAATTTCCTATGATTCCATCAAATGGCGCGCGTATAATAGTTGAATCAAGATCACGTTGTGCTTTTTCACGTGTGAGCTCTAAACTCTTTGTTTGGCTTTCTGTTTCACTTCGTTGTGCTTCTAGCACTTGGATATTGGCGCGTGCTGCAGCGATTTGTGCATCTGCACGGTTAACATTTGCGATAGCTTGTTCATAAGCTGATTTGGCATCATCAACATCAGATTGAGGGGCATAACGATTGGCTTTCAGTTCTGTTACACGTTTTAAGGTGAGTTGTGCATTGGTTGCTATGGCTGAAGCGGCTGCTTTTTGCGCTTTTGCATCATCTAAAGCACTATGAGCGGCTGTGATTTGTGCATCAATGCGTAGAAGTGTTTTTTTCTGTGTGTCAAGATGCGCTTCTGTTTGATCCAAGGCTATTTGATAATCACCATTGTCTAAGTAAAATAAAACATCGTCCTTTTTTACAACTTGGTTGGCTTTAATGGCAATTTTTTCAATATATCCATTTAATTTAGTCGCAATAGCGGCTATATCTCCTTGCACATAGGCATCTTCAGTAGATAACATATAACGCCATTGCGTTATCCATTTGTAGCTAAACCAAAGCACAAAAAGTGCAAAGACAATAAGAAGGGCTTTGATTACTTTTTTTTGTTTCGTTTTATCGAGATTTTTTGTTGAAAAAATTGTCTCAGATACGGACATGATTTATACTTCCAATATTTATGTTCCAACGAGTATAATAAGTCTATCACTACAGGGTAGGGTGATATACATGCAAGAGCGATAAGAGCTTTTCAAACAAAGGCGATCCCTGGTACATAATGCTAAATATATAAACTTGCAAGTTAGAGATCTTGTTTTCAAGTTAGCGGTCTTATTTTATTGCGCATTTTTTACAAAGACCTCGTACTTCTAGGGTGCTTTTATGTGCTTGGAAGTCAACAGCTTGAACCATCTGTTTTAAACTCGTTACAATCGTTTGATTTTGTATTTCGTTGACTGTGCCACAGTTTTCGCAAATTATAAACGTTGTAAGTTCATGTTGACAGTTTTCAGGGTGTAAACAGACCACAAAGGCATTTACACTTTCAAGACGATGAATACACTTTAACTGTACGAGTTTTTCTAACGCACGATAAACTTGGAGAGGTGCACGAAAACCTTCTTCGCGTAAGTGATTGAGAATCGCATAAGCACTTAAAGGCCCTTTTGCATTTTTTAAAGTGTTTAAAACCAATGTTTGGTTACGCGTCAGTTTAGATGACATTGACACCTTCCTTTTGCTCTTAAGGGAAAGCATAAAGCGTGTAGGCCGTTTATGCAATGGTGATTATAGAATAGGCCCTTTAACATGATACGCGTCGTGATATATAAGAAGGGTTGTAACTGTTGTGAGAGAAGGGAGACTTTGGGATCTGGAAGCCGCCGTGAACATACAATATACTGATTTATAATGATAATTCATTGTTTTGTGTGTTGAATGAGAATCCCGAATATCGTAAGATTGTCTCATTTCAAATCTGTTTATCTTGAATCAATCAAAACCATTCGCTTGCACGT
>NZ_JBHIQN010000014.1:0-34023 GCF_042196525.1 Bartonella sp. AC62GZZY
GTTTTGCTATTCGTGAAGGTGGTCGTACTGTTGGTGCCGGTATCGTCTCTAAGATCATTGAATAAATAATGCTTGTTGAGTGCTTTGATTATTGAAGGCACTTTGTATAACAGGGAAATAAAGAGCATGAACAGTCAGAATATTCGCATTCGCTTGAAAGCGTTTGATCATAGAATTCTTGATACGTCGACGCGTGAGATCGTATCGACTGCTAAACGTACCGGTGCAAATGTCCGTGGTCCCATTCCGCTTCCTACGCGGATTGAGAAGTTTACGGTCAATCGTGGACCGCATATCGATAAGAAAAGTCGTGAGCAGTTTGAGATGCGAACACATAAGCGTCTTCTTGATATTGTTGATCCAACGCCGCAAACAGTGGATGCGCTTATGAAGCTCGATCTTTCTGCTGGTGTGGATGTAGAAATTAAGCTCTGAGGTTTGAGGACAGAAGGAACAGACCCGATGCGTTCAGGTGTAATAGCACAGAAGCTGGGCATGACCCGTATTTATAATGATGCTGGTGAGCATGTGCCGGTGACGGTACTTCGTTTGGAGAATTGTCAAGTCGTTGCTCAGCGTACAGTTGAAAAGAATGGTTATACTGCTGTTCAATTAGGTGTAGGCTTTGCTAAGGTTAAGAATACTTCACAAGCTCTTCGTGGACATTTTGCTAAGGCTTCTGTTGAGCCTAAAGCCAAAATAGCAGAGTTTCGTGTGAGTCCCGACAATCTTCTTGATGTTGGTACTGAGATTACAGTGGAACATTTTGTTCCAGGACAAAGAGTTGATGTGACTGGTACCAGTATTGGTAAGGGGTTTGCTGGTGTTATGAAGCGACATAACTTTGGTGGACATCGTGCTTCTCATGGTAATTCTATCACACATCGTGCTCATGGTTCTACAGGGCAGTGCCAAGATCCTGGTAAAGTTTTTAAAGGCAAAAAAATGGCTGGCCATATGGGGCAAGTGCGTGTAACAACACAGAATATTGAAGTTGTTTCCACTGATAGTGAGCGTGGTTTAATTTTAGTGCGTGGTGCTGTTTCTGGTTCTAAAGGTTCTTGGATTTTGATACGGGATGCTGTGAAGAAGCGTCTTCCTGATAATGTTCCAAAGCCTGCTGGTATTCGCCGTCTTGTGAAGGAGAAAGCGGAAATGGTTACTCCGGTGACGGAAACCTCTGAAGTTGAGGGAGCCTAATAATGGATCTTGTAATTAAAACTCTTGATGGTAATGAAGCTGGCAAATTAAAGGTTTCTGAAGCTATTTTTGATCTTGTTCCGCGTGAGGATATTTTGCAACGTGTTGTTCGTTGGCAGCTTGCACGTCGTCAGCAGGGAAGTCATCAATCCCAAGGTCGTTCTGATGTGTCGCGAACAGGGGCAAAAATGTTTAAACAGAAAGGAACTGGGCGTGCTCGACATTCATCTGCACGTGCACCGCAGTTTAGAGGTGGGGGTAAGGCACATGGACCAGTGGTTCGTAGCCATGCGCATGATCTTCCTAAAAAAATTCGTGCTCTTGGATTGCGTTTTGCGTTATCTGCGAAATTAAAAGCAAAAGATTTAATTATTGTGGATGAGTTGACTGTTAAGGATGCTAAAACGAAAATGCTTGTTTCTCATTTTTCTAAGCTTGGATTTAATAACGCTCTCTTGATTGGTGGTAAGGAGATTGATATTAACTTTTTTCGTGCAGCCTCTAATATCCCTAATGTTGACATTTTGCCTATTCAGGGAATTAATGTTTATGATATTTTGCGTCGCAGCAAACTTGTTTTATCAAAAGCAGCTGTTGAGGCTCTTGAGGAGCGTTTTAAATGACAGATCTTCGCCATTATGATATAATTATTAGTCCAGTTATTACTGAAAAGGCGACTATGATTTCTGAATACAATCAAGTTGCTTTTAATGTCGCGCCGAAAGCGACGAAGCCTGAGATTAAGGCTGCTGTTGAAGCGCTTTTTAGCGTAAAAGTTAAAGCAGTTAACACGATAGTCCGTAAGGGTAAAGTGAAGCGTTTCAAAGGTATAGTTGGTCGGCAGAGTGATGTCAAAAAAGCGATCGTAACTCTGGCCAGTGGTCAGACTATCGACGTTTCGACAGGTCTTTAAGAGGCTCGGAGATAGGAATAATGGCACTTAAGCAGTTTAATCCAACGACACCTGGGCAGCGTCAGCTTGTTATTGTGGAACGTTCTTGCCTTTATAAGGGAAAACCTGTAAAGATGTTAACTGAAGGTTTGTCTTCAAAGGGTGGGCGTAATAATCGCGGTCGTGTTACTGCTCGTTTTCAGGGTGGTGGACATAAACGTAGTTATCGGTTTGTCGACTTTAAGCGTCTTAAACGTGATGTTTCAGCAAAGGTTGAGCGTTTAGAGTATGATCCTAATCGTACCGCTTTTATTGCTTTAATCCGTTATGAGGATGGGCAATTGAGTTATATTCTTGCACCACAGCGTCTTGGTGTTGGTGATTCTGTTATGGCTGGTTTAAATGTAGATGTTAAGCCGGGTAATGCTATGCCTCTTGCTAGTATGCCTGTAGGTACAATTATTCATAATGTTGAGATGAAGCCAGGAAAAGGCGGACAGATTGCACGTTCAGCAGGTGCTTATGCGCAGTTGGTTGGACGAGATCATGGTATGGCTATTCTTCGTTTAAATTCTGGTGAACAGCGTTTGGTTCCCAGTAGCTGTTTTGCAACTGTTGGCGCTGTTTCAAATCCTGATCATGGGAATATTAATGATGGTAAAGCAGGTCGGTCACGTTGGCGTGGTAAGCGTCCACATGTTCGCGGTGTTGCTATGAACCCCGTTGATCATCCACACGGTGGCGGTGAAGGTCGTACATCAGGGGGGCGCCATCCAGTATCTCCTTGGGGTAAACCTACGAAAGGTAAGCGTACGCGCTCTAATAAAGCCACTGATAAGTTTATTATGCGTACGCGTCATCAACGCAAGAAATGAGAAAGGTAGTCTGAAGTGGTTCGTTCAGTTTGGAAAGGTCCGTTTGTTGACGGCTATCTTCTTGGTAAAGCAGAGAAGGTACGTGCAAGTGGGCGCAATGAAGTTATAAAAATATGGAGTCGTCGCTCTACTATTTTGCCGCAATTTGTTGGTTTAACTTTTGGTGTTTACAACGGTAATAAGCACATTCCTGTTTCTGTTTCTGAAGAGATGGTTGGGCATAAGTTTGGTGAGTTCGCTCCTACCCGGACTTATTATGGTCATGGTGCCGATAAAAAAGCAAAGAGGAAGTAGGAATGGGAAAAGCTAAAGTTTCGCGCCAACTTAAAGATAATGAAGCAAGAGCTGTCACACGGACAATTCGTGTTAGTCCGCAGAAACTTAATTTAGTTGCTGCAATGATTCGTGGTAAAAGAGTTAATGTCGCACTCGCTGATTTGATGTTTTCACGCAAGCGTATTGCTGCTACTGTGAAAAAAACGCTTGAATCAGCAATTGCAAATGCAGAGAATAACCACGATCTTGATATTGATTCGCTTGTTGTGGCGGAAGCTTATGTTGGTAAGTCGATAGTGATGAAGCGCTTTCATGTTCGTGGTCGAGGGCGTGCGAGTAGAATTGAACGTCCATTTTCGCATCTTACTGTTATTGTTCGTGAAGTTACCGAAAAAGTGGAGGCCGCGTAATGGGTCAGAAGATCAATCCAATAGGACTTCGTCTTGGTGTTAATCGGACTTGGGACTCTCGTTGGTATGCTGATAGTGGTGAATATGGACGTCTTCTTCATGAAGATTTGAAAATTCGTTCGTATGTGCTTGAGGAGCTTAAACAGGCGGCTATTTCTAAGGTCGTTATTGAGCGTCCCCATAAAAAGTGTCGTATTACGATTCATTCTGCACGTCCTGGTTTGATTATTGGTAAAAAAGGTGCTGATATCGAAAAGCTTCGTCATAAACTCTCAGAAATGACGGATGCTGAAACTTCATTGAATATTGTGGAGATTCGTAAACCGGAGATTGATGCGACAATTATTGCGCAATCAATTGCTCAACAGTTAGAGCGTCGTGTTGCTTTTCGTCGTGCAATGAAGCGTGCTGTTCAGTCTGCTATGCGTCTTGGTGCGGAAGGTATTCGTATCAATTGTTCTGGCCGTCTTGGTGGTGCTGAAATTGCTCGTATGGAATGGTATCGTGAAGGTCGTGTTCCACTTCATACCTTGCGTTCTGATGTTGATTACGGTACAGCAGAAGCTAAGACCGCTTATGGTATTTGTGGTATTAAAGTTTGGGTCTTTAAGGGTGAGATTCTTGAGCATGATCCGATGGCTTCAGAACGTCGTGCTACGGAAGTTGATCAATCTGGTTCTTCATCGAATCGTCGCCGCGAAAATGCTTAGTTTTTGAGATTGAACTAAATTTTGGAGTAGAGAACAATGTTGCAGCCAAAGCGCACAAAGTTCCGTAAACAGTTCAAAGGCCGTATTCACGGTTTTTCGAAGGGTGGTACGGATTTGAATTTCGGTGCCTACGGTTTGAAGGCTGTTGAGCCGGAGCGGGTTACTGCTCGTCAAATTGAAGCGGCGCGTCGTGCGATTACACGTTATATGAAGCGTTCTGGTCGTGTGTGGATTCGCATTTTTCCAGATCTTCCGGTTACATCTAAACCGACTGAAGTTCGTATGGGTAAAGGTAAGGGAAGTGTTGATTATTGGGCTGCACGTGTTGCTCCTGGGCGCGTCATGTTTGAGCTTGATGGCGTTCCGGAGGATGTTGCACGTGAAGCACTAAGATTGGGTGCTGCAAAGTTGCCTATAAAAACGCGTTTCATCCAGCGTATTGCTGAATAATGAGGTTAAGCGATGAGAGCCACAGAATTACGGGCGCAAACGCTCGACCAAATGAAAGATGAATTGGCTAAGTTAAAGAAAGAGCAATTTAATTTGCGTTTTCAAAAAGCAACAGGTCAATTAGAAAAGACTGCGCGCGTTAGACAAGTTCGTCGTGATATTGCGCGTATTAAAACTTTTCTTCGTCAAAAGATAAGTGAAAGTAAGGTTTAAGGAAATAAGAGATGCCTAAACGCGTTTTGCAGGGTGTTGTTATTAGCGACAAAAGTGATAAGACTGTTGTTGTCAAAGTTGAACGCCGTTACTCTCATCCGCTTCTTAAGAAGACTGTTCGGCAGTCTAAAAATTATAAAGCGCATGACGAAAACAACCAATTCAAGATTGGGGATCAAGTTTCTATTCAAGAATCTAGACCAATTTCGAAAGATAAATGTTGGATTGTTGTAAAAGACAATGTAGCGTAATGAGTTAAGCTTATTGTTTTAGAATTTAACAGTGTGGTTATCATTGATAAATTTGAAGGCGATAACTTTATCGTTATTTGGCAGGCAAATCCGAGTGTGTAAAAGATACAATCGGATATATGTGTTAAGAGAAGGTGGCCAGTCATGATTCAGATGCAAACAAACCTCGACGTTGCTGATAATTCTGGAGCGCGTCGTGTCATGTGCATCAAAGTGTTAGGCGGTTCAAAGCGGAAATATGCTTCGGTCGGTGACATTATTGTTGTTTCGGTTAAGGATGCAATTCCTCGTGGCCGTGTTAAAAAAGGTGATGTTATGAAAGCTGTTGTGGTTCGTACTGCTAAGGATATTCGTCGCGCAGATGGTAGTGTCATTCGTTTTGATAGTAATGCTGCGGTTTTAGTGGATAATAAAAAAGAGCCGATCGGTACGCGTATTTTTGGACCTGTTCCTCGTGAATTGCGTGGTAGGAATCATATGAAGATCATCTCTCTCGCTCCTGAAGTGCTGTAAGGAGTAGATGTTATGCAGAAGATTCGAAAAGGTGATAAAGTTGTTGTTTTATCCGGTAAGGATAAAGGATGTAGTGGTGAAGTAATTAAGGTTAATCCGAAAGATAATAAGGCTTTTGTTCGTGGGGTTAATATGATTAAACGTCATCAACGTCAAACGCAGAAGCAAGAGGCTGGAATTATTTCTAAGGAAGCTCCAATTCATCTGTCTAATTTGGCGATTGCTGATCCTAAAGATGGTAAGCCTACACGTGTGGGTTTTCGTATGAATGCAGATGGTAATAAAGTGCGTTTTGCCAAGCGTTCGGGAGAGTTGATTAATGGCTGAGGAAAGACAAATACCGCGTATGAAAGCGCATTATTTTGAAGTGATCCGTAAAACACTTCAAGAAAAGTTTAATTACAAAAATGCGATGCAAATTCCGCGGATTGATAAAATTGTGATAAATATGGGGATAGGTGAAGCGACTGCTGATTCGAAAAAGCCTTCCCTTGCTGCTGAGGATTTAGGACTTATAACAGGACAGAAGGCCGTTATTACGCGTGCACGTAATTCTATTGCAACCTTTAAGGTTCGTGAAGGAATGCCTCTTGGGGCTAAAGTTACATTGCGTAAAGATCGTATGTTTGAGTTTTTAGATCGTCTTGTTACGATTGCTCTTCCGCGGGTTCGTGACTTTCGTGGTTTAAATCCAAAAAGCTTTGATGGTCGTGGCAATTTTGCTATGGGTATTAAAGAACACATTGTGTTTCCAGAAATTAACTATGATAAAGTTGATCAAATTTGGGGCATGGATATTATCGTTTGTACGACAGCAAAAACGGATGATGAAGCTCGTGAACTATTGCGTGCTTTTAATTTTCCTTTTCGTTCGTAACGGCAAACGTAGCGAGGTGAAATTATGGCCAAAGTAAGTGCCGTTGAAAAAAATAAACGTCGTGAGGTGATGGTGAAGCGTTATGCTGCACGTCGTGCACGTTTGAAAGCAATAGTGATGGATCAGAAGGTTTCTCTTGAAGAACGCTTTAAAGCTTCCGTTCAATTAGCAGAATTGCCACGTAATTCTGCAAAAGTTCGTGTTCGTAATCGCTGTGAGGTTTCAGGTCGTCCACGGGCTTATTACCGTAAGTTAAAAATGTCGCGAATTGCATTGCGTGAACTTGGCTCTGTAGGCCATATCCCTGGTATTGTAAAGTCTAGTTGGTAAGAGGAGATTATTCAATGTCTATGTCAGATCCTCTTGGTGATATGTTAACACGTATTCGTAATGCACTTGGTCGTAAAAAAGGCAAAGTGGTTACTCCGGCTTCGAAGCTTCGTGCACACGTTCTTGATGTTTTGCAGTCAGAAGGTTATATTCGGGGATATAATCGCGTTGATTTAGGTGATGGAAAAGCTGAAATTGAAATCGAGTTGAAGTATTTTGAAGGGTTGGCTGCTATTCGTGAGATTTCACGTGTGTCAAAGCCAGGTCGTCGTGTGTATGTTTCCGCTAAGTCGCTTCCGCAGGTGGCAAATGGTTTAGGTATTTCGATTTTATCGACTCCTAAAGGCGTTATGGCGGATCATGAAGCGCGTGAACAGAATGTTGGTGGAGAACTCCTTTGTCGTGTTTTCTAAGTTATGTCAAGAAAACGGAAGAAAAAGTAGGTTAGAACAATGTCTCGTATTGGAAAGAAACCCATTTCAATTCCTTCTGGAGTTACTGCTACTGTTGAAGGTCAGCTGGTTAAGGCAAAAGGTCCAAAAGGTGAGCTGAGTTACGTCGTCAATGATGAAGTCTTGGTCAAACTTGAGGAAAATATCATATCAGTTATGCCGCGGGATCAGTCAAAAGACGCGCGTTCTAAATGGGGTATGTCGCGCTCAATGATTGAGAACATTTTTTGTGGTGTGAAAGATGGTTTTGAAAAGAGATTGGAGATTAATGGGGTTGGTTATCGTGCTGCTTTGCAGGGTAAGGATGTCCAACTATCTCTGGGCTTCTCACATGATGTGGTTTATAAAGTTCCGTCGGGTGTGACTGTGACTGTTCCTAAGCCAACGGAAATTGTTGTTTCTGGAATTGATAAACAGCAAGTTGGACAAGTTGCAGCGGAGATTCGTGAGTATCGTAGGCCTGAGCCTTATAAAGGTAAAGGTGTTAAGCATGCAGATGAACGTATCTTCCGTAAAGAAGGTAAAAAGAAATAAGGATTTTGTATTATGGTTTCATCTAAGGACATTATCCAACGTCGTGCGAGGCGTGTTCGTCGTAGAATTAAAATGGTTTCTCATGATCGTCCTCGGCTTAGTGTTTATCGTTCAAATCAGAACATTTATGCTCAAGTTATCGATGACTTGCGGGGATGTACACTTGTTTCAGCCTCTACTCTTGAAAGTGATTTGAAAAAATCGTTAAAGAGTGGTGCTAATAAAGAAGCCGCTTTCGCTATTGGTAAGTTAATTGCTGAACGTGCGAAGCAAGTTGGTGTAAGTGACGTGGTTTTTGATCGTGGAGCCTATGTGTACCATGGTCGTGTCAAGGCTTTGGCTGAAGCTGCTCGTGAAGGTGGTTTGAATTTCTAAATTTTCCTCTTTATGAATGTGTAAGGAGAGTTTAGAGTGTTTCGTTTAGGTTCTTCTGGTTTGATGAGGAGCTTTATTATCGTGCTTCCGGAAAAGAAAAAGGAATGAGGAATGGCACAAAAAGAACGTGGTGAGAGAGAAGAACGCGATAATGAATTTGTCGATAGGCTTGTTCATATAAATCGTGTTGCTAAAGTTGTAAAGGGTGGTCGGCGTTTTGGTTTTGCCGCTCTTGTTGTTGTTGGGGATCAAAAAGGGCGTGTGGGTTTTGGTCATGGTAAAGCTCGTGAAGTTCCGGAAGCTGTTCGTAAAGCAACGGAATCTGCAAAGCGTGGGATGATTTATGTTCCGCTTCGGTCTGGACGCACATTGCATCATGATCTTGAAGGTCGTCACGGAGCAGGGCGTGTTTTATTGCGTTCAGCTTCTGCGGGTACTGGGATTATTGCTGGGGGGCCGATGCGGGCTATTTTTGAAGCTCTTGGTATGCAGGATGTTGTTGCAAAATCATTAGGATCTTCGAACCCTTATAACATGGTTCGTGCAACATTTGATGCATTGAAACATCAAATGCATCCTCGAGATATTGCTGCTCAGCGCGGTATAAAATACTCAACTTTGCAGGCGCGTCGTCGCCATTTAGTTGATGTAGAAGGGTAGTTTCTGAGATTATCAGAAAAGGAATTAGGAAATGGTTCAAAAAAAATCTCAGAGTGGTAAAACTGTGATGGTAGAGCAAATTGGAAGCCCTATTCGAAAATCACAGATTCAGCGTGCAACCTTAAAAGGGCTTGGATTAAATAAGATGCGTCGGCGGCGTGTTTTAGAAGATACACTTTGTGTACGGGGTATGATTGCTCAGGTTCGGCATCTTGTTCGCGTTATAGATGAAGATTAAGGGTTGCAGGAGTATTTAGATATGAAACTCAATGAACTGCGTGATTGCGAAGGCGCAACAAAAAATCGTAAGCGTGTTGGACGAGGTATTGGCTCGGGTATTGGTAAGACTGGTGGTCGCGGTGTCAAAGGACAAAGGTCACGTTCTGGTGTTTCCCTTAATGGTTTTGAAGGTGGGCAAATGCCTATCTATCGTCGTTTACCGAAACGTGGATTTAAGAATTTCTTCGCCAAAACCTATAATGAAGTTTCTTTGGGACGTATTCAGTCAGCCGTTGATGCAGGAAAGTTGGATATTGAAAAGCCTGTTGATATGATTGCTTTGAAAGAGGCTGGTATTATTCGTCGTAAAAAGGACGGGGTTCGTCTTCTTTCTGATGGTGATTTGAAAGCTAAGATTATCTTTCATGTTTCTGGAGCTTCAGAAGCTACTCGTGTTAAAGTTGAAAAAGTGGGTGGTCAGATTATTTTTCCTGATGTTGTTCAATAATTTTTTTGATATGAGTAGAGATCTGAAGAAGGGTTATATATATTCTGCAAAATGTTTTGTGTGGAATTTTTTAAGTTCCGCATTTATTCTTGTATAAAGATATGAGTTTTAGGGTTATACTTCTGTGATTTAAAGAACTGGAGTGTGAAGTGGAGACGTTTTATGGCATCAGCAGCAGAGCAATTTGCTTCCAATATAAACTTCGGTACCTTTTCGCGTGCAACTGAATTAAAGAAACGCATCTGGTTTACTCTGGCGGCACTTCTTGTCTATCGTTTTGGCACTTATATCTCTCTTCCAGGTATTAATATTGATGCTTTACGGCAAACCTTTGAACATCATGCATCAGGTGTATTAGGACTCTTTAATATGTTTGCAGGAGGTGCTGTTGGGCGTATGGCGATTTTTGCGCTGGGTATCATGCCTTATATCTCAGCATCTATTATTGTACAGTTGTTAACATCTATTATTCCTTCTTTGGAGACTCTTAAAAAAGAAGGGGAATTAGGTCGTAAGGTTATTAATCAGTATACGCGTTATGTAACAGTTGTATTGGCAATTCTACAAGCTTTCGGTATCGCGGTTGCGCTTGAAAGCGGTATAGGGACAGGGCTTCAAATTGTTTTAGAACCAGGTCTGATGTTTCGTATCTCTTCTGTTATTACACTTGTTGGTGGGACAATGTTTCTCATGTGGCTTGGCGAGCAAATTACGTCACGCGGTGTTGGTAATGGGGTTTCTCTCATCATTTTTACAGGAATTGTAGCTAACTTTCCTTCTACTTTTGCTCAGCTTTTAACAGCTCATAGCCAAGCTGATTTATCAACTTTTCTTTTAATAGGGATCGTCCTTATTGCTATTTTGGTTATCGGACTTATTGTTTTTATAGAGCGTGCGCAACGGCGAATTCTTATTCAGTACCCGAAGCGTCAGGTTGGTAATCAAATGTTTCAAGGCGATATGTCGCATCTTCCTTTAAAGTTGAATACTGCTGGTGTTATTCCACCTATTTTTGCTTCATCTTTATTGTTATTACCAGCTACTATTAATAACTTTTCTGATAAAATGCCACAATGGGTTCAGGCTATTTCTTATTCTCTTGGTCATGGACAGCCACTTTATATGATCGTTTATGCATTTTTAATGGCGTTTTTCTGCTTTTTTTATACGGCGATAGTGTTTAATCCAAGTGATACTGCAGATCAGTTGAAAAAACATTCTGGTTTTATTCCAGGGATTCGTCCAGGTGAACGCACAGCCCAATATATTGATTACGTTTTGACACGTATTACTGTTGTGGGGGCACTTTATATCATCTTGGTTTGTTTGTTGCCTGAATTTATGATATCTGCATTACAGGTACCTTTTTATCTTGGGGGGACGTCCTTGTTGATTGTTGTTACTGTCACACTTGATACAGTTGCTCAAATTCAGGGATACCTTGTTGCTCACCAATATGAAGGGTTGATAAAAAAATCAAAACTTCGTGGAGGTAGAAGGAATCGATGAGGGTTATTCTTTTAGGTCCTCCTGGAGCGGGGAAAGGAACACAAGCAAAAATGTTGACTGAGGAATACAACATTCCTCATTTATCAACAGGGGATATGTTGCGTGAGGTGATTGCCAAAGAAACGGATACTGGTAAAAAAGCTAAAGCTATTATAAGTTCTGGTGCTTTGGTTCCTGATAGTATTGTTAATCAAATCGTATCAGATCGGATTGATGGAGCTGATTGTGTAAACGGTTTTGTTTTGGATGGATATCCGCGAACTGTGGGGCAAGCAGAAGCGTTGCAACAGATACTCGATTCAAAAAATATGCAGCTTAATGCTGTTGTTGAGTTGTGTGTTGATGAAGACGTGTTGATTGAACGTATGAAGAAGCGCGTTGAGGAAACAATAGCGGTTGGTGGACAGGTTCGTTTAGATGACAATCCTGTTGCTTTTGCAAAAAGATTAGTAGAATATCGTGAAAAAACGGCTCCCTTATCAAAATTTTATTCAGAGAGGGGAATGTTGAAGGTTATTGATGGAATGATTGGTGTTGCTGAAGTGACACGTATGATTAGAGGGTTTCTTTCATGAGATTTTTTTTAGAAATAAATGAAAAGAGTTGACTTTTGAGATGAAATCTATCAAAAGTGAATTTAATTTATTTTAGTGAAATAATAGGATTCGGAAGAATTTTTTTCTGAGTCTATTTTTTTCTGTAAGGTATATCAGGTATTTTATAACAATTTGTCAACATAACTAAGGAGAGTAGGCGTGGCTCGTATCGCTGGCGTCAATATCCCGACAAATAAGCGTGTAATTATTGCGCTTCAATATATCCACGGGATTGGACCAAAATTTGCTCAAGAAATTATTGAAAGAGTTGGCATTCCTTTGGGGCGTCGTGTGCATGAGCTTTCAGATGCTGAGGTGCTGCAGATTCGTGAGGCGATAGATCAGGGCTATCAAGTTGAAGGTGATCTTCGTCGTGAAGTGGCTATGAATGTTAAGCGTTTGATGGACCTTGGTTGTTATCGTGGATTGCGGCATCGTCGATCTTTGCCTGTCCGAGGACAGCGTACGCATACGAATGCTCGTACGCGTAAGGGGCCTGCTAAGGCAATTGCCGGTAAGAAGAAATAAGGGCCTTTGTGGAAGGTTTTTATATATTCTTTTTCTTGTTTGATTTGTTTGGCAAGGAAAAAAGGTGGAGCTGCTGATGTTACGGCAGTGATGAGATCGTTGAAAGGGAAATTATGGCCAAGGAAGCCACACGTGTTCGTCGTCGCGAACGTAAAAATATTTCATCGGGTGTTGTGCATATTAATTCAACATTTAATAATACAATGATTACTATTACTGATGCTCAGGGTAATGCAATTGCTTGGTCATCTGCGGGAGCTCAGGGGTTTAAAGGTGCGCGTAAATCGACACCTTTTGCTGCTCAAGTTGCTGCGGAGGATTGTGCAAGAAAAGCGCAAGAGCATGGTATGCGTTCTTTGGAAGTTGAAGTTTGTGGACCTGGATCAGGGCGTGAATCTGCTCTACGTGCATTGCAATCTGTTGGTTTTGTCATTACTTCTATTCGCGATGTAACACCAATTCCTCATAATGGATGTCGTCCGCGGAAAAGGCGGCGTGTTTAATTGGGTGTTGTTTTTTGTTGTCGGAGATTTCTCTGATGTTCACATTGGTCGTTACGATTGAATGGTAACGGAACTAAAGAACGGGAATAAAAATATGATCCAGAAAAACTGGCAGGAACTTATTAAACCCAATAAGGTTGAGTCATGTGCACATGATAATCCAAATGTTATAAGTGTGATTGCTGAACCTCTTGAGCGTGGTTTTGGTTTAACGTTAGGAAATGCGCTTCGTCGCGTGTTGTTATCTTCGCTTCGTGGTGCTGCTATTACTGCTGTGCAGATTGACGGTGTCTTGCATGAATTTTCATCGATTCCAGGTGTGCGTGAGGATGTTACGGATATTATTCTGAATATAAAAGAAATTGCGCTTCGTATGGAAGAAGAAGGGCCTAAACGTGTCGTTGTTTATAAAGAGGGGCCTGGTGTCGTGAAAGCGGGAGATATCAGTACAGTTGGGGATATGGAAATTCTAAATCCAGATCATGTTATTTGTACTCTTGATGAAGATGCTGAAATTCGCATGGAATTTGTTGTCAACACAGGAAAGGGGTATGTTCCATCTGATCGTAATTGTGCTGATGATGCGCGTATAGGGCTTATTCCAATTGATAGTCTTTATTCACCGATCCGTAGGGTATCTTATAAAGTAGAAAATACACGTGAAGGTCAAGTTCTCGATTATGATAAATTAACGCTCACGATTGAAACAAACGGTGCTGTTAATGGTGAGGATGCTGTTGCTTTTGCAGCACGCATTCTTCAGGATCAATTATCGTTATTTATTAACTTTGAAGAACCACAGAAGGAGCCTGTTGAAGAGGTTGATTCTGAGCTTTCTTTTAATCCTGCACTTCTCAAAAAAGTGGATGAATTAGAACTTTCAGTTCGTTCGGCAAATTGTCTTAAGAATGATAATATTGTCTATATTGGTGATCTGATTCAAAAAACAGAATCTGAAATGCTTCGGACACCGAACTTTGGTCGCAAATCGTTGAATGAGATTAAAGAAGTTTTGGCGTGTATGGGTTTACATCTTGGGATGGAAATTCCTGCGTGGCCGCCTGAAAACATTGATGATCTTGCAAAACGTTATGAAGATCAATATTAGAATTAGAATTTAAGGAGAGGGCTTATGCGCCATAGTAAGTCAGGACGCAAGTTGAACCGTACTGCCAGTCACCGTAAAGCGATGTTTGCAAATATGGCAACTTCGTTGATCGAGCATGAGCAGATTGTGACAACGCTTCCAAAGGCTAAAGAAATTCGTCCTATTGTTGAAAAACTCGTTACTCTTGGTAAGCGTGGTGGTTTGCATGCGCGTCGGCAAGCAATTGCAGCACTTCGTGATGCAGGAAAAGTTGCAAAATTATTTGATACGCTTGCGCCACGTTATGCATCACGCAACGGTGGGTATTTGCGGATTATGAAAGCGGGGTTTCGTACCGGTGATAATGCACCCATGGCTGTTATAGAATTTGTTGATCGTGATGTTGAAGCGAAGGGTGCTGAGGATCGTGCTCGCATGGAGGCTTCTGAGAATGAAAAGGAAACTTCTTCGTAGAGTTTTTTATTCTGTTGGATTTTTAAAGGCCGCCTTGTCTTGGGCGGTTTTTTTGTGAGCATTTTTAAATTTGTTTTAGTTGAGAAATAGGTGCAGAGAGAAAATTATAGAATATTGAATTATTTTATTTTTATAATATTTATTGTTCAAATAGGTTGTTTTTATTCTCTATTATGAAATATTAATAGAGGTCCTTAATTTGCGGGGATGCGTTTTTTTATTCTATTAATCTTCAACAGAATGTGCTGGTTTTAAAGGAGTGGATTATGAGGTATTCTTTTTGGGTGCGGATTTTTTTTGCAATTATGATGCAGATATCATTTGATCATGTATATGCTCATATCCCTCAAACACAAACAGAAATCACCCTTTCATTTGCTCCGTTAGTTAAAAAGACAGTTCCATCTGTTGTAAATATTTATGCAGCTCGACAAATTAGAGCACGATCACCTTTTGAAGGCGATCCATTTTTTGAGCAATTTTTTGGTCGTTTTCAAAATAAATTTCCTGTTCGTAAGCAATCGTCATTAGGATCAGGGGTGATTGTTGATGCACGTGGTTTGATCGTTACAAATTACCACGTTATTAAAGATGCAAGCGAAATTAAAGTGGCTTTTTCTGATGGGCGGGAGTTTGAGAGTAAGGTCGTGCTCAAAGATGAAGCGACTGATATTGCAATTCTTGAAGTTAAGGAAAAAGATGCTCAATTTCCAGTTCTTTCTTTGGGAAATTCTGATGCTGTTGAAGTTGGTGATCTTGTTCTTGCTATTGGTAATCCTTTTGGTGTTGGTCAAACAGTTACAAGTGGTATTGTTTCAGCGCAAGCGCGTACACGTGTTGGGATTTCTGATTTTGACTTTTTTATTCAAACAGACGCAGCCATTAATCCAGGGAATTCTGGTGGCGCTTTAATTGATATGAAAGGTCAGTTAATCGGAATTAATACGGCTATTTATTCGCGTTCGGGTGGTTCTGTAGGGATTGGTTTTGCTATTCCAGTTAATCTTGTAAAAGTGATGCTTGATACTGTTAAACGCGGTGGAAAATATTTTGTGCCGCCTTATATTGGTGCTTCTTTTCAAAATGTTACACCTGATATTGCTGGTGGTTTAGGTTTAGAACGTCCCTATGGTGCTCTGATTATTGAAGTTATCAAAGATAGTCCTGCTGAAAAAGCTGGATTGAAAGTAGGTGATGTTATTTTGAGTGTGCAGGGGGTACGCGTTGATAGTCCAGATAGTCTTGGGTATCGTTTGATGACAGCTGACGTTGAGCATAGTCTTGCCTTGGAATATTTACGAAGTGGAAAAATTTTAAAAACACAAATAACAGTTTCATCGATATCAGAAACTGCATTTTTAAAATCTGAAAAAATTACGGGTGACAGTCCTCTTGCTGGTGCTGAGGTGTTAGATTTAACACCTCAAAATAGTCGACGTTTTCATCTTCCTATATCTGCAAAAGGGGTTGTGATTACCAATCTTGAGGAAATGAGCAATGCAGCTGGAATTTTTCAGTCAGGAGATATTCTACGTGTTGTAAATGGCCATAAAATTCAAACAGTTCATCAATTGAAAAAGGTTCTTATGCAAGGTCGCTCAAATATGTGGCAATTGGAATATGAACGTGATGGTATGTATATTCGCCAATTTATTCGTTGAGGTTTTTTTTGAAGAAAGATTTTTTTACTTCGTCGTTTGATTTTCAAGTTAATAAAAATCAGCCACTTGCAGAAAGAATGCGCCCTTGTTCTCTCAATGATGTTGTGGGACAAAAGCATTTGATTGGAGAGGATGGTTTGCTTTCACGTATGGCGGCAACTGGCTCAATTGGATCGATGATTTTTTGGGGACCTCCAGGGACGGGAAAAACGACTGTTGCACGTTTGTTAGCCCTTGAAACAAATTTCGCGTTTGAGCAGGTTTCTGCTATTTTTACCGGAGTTTCTGAACTTAAAAAGATTTTTGAAGTTGCGCAGAGGCGTTTTATATCTGGGGATAAAACACTTCTTTTTGTTGATGAAATTCATCGGTTTAATCGTGCTCAGCAGGATAGTTTTCTTTCTGTGATGGAAGAGGGTACTGTGGTACTTATAGGCGCAACAACCGAAAATCCTTCTTTTGAACTGAATGCTGCCCTTCTTTCGCGTGCACGTGTTTTAACATTTCTTTCTCATGATCATGAAAGTTTGAACCTGCTTTTGAGGCGTGCTGAAGAAGTTGAGGGAACATGTCTACCCTTGGATAATGATGCCAGAGACGCTTTGATAGAGATGTCTGATGGTGATGCGCGGGTTGCGTTAACATTGGCAGAGGAAGTTTGGTCTATTGCACCATTGGGAGAGGTTCTTGATGTTGTTGCTTTGCAAAAAGTTATTCAGCGTCGTGCGCCCATTTATGATAAAGGACGAGATGGGCATTATAATCTTATTTCAGCGTTGCATAAATCCGTTCGTGGATCTGATCCTGATGCTGCGCTTTATTATTTGGCACGTATGTTGGATGCTGGTGAAGATCCTCTCTATATTGGGCGAAGGTTGGTTCGTATGGCTGTTGAAGATGTTGGTTTGGCGGATCCTCAAGCTCTTATCATTTGTAATGCAGCAAAAGATGCCTATGATTATTTAGGATCACCAGAAGGAGAATTGGCTTTGGCGCAAGCATGTCTTTATGTTGCAACTGCGCCAAAGTCAAATGCAGCATATCTTGCGTATAAAGCAGCACTGCGTTGTGCGCGCAAAAATGGCTCTTTACCACCCCCTAAGCATATTCTTAATGCTCCTACGAAATTTATGAAAGAAGAAGGGTATGGAAGTGGTTATTGTTATGACCATGATGAACCAGACGCTTTTTCAGGACAAGAATATTTTCCCGAAAAACTTGGGCGTCAGAGTTATTATAAACCAGTTGAGCGTGGTTTTGAGCGTGAAATTGTGAAACGTCTTGAGTGGTGGCAACAGTTGCGCAAAAAACGTAAAGATCAAAATAAAATTTGAGTTGAAATATGTTTTTTATTAATCTCAGATTTATTTTTTATCTCTTATGTTATTATATGAGAAATTTAGTTTATATTTTAAACATTTATTGCATTGCTTGTAGAGATTTTTTTTGATATCTTCATAATTGCATATTTTTTCAAATTTAAATATGTCATTCAACTTTTAAGCTGCTTTATTTTTTTTGGTTTTTATTAAATAATATATTAACTTATAATGATAATTGACTGTTTCGTAAGTTGAATGAAAGTTTCAAATACCGTAAATTTCTCTCATCCCAAGTCCGTTATTTGTTGAAGCAATCAGGTTATTCGGTTGCATGTTACAAGCAGGATTAGCGTGTGATAAAAACCGTACAAGAAAGGACTAAAAATTCCTCTTATGAATCGTCTCAAATGCCGAGAGCTGTGGCAACCTTAGGGGATGATAAATAGTGTGATGGTGCCAGCTTTCTCCTTCTATAGTGTAAAGATGGTGGCGTCAAAAAGTCTTACAGTATACCACATTCATAGGTGTTGTCACGAAGTGAGCTTGGAAGTTTTGAGAGGTGTTTCTTAAATTAAGTGTATGAATATGCAACACAATGGCGTTTTGTTCTTCGATGCAATATGGTGTGATTTTAATTGATGATGCGTTTTTATGTGATCAATAGCGGGAGAATTCTTAGTCTCTCAAGTATTTAATCAAAGGGATAAGCAGAAGGGCTATAGAACATTGTGTTGAAATTTAAATTGTTCCTTTTCTAGAGAGATATAAATGTGTTAACTTGCTCTCTTAGGAAGTATTGTTTTATTAGAATTTATTTTTTGTGTCATAAGATAAGCAATGCCAATTCTTTATTGTGATAGTCATGATATGTTATGGACATAATGTGGAGATAGGAATGCAAATAGTCTGTGAAAATCTAAACTCAAGACTTTAGTTAAATTAAAAGTACAGTGTAAAATTTAAGTGTTAGATTATTTATGAATTCGGTCAAGGATATAATCGTGGATAAAACAAAAGCTCTCGATGCTGCTCTCTCACAAATTGAACGTTCTTTTGGTAAAGGCTCGATTATGCGTCTTGGGCAAAAAGAGCAGGTTGTTGAAATTGAAACAGTTCCAACAGGGTCATTATCCTTGGATATTGCTTTAGGGATTGGTGGATTACCCAAGGGGCGCATTGTTGAGATTTATGGACCAGAAAGTTCTGGGAAAACAACATTGGCTCTCCATGCTATTGCTGAGGCACAGAAAAGTGGTGGGATTTGTGCTTTTATTGATGCAGAGCATGCACTTGATCCTATTTATGCGCGTAAGCTTGGTGTTGATTTAGAAAATTTGTTCATTTCTCAACCAGATACTGGTGAACAGGCATTGGAAATTACAGAGACGTTGGTTCGTTCTGGTGCAGTTGATGTGCTTGTTGTGGATTCTGTTGCAGCTTTAACACCGCGTGCGGAAATCGATGGTGAAATGGGGGATGCTTTGCCTGGATTGCAAGCGCGATTGATGAGTAAAGCATTGCGAAAATTAACAGCAGCGATTTTTCGCTCTAATTGTATGGTTGTTTTTATTAATCAAATTCGCATGAAAATTGGGGTGATGTTTGGTTCGCCTGAAACAACAACAGGGGGAAACGCTTTAAAGTTTTATGCTTCTGTTCGTTTGGATATTCGTCGCATTGGGTCTATTAAAGATAGGGATGCAATCGTTGGTAATCAGACGCGTGTTAAAGTGGTGAAAAATAAATTGGCACCTCCGTTCAAACAGGTTGAGTTTGATATTATTTATGGTGAAGGCATTTCTAAAGTAGGTGAATTGATTGATTTGGGTGTTAAGGTTGGTATTGTGGAAAAATCTGGTGCATGGTTTTCTTATAATTCTCAGCGTTTAGGACAGGGGCGTGAAAATGCAAAGCAGTTTTTACGTGAACATGCGGAAGTTGCTACAGAAATTGAAGCAGCTTTGCGCCAAAATGCTGGTTTGATTGCCATTGAATTGTTAGAAAATGCAGGTTCAGAAAATACAGAGAGCGATGAAGCCATTTGATGGAGCGTTTTTTCATCTATAATTTTTTTCATTTAAGATTTTTTCTGTTTTTATTTGTTTGAGTTTTTAAATATACAGTCATTTTTTCTCAATTTTTTTGAACAAATATTCCATTCTTTGATTAAATTGACTCCATGCGTGGCAAAGAGGATATTTAATGAGGGGGATTTTTCTTTTATGGTTTTGTACTGTATTGAGCAGGTGTCGATATGAATAGTGTTAATAACATTCGGTCAACATTTTTGGATTATTTTCATCGTAATGGGCATAAAGTTCTTTCTTCTAGCTCACTTGTTCCACGTAATGATCCTACACTTATGTTTACAAATGCAGGAATGGTGCAGTTTAAAAATGTTTTTACTGGACTTGAAAAGCCCCCTTATAAGCAGGCAACAACGGCACAAAAATGTGTTCGTGCGGGTGGAAAGCATAATGATCTTGATAATGTTGGTTATACGGCACGCCATCATACATTTTTTGAAATGCTGGGTAATTTTTCTTTCGGTCATTATTTCAAAGAAGAAGCCATTTTTTTGTCATGGAACCTTTTAACAAAAGAATTTTGCCTGCCAAAAGATAAACTGTTGGTGACAGTTTATCAGAGTGATGATGTTGCTGCTGAACTGTGGCGTAAAATTTCAGGTCTTCCAGATGAAAAAATTGTCCGTATTGCGACGGCTGATAATTTTTGGGCGATGGGAGATACAGGACCCTGCGGTCCTTGTTCAGAGATTTTTTATGATCATGGTGATGAAATCTGGGGGGGGCCTCCTGGAAGTGCTCATGAAGATGGGGATCGCTTTATTGAGATTTGGAATCTTGTTTTTATGCAGTATGAGCAGATTTCCAAGGAAGAACGTGTTGATTTACCTCATCCTTCTATTGATACAGGCATGGGGTTAGAGCGTATTGCTGCTGTTTTACAGGGTGTTCATGATAATTATGACATTGATCTTTTTCGTGCATTAATTGCTGCTTCAGAAGAAATTACAGGGATTGAGGCAAAGGGTGATTTTATTGCCAGCCATCGTGTTATTGCTGATCATCTTCGCTCGTGCGCATTTTTGATTGCTGATGGTGTTCTTCCTTCCAACGAAGGAAGAGGATATGTTTTACGTCGTATTATGCGTCGTGCTATGCGTCATGCCCATCTTCTTGGTGCTAAAGAGCCTTTAATGTGGCGGCTTTTGCCTGCTTTAATTCGCGAAATGGGACAAGCCTATCCTGAATTAGTGCGTGCTGAGTCTTTGATTTCAGAAATTTTGAAGTTAGAAGAAATACGCTTTCGTAAAACACTTGAGCGAGGACTTGGTTTGTTAAATGAAGCGAGTAGTCTTCTTAAAGAGGGAGATCATTTAAATGGTGAAGTTGCTTTCAAGCTTTATGATACCTATGGTTTTCCGCTTGATTTGACGCAAGATATGCTTCGGCGTCGCGGAATATCTGTTGATGTTGATGCTTTTGATAAAGCGATGGAACACCAAAAAGAGGAAGCGCGTGCTCATTGGTCTGGTTCTGGTGAAGCTATAACGGAGACAATTTGGTTTTCTGTTCGTGATAAGGTAGGGGCTACAGAATTTTTAGGTTATGAAACAGAAAAAGCTGAAGGCATTCTTACAGCTCTTGTGTGTGATGGTAAAATTGTTGATCATATTTCTTCGGGGCAAAAAGCCATTCTTGTGGTAAATCAGACTCCTTTTTATGGTGAATCTGGCGGTCAAATTGGTGATAGCGGTATCATTTCTGGTGAAGATTTTGTTTTTGAGGTGCATGATACTCAGAAAAAGGGTGATGGTGTTTTTATCCATATTGGAGAAGTAAAATCTGGTCAGGCATCGAGGTCTGATTGTGTAGAATTAACCGTTGATGGTATTCGTCGTAAAAAAATTCGTGCAAATCATTCTGCTACCCATTTATTACACGAGGCTTTACGGCAAATATTGGGGGACCATGTTACTCAAAAGGGCTCTCTTGTATCGCCAGATCGGTTACGTTTTGATTTTTCTCATCCAAAGTCTGTTTCTTTGGAAGAATTGAAAAAAATAGAAGATTTAGCCAATGAGATTGTTTTGCAAAATAGTAAGGTCGTAACGCATCTCATGGACGTGGATGAAGCCATTTCTAAAGGAGCCATGGCATTATTTGGTGAAAAATATGGTGATGAAGTTCGCGTTGTTTCTATGGGGAAACAGTGTCACCAAGAGGGATTAAAAAAGCATTGGTCAATAGAGCTTTGTGGGGGCACACATGTGGAGCGAACAGGCGATATTGGTTTGATCCATATTGTTTCTGAAAGTTCTGTTTCAGCAGGAGTACGTCGTATTGAAGCCTTAACTGGCCAAGAAGCACGTTTTTATCTTTGTCGCCAAGATGAGCGTATTCATGAGATCGCTGATCTTTTAAAAACGTCTTCTTCTGGTTTAGAAGAACGGGTGCGAATTTTGCTTGATGATCGTCGTAAACTTGAAAAAGAGTTGAATGATGTACGCAAAAAAATGGTGTTGAGTGGTGGTATAACAGAAAGTAGTCAAGATGATATTACCATCATTAATGGGCTTTCTTTTCTCGGACGCATTGTCAAAAATATTTTACCACGGGATCTTAAGGCATTCGTCGATTCTGGAAAAAAACAAATTGAGTCTGGAGTCGTTGCTTTTATTAGTGTTTCGGAGGATGGAAAAGGCAGTGCTGTTGTTGGCGTTACGGATGATTTAACGGATAAGTTGAATGCTGTTGATCTCGTTCGTATTCTTTCAGTTGTGCTTGGTGGTCGAGGTGGTGGTGGTCGTCCTGATATGGCGCAGGCTGGTGGTCCTGAGGGTAACAAGGCTGGTGAGGCATTTGCAGCACTAAAAGATTTTCTTGAAAAAATTTAAAAAGCAAAATCTTTTCTCATTGGTGTTTTTTACATTTTTATGTTGGATTGGTGTATAAGTATCACGAGTATCTGTCCGATGTCTTGCTGAAATCCAGATATAGCGTAATGGGGGCTTATACAAAATCAGTAAAGATAAAAACAGTTTTTATCTTTATCATCACTGTTTCATTTGATTTTATGTTTTTCAAGAGTTTCGGGAGTTACCTTTCAAAATAAGAAAGATTATGCAGCATTTTACACTTTGCTTTGTAGTATATTTTTACGAAGAAGAGCAGTCATTGTGTGGCTCTTACAGATTCTTTTTAAAGAAACATCTCTATCCTATTTTATAAAAAGGAATATCGCATAAATTTAAAGAGGTATATTAATGTCTGATTTATTATGATGCTATTTACTCAATACATTGATTTATAATGATAATTTATTTTTTATATCTTGAGTAAGAGCTCCAAATATTCGTAGGATTTTCTCATTTTAAATCTATGTATATTGAATCAATCAAAATCATTCACAAGAATTGTTGTGAAAAATAGGCTTAGGAGTATTGAGAAATATTTCTTAAAAAAGCACGTGATGAATGTACAACACAATGACATTTTGTTCTTGGCGAGGGGGGCTTCTACAAAAAACATGATAAACAAAAGTGTGAAGCAATACGTCATATCCATTATTAAAAAAACACTGTTTTAGATAGTTTTGAAAGTTGTAAAGCTGAGTTAAAAGAAGATGGTAAAATTGGAAGCTTTTTTACCTTTGCATTTTCCTTAAATTCGATTGTATACTCATTAATATGCAAAGATATACGCAATAATTTTGTTCCAATCGAGTAAAATTTCAACAGTAGAAAAAGTGCGGAATGGTTTTAATCTTTTTTCAAAGATCTCGCGTCAAAAACGGATTGTGATATTCTTAGTAACCTTTTTATTTGTATCAATAAAGTATTTTTGGTGTATTGAAGAGGTATTTCTTACATGAGATTTGTGAAGAGTATCAATTTTATGATGCTATGGCTTCATGTAAGAGGATGACGTTTTCATTTTCTCCTTCTATTTCTGGTGGTTTGATTGTTAAACCACTGGCTTTTAAGAATTGAGAAAAACGTCCGCCTCTCTCGATTAATTCTTGAAAGCTTCCTTTTTCAATTAAATGACCATGTTCTAGAAAGAGTACTACATCAGCATTGCGTACTGTTGAGAGGCGATGTGCTATAATGAAAGTGGTGCGATTATGGCTTATGCAATCAAGGGCATTTTTGACACGTGCTTCTGTTTCAACATCAAGAGCGCTTGTTGCTTCATCTAGAATGAGAATAGGGGCATTTTTTAAAACAGCGCGTGCAATTGCTAGTCGCTGTTTTTCTCCACCTGATAATTGAGATCCTCGTTCGCCCACCATTGTGTTATAATAATCAGCTTTTTTTAGAATAAAATCGTGAGCTTCTGCTATTTTTGCTGCTTCATAAAGTTCTTCATTCGTTGCGCTCGCTTTTCCTATTGAAATATTGTCATGAATAGTACGGTTGAAAAGACCTGAGTCTTGAAATACTGTTGCTAGAGATTTGCGTAAAGATTCGCGATTGATCGAGCATATATTTATTCCATCAATGGAGATATGCCCAAAGGTAGGGTCGTATACGCGCTGCAACAGATTGATCAACGTTGTTTTTCCAGCTCCTGTTGGTCCTACAATCGCAACAGTTTGTCCTGCTTTAACCTCAAAAGAAATATCAAAAACACCTTGAGAAGAATTTGGAAATTTATAGGTCACGTGATGAAATTGTATGGTGCCTTTAACATTTTGGAGGGAGGGAAGATTCTGCGGTTCGTTGATATGAAAGGTTGAGTCTTCCATTTCAAAAAACTCTTGCAGTTTTGCTTGTGAGGATATTGCACAATGAATAAAATTGCTCATTTGGTCTAGGCGGCTAATCATGAGTTGTGCAAATCCAACAAAAGCAACGACGTCACCTACTCGTAGTTGACCTTTTGCAACAAAAAAAGCTCCAAGGAGAAGAACACAAACGATTGAAATCGTTGAAGCCATTCGATTTAAGCCACTGGCGAGCGCCCACCAATTGAGAACAGGATTTTGTGCTTTAAGCAGAGCATTTGTATGTTGGTGCAGTATGAAAGTTTCTTCTTTTATTCGGTTATAACTTTGTACAATGGAAACATTAGAGATTGAATCACTGACATGTTTAAAAAGGTTATGATGATAGCATTCTACAGCGGCTTGTCCGTCTTTTGTTTTTCGCATCACTAAACGTGCAATTAATATATAGATGATGGCAAGCACAACCAAGACTATTGAAAGGCGCCAATTCATATTAAAGGCTATGGGGATGAGAACCAATAAGGCGACAAGCGTTGAGAGATGTTGTCGCATAAAATCAAGCCATATGGTTGACATGGAATCTATAGCGCGCAAAAGTGTATGGAGTGCGTTAGACGTTCCGCGTTGTTGATGCCAAATTAACGGCATGGCAATGATACGTTCGAAAGATTCTGTTAAAACCGTTAAGCGACGTCTATGGGCTAAGCGGTCTGCACCGCGAGCAACAAGGACATAAGCGATAATATGTGAAAGTCCAAAACAAACCCAAATGGCAAGAGTAGAGATGATACCTGTTTTTTCTGTAATAGAATCGATAACCCGTCCAAATAAAATAGGTTCTGCAATGGTGATAATCGCTAACATAACATTAGCGGTACAGATTAAAAGGGATGCATTTTTTTCTCTGTTTAGGTAAGTGAGAACACGTGCATAGGTTTTGAATAAGGACACTGTTAATTATCTCCATTCGCTGTTAAGCGTAAAGGTATTGATTTTTTTATAACGCTTAATTTTTAGCTAATAAAATTTGGACGTTAAGAAAAGGCAATTTTGGATACTAACTGTAATATGGTGTGATAAAGCCAATTAAAATATGAATTTTTGTGTTTATATTTGTGCTTATAAAGGCGCAAAAATAGATCAATAAAATTATCAGGCAAGGGAACTTTCATGGCAGGCGTAGAAATAAAAAAAGTTGAGGCAGATGAAGATGGAATGCGCTTAGATCGCTGGTTTAAAGTGCATTATCCAGGACTTGGTTTTGGAGTCTTGCAAAAACTGTTGCGTTCTGGTCAGATACGGGTTGATGGTGGACGTGTTAAAGCCGATACGCGTCTTTGTATGGGACAGGCTGTCCGTATTCCACCTCTCCCTATTAATGAAAAAGAAAATCTTCCAATAACGGGTAAAACACTTCGTGGGCAGGATGATGGGACCGTTTTGAAAAAAATGCTGCTTTATGAAGATCCAAAGGTATTTGTTTTTAATAAACCAGCAGGGTTGGCTGTACAAGGAGGCTCTGGTTTAACACGTCATATGGATAGTATGCTTGAGGTATGGCGCAATAAAAAAGGTGAAAAGCCGCGTTTGGTTCATCGTCTTGATCGTGAGACGTCGGGTGTGCTTATTGTTGCGCGATCAAGGGGAGCTGCTCAGTCCTTAACAGCTGCTTTTAGAGCGCGAGAAACAAAAAAGACTTATTGGGCGTTGGTTCGGGGTGTGCCTAAAAAAAAGCAGGACAAAATTTCAACGTGGATGGTTAAGGAAATGACTGCACAAGGTGATAAAATGCGTGTTTGTGAACATGGGGAGCCAGATTCACATCATGCGGTTTCCTACTATCGCGTTTTAGATACGCGAGGGCGGGCTCTTTCGTGGCTTGAAATGGAACCCTATACAGGGAGAACACATCAGCTTCGTGTGCATGCTGCCCATATGGATCATCCTATCATTGGCGATTCAAAATATTTTTTTTCTGATAGTAATTGGACATTACCAGGAGGAATTCAAAATCGTCTCCACCTTCATGCACGTCGTATTCGTATTCCTCATCCTTCAGGAGGAGTATTGGACATTGTTGCACCTTTACCACCTCATATGGTTCAAAGTTTTAATCTTTTGTCTTTTAATGAGAGTGATGCTGAAACAGAGTAAAAAAGATTCATTTATCCTTTTTGATTGGTAAAAATTTTGTCTATAAATTTGATGAGATGGATAGGGCGTCATTTGAAGAGAGCTTTAGTATAATCGCTATGAGAAAATGGTGTTTTTGAGTGATGAATTTTGAAATATCATAAATTTTCTTTCTACAGTTCTTTATTCATATTGATTGTATTATTATCTCTAGATAAGGTGTATCGTTAATAATCTGAGTTGATGAAGCTGCTCCTTTGAATTTATCTGTAGGGCCGTATATTGGGGAGGCGTGTCTGTTGAGGAAGATGAATGAGATAAAATCTGAAGGGATATTTGCTGAAATGTGTAAAGGCGTTTTTTAATTTTTCATGGGAGATAATTGAGGCATTTTATAGTAATGCTGAGGAAAAGTAGCCTCTCAAAAAAATCCTGTTGTTAAGGAGGTTTGTTTTGTTATCAATGTGATTTGATATACTTATGATAGATTTACTATTTGTACCTTTGCTTACACCATGAAGATTTATTAACAAAGCTCTCCTTTCGATGATCAATTATTTTTCTACTTACTTTATTTATCTGAATTTGTTCGAAAGATTTTCTTTCGTAAAAGAAGAAACAACTTTTAGCATTCTTAATGCTTTATTTCAGTGAATGCATCAGATTGAAGAAATATGCTATACCAAAAATTGGAGATTAAAGCTTTAGGTGCGTTTATTGCTCTTTAGGAGGGGGAGAACATGGTCGTTTTTTCCAGTGAAAAAACAGATATTCAAAGATTATGGGAACATTCCAAGAGGGGATAAGTTGAAATGAGGAGTGACTGATGGGATCATTATTGATTGACGTTAATAACGTCTCAAAAATATACCGTAGCATGGACAGAGGAACTTCTTTCAAAAACAGAGTGCTTTCTCTCTTTAAGCCAGTATATACGAATTATCACGTGCTGAAAGATATCAGTTTTACCCTTTTTTCAGGACAATCTCTTGCTATCCTCGGAGCTAACGGGGCAGGTAAATCAACACTGATTAAAATACTTGCTGGTATACAATTCGTTGATAAGGGAAGTGTTAAAGTCTTGGGATTTAATCCGTATAAAACCAAGAAAGATCTGTTTAGACAGTTGGGTGTGGTCTTTGGTCATAAGAGTTGTTTATGGTGGGATTTACCTCTACGTTACAGTTTGGATATGGTGCAACCCTTATATGGTATTGAACGAACCTCTTTTATCCGCGACCTTAAAGAGATTGCAGAGTTGCTTGGTATTGCGCATATCATGGACAAGCCAGTGCGAATGCTGAGTTTGGGTGAGAGAGTCAAAAGTGAATTGGCATTTAATTTATCTTTTAGACCTAAATTATTGTTCCTAGATGAACCAACTATTGGTCTTGATATTACTTCTAAGCATGAAATTAGGGAGCTACTTACAAAACTTAAAAGAGAGCGAGGGATGGGATACATCATCACAAGTCATGATATGGGGGATATTGATGGTTACGTTGATGATATTCTTCTCTTGCATAAAGGAAACAAACACTTTTACGGTGATATTGATGCATTTAAAAATATGCTTCCTTCTTTGGTGAAAGTGACATTTTTTTGTGAACACTTGCAGGCGCTTTATGCTGTTGTAAAGAGAATGGATGAACTTTCGTTAAAATTGTCCGCTCCTTTAAAAAATAAAAAACTGAACAATGAAGAATGTTCATTGGAAATTTCGTTACCTCGTGGAGATTATTCGCATTTCATACGGGAAATGACAACTAAATTCAACTGTACGTTTTCTGTGTCCACTCCCTCATTTGAGGAGATGCTCCGTGTTAAATTTAAAGAATTTATTTAATTATTGTTTTGGCATGTTTTTTTATGCAAGGAATGGATTACTCTCTATTCTAAGTGATAGAGCCATGTTTTTTACTGATATTGTCATTGGGACACTTTCGCCATTTATTATTCAACTTCTATTATGGAATGCACTTTTCTCTGATATGGGAAACACCATAAATGGCTTTAGCTTTCATGATATGATGTATTATTATGCTTTTGCTTTAGTCTTAGGACGTTTAAATAATGGTTATAATGTGATTAAGTTTTTTTCTCATCATGTTAGGGAAGGTCAATTAGAAGTCTATCTCACAAAACCCTTTAGTTATATGACACAAATACTTTTTACTTTTTTAGGAGAGAGTGTATTATATTGCATTCCGTTATTGGCTCTTTTTGTTGCAAAGCTTGTTTTATCCTATGAAAATATTCTGGGATTGGTCATCTCTTTTCTGTTCTTTTTTCTGGTTGTTATTCTATCACAATTGCTTTGTTTTTTACTCTCTTTCGGGATTGCCTTATTAAGTTTTTGGGTGATTGAGTACAATATATTACTCTCTTTCAGTATTCTCAGTTCAGCGCTTCTTGGGGGTGTTCTTTTACCACCATCTTTTTGGCCGGTGTGGCTTATTCCACTCATGCAATTTAATCCTTATCGTTTCATGATATCAGCTCCTGCCGAGTTTTTCGCGACGCAAAATTTAGCGTTGTTTCAGCAGTTTTTTTTCGGAAGTTTTGCTTATATTTTGTGTCTTTTATGCTTAATTCATATTGCTTGGAATAAAGGAATGAAGATGTATTATGGAGCGGGCGGTTGAGATGAAAATAATCCTTCATTTTATCGGCCTGAATATCTGCCGACAGATTGTTTATGGTAAGAATTTGGCTGGGGAGTTTATTCTTTCTCTATGCTATTATTTTATTCAATTCATATTTATTGATAGAATATCTTCTTTTTCAGGAAAGATTGGTAACTATAGCAGAGATGAAATTCATTTTATCTTTGTTGTCTTTGTTTTACTTGGGATATTTTTGAATATTTTTACTCATTCTATTGAAACGTTTTTTGAAAAAGTAGCGGATGGTAAAATTGAACCCTACTTGATAAAGCCTGTTTCAATCTGGTTGTTGATGTTGTTTGGTTGGTGCAAACCACTTAATCTGATAAAGCTATTTGTTCTTTATGTTAGTGCCTATTTGTTCGTATCATTACCGGATATGTATGATCTTAAGCTAAAATGGATCTCTTTTATTGTTGCAATATTTTGTGTTTTTATCGTCAATATTTGTTTTTTCATGATGTTTAATTTTGTGACATTTATTATTAGCCGTAAGATGCCTGTCGAATATTTTCATGAAATGATTTACGAGCTTTCATTTGTACCAATAGGAATTTATCCCTCAAGCATTGTAAAATGGCTTTTGTTTATGCTTCCCATGGCTTTTTCTGCTTCTTTTCCTGTATCCCTGTTACTTGGTAAAGGCGAATGGAATATTGGATATCTTCTGTCGAGCACTTTTCTTTCTATAGTCATGACTTTCATAATCTATAAGAAAACAATTATTAAATTTAATGGATTAGGGGGATGATATAAAAGTCATCATGATTATAAAAATAAAAAAATTGAGTGAATAATTCTATTATAGCGTAGATTATCGTTATTTATGCTGGTGGTATAGGGCATGTAAAATTTACACATGAGGATTTTTTATTAGACATATTCATGCATAAAATCAGTTGTATTTCTATAGCTCTGAGCAAAGAATTTACAACAGAAATCAGAGAGTTAAATTTCTTGGTTTTAGATCAGTTTTAGTTTGAGTTTAGATGGCAGCTTGATGACAAAAGCCATGGTAAGATGGTGTACAATATTAGTAGTGTTTTCTCATCTGAGCAAAATTTATTTTTGTTACGTTTATAATGCTAATATAATGCTAAAAAATTGTCAAAGATGGGTAATTTTTATATGTGCAAAATGTGGTTATTTGTGCGGATTTTGTTGGTGCTATTATTATGTGGGTGAGTTTTTGCTTAAACAATAAGAAAATTGACAGAATAAAGCTTTTAAGTTGCCCGATAGAAAGCTAAGAGCTTCGCCAAACAACATGATAGCAATTATCAAGACAACAATCACATAGAGATTTTTCAGCATGCTGAGCAGTCAAAATTCAGTTAATAATTGCTTGGAAATAAAAGGATCCACTAAGCAAAGCGGGCAAAAACGATGGTAATGCAACTGAGTTCAATAACATAATTAAATATATTTATTTGTTTTACTGGTAAACTAAGAGAATTATACTTAATTTTATTGTGAATTTATTATTTCATGTTATGATTTTATTTAATAGAAAGATATTTATTATGTAATATTTTAGTGTTATTATAAATATTATTATTTAATTAGAAATATAAAATTTAAACACATACAATATAAACATAATATATTTATATTATTTTAAATGGGTTATTTTAAACAGTAATTAAATAAGATATTATTTTGTAAAAAATTATTTTCTATTTTTTTAATATTAATAAGCTCATTTTTCAATTTTTCTTAACAATGATAAGAGAAAAATGGAGTTTTACATCCTCTTTTACAATAAATAAAAATGATATTTTAATCTGGTGTTGTTCTCTAAGCTTAGAGCTATACAGATGTTATTGCTTATCATTAATAAAACTAATGTGATTGATGGCGTAGAGATTACAAAGGGCTAATTTTTTTTGCATGTAATTCATATTTTTTACAAGACTTTAAAAATAACACAGAAAAAATGAGAGAGGAAGGAATAGTGAACAAGAGTGATAAGCTTTTTCATTTTCTAGTGTTATGATTACTTTTGTATTTTATGGTTCATTCATTGTATGTATGATTAATTCCAAAATTTTTATTTTAAGCTTATAGTGAATCTATATTTTAGTCTGTTATTGAAGTGTTGTCGTGATTGAGATTAAAATATCACAGTAGTGAACACTCTGATTTAATAGAGAAGATTGTTTGCTAGCAAATAATCTATCCATATCAACGTTATTTAAATTTTTTTCCAAAATATATATCTATGCTAATTTTCGTGATTGATATCTTTTCTAAGATGAAAAGGGGCATGAGCTGATTTGAATATCCATAAATTTTTCGTATTAACTCAAAAAATATACGATCACATCATTTTACGGCTATTCTAGATTATCATTTTGATAAACTGAAGAATTATAACGATTAGCATTACAAAAGGTTTGTGCAAAAATGCTTTTATTGGACATTATTAAATTTTTTATGATTTATATTTTTAATCATTTTATCTTGGTTAGAAAGAAGGTGTATTCATTTTTATTTCTCTATTTTATCTTAAAGTTGTGGAATTATATTAATGTTAGAAAGTTATAATTGTGGAAGACAATGAACTTTATTAAAATTATTCCACGTTTTTGTAGAAACGTATGGCTGTGAAATCGTTGAAATGTGTAATAGCTTATGGCATTAGATTTGGCGCATTTACCAAAGTTATCCCTTATCTTACTTAATTTAGCTTTTTCAATCAAAGAATTAAGCTGGTGCTTACGCTAATTGTAGCTGGGGCAAATATTTTTTCTTAATCTATACTAAGAAAAAATTATTTTATAAAAATATTTATTTTACTATATTATATAAAAAAATAAAAACATTGCGTGTAACTAAAAAACAACAAAATAAATTTATTTTTATCATTAAATTACATAGTATAAATTACAAATAAAATAATTGACAACTCTTAAATAAACATGTAATGGATATATTACAAGTGTAATATAATATAAAAATAACAATTTAAATAAAATTATTAATTAAATTTTGTATTATATTTTTATTGTAATAAGATAAATATACTTTATTGATATATAACGGAATGTTTTCTATTTAGAGGGGCAGTAAAGAAAATTTATTTTATTAAATATTGTAATTAGGTGGTTATGATGAAAATATTCAAGCATTGTATAGTATGTTTTGTTGCAGTAGCGATTTTCTTTTCACAGATTTTAAGAGCCAATGCTGATTCTTTAAATGATAGATTTCAAAATGCTGGTTTTATTTCTGTAATGACACAAGAAAATAGAGTTATTAAAGCTGTTGGTATGATTATTAGCCAGTTTGGAGGACAAGGGGCTGAGAAAAATGTCCAAAAAGTTGCGGGTTTAATGGGGATGGAGACAGCGATTTTTGCTTTAATCGCATATTTTGTATATTTCTTTACTAGAAAGCCGCCGAGTCCTAACAGAGAGACAGGTGGAAGAACATTCGATGCTTTTGCTCATAGTTCATGGGCTTTGAATTAAAAGATATTATCCTTGATAAACTTTGAATTATTCTGTTATTGGATTTAAACAGCAAGTAAAATGAAATAGTTATGTCTAATATGGGGGAATTGAGGAATCCTGATTCTATTACGTTTTTTTTCCTCTATCCCCCATCTTTTTGAAGCTTTTTTATGGCTTCAAGAGCGAGTTTTTTGCGATCTGCGCTCTTTGTGTAGAGAGATGCCATAGCATCATGTGTCCAGCCAAAAATTGCTTTGAGTTGTGATACTGTTGCACCAGAATTAGCTGCGCGTGTTGCTGCTAATTTTCTTAAGCCATGGGCTGTTTTTTTGATACCTGCTTGGGTACAAGCATTATAAAATGTAATTCCGAATCTTTCTTTAGGTATTTTCCCCCCGTGTTTACTACAAATGAATGTGTCCTCACCAATAGGACCAGCTTCAAGTGTTTTGGCTAATTCCGGTAAAATAGGGAGAAAAACATCTGTTTGGAATTTACTTTTTTCTGTTTTGAGATGAATGATATTATCTTTAACATCTTTCCAACCAATACGAACGGCGTCACCACGGCGCAACCCCGTGTAAAGAAGAACATCAATCCAAACACGTTCATGGGTACCATGAGGCCATCTTTTATAATATTTCTCAACATCTTCTTCTGTCCAAACAGGAAAGCCCCCTTTATTTTTTAGAGGAGGTTTTTTGACCCCTAAAGTTGGATTGTTTTCCAAAAGACCTTGGTCAATCGCCCAATTAAAAAGCCCATTAAGTACTTTCAGAAATTCTCTAGCCATTGCTGGTGTTTCTTTACGCCGTTCAACTCCAGCTATGATATGTTTCTTATTAATTGCTTGGTATGGGATATCTCCTACGGAATCGCATATCTTCATAAGGATGTATTCTCTTTGCTTTTTTGTAACTGTAGAGAGGCTATGCCAATTAGAGCTGTTTAAATACTGTTTAAGCAGCCATGCAAATGACCCTTCAACAAGTTTACCGGTTTTGGATTTAGGAAGTATAAGCCCTTGTAATTCGGCAAGTGCGCTTTTGTAGTTATCAACAAACTCTTGCGTTCCATAGGTCCCGCGTATTCTAATGCGTTTGCCGTGACCAATACGTACATACCATACAATTTTGCCATGTTGAGTAATTTGTTTAACGAGATGAGGGGGGCGTGGTTTTGGCATGGTGATCACCTATAAGACGATATCAAATTCATAATCATCACGAGATAAATTCCATATTTTATCAGGATGTGCTGTTGAGTTTGGTAATGGGATATCTGCTTTAAGATAGATAAGCAGTTCACCGGTAGGTTTGATTTCTATGAGTTCGCATTTTTGTTTTTTTGCTTCTCTTAAAGCTCGTGCAATGTCTGCTTGCGTTATGATAGCTTTACGAGGTGCCATATCTTTTCTCCTACATTGAGACGCAATTCACCCATTTCGTGAATCACGCATTACTTGAAAGTGTTAGGAAGGGTGGGGGTGCTCGTAGATATGCGGGGAACAAAACACCCCCATAAGGTTAAGCAGCTTTTGTAGAGAGTTGTTTTATCTCTCGTTCTATCTCTGCTAAAAAGGCTTGGA